>JBNGDP010000105.1:0-12413 GCA_049975345.1 Oceanipulchritudo sp. | reverse complement strand
GTCTTCGCGCGTAAACGCGCTACTCGCAGGTCCAGGCGAAGCTCTCAGCAGCGGATCCGGCGCCGGATCAGAGCACCACCCAGCGTCACCAAGCCGACCAGCAGGGCGTAGGTCGACGGCTCGGGGACAGGAGCGACATCCAGGAATGTCGTTCCGTACGTGATTTCGTCAAAGATGGCCACAGTCCCGCCCATCGACTTTAAAGATACCAAACCAGTCGCGTTAAGGGTTTGGCCGCCGAAATTCCCAGAAACATCGTCTTCCGAAAAGTACACATCCTGGTCCGAGGTCAGCAGTGTTCCCTCAACAAGGGAATCCCCTACCGCGTATACACCGACGAGAGTGATGGTTTCCGGATTGGTCGATCCACCCGATGCCTCGGCATCCAGTTTCCCCACCACAAGATAAGTTGTGTTCGGCGAGTAGGTGGATGTTGTCTGGGCAACAAAAGTGGGAGCGATGGCGGGATTCTGCCCGATGACCGAAGGCTGGGTCCAAATCCCGGCTTTGCCTTCGGCTGTGAAGCCCACACCAAAGAAGCCGCGAGCACTGAAATTCAGTCCCACACCCGAGTAATAGTCGGTGGTGTATTGGATCAAGGCACTGAAATACAGGTCGGTTCCCGCCACTACTTGTGGGGGACCGGAGAATGACCGTTCCATGCGGATATGCCCGACAGAAGTACTGCTGCCATCCCGATAACTTTCCACCGCTCCGCCCGTGCCATACGCTCCCAGGGTTAAACCGGTGCTGATGGGGCGCATGCTCACACTGGAAGCAACCGGATCACCGGTCGCGCCCCAGTCGCCGGTAAAGCCTGTGACAGCCGGTCCCTGGCCGGGAAGCACCAATGCGGTATTATAATCGGAACCGCCGGTAAGGAAGCTATCACTGGCAATCACCGCCGCTCCGAGCGGAGCTGCAGCAGCAAAGGCAAAAAGGGAAAGAAATCGAGTCTTTTTCATCATCATTTCAGGTTGAGTGTTTATTGAGTCAGTTCGCGTACTCGTGATTACTCTATCAAAAGAATTGACTAATATGTTGCCATAAGATGTCTGAATTGCGTCAATCTGTAATTTCACTTGAAACGTGTCCTCTACCTGCCACCGCGGGACCTGACCTTCTCCAGCGAGCTTATCCGCGGGATCGGACTGTACTGCCAGCAGCACGGCTTCTGGGAATTCGATATTCCGGGCCCGGGAGAGTGGCCATATTTGAGGATCATGGAGGAATGGGACGGCGACGGGATAATCACGCAGATCTCGGGCCCGGAAGCGGAAGCGGCGCTGCGCAAGGCCGGTTGCGCTTTCGTCAACCTGACCGCATGGCCGGGCGTGCCGACCGTCACCAACAACAACCGCGCGATCGGTCGCATGGGGGCGGATTACTTGCTGGTCAAGCGTTTCCCGGCGTATGGTTTTGTCGGGCGCAAAGCGGCGATCTTCTCAACGGACCGCTGGGAGGGTTCTGCGCGCGGATGCGCGAGGCCGGGCACAAGCCCTGTCTGGTTGAAGTGGACGGGCGACGGCACTCGATCCGGGAGGCGCTGATTTGCGAGTTGCCCGACTGGACACTCCCGTTGGCTGTGATGACCTGCGATGACTTTCTGGCGCATGAATTGTCTACCGCAGCGATCCGTTGCGGCATCGGCCCGGATCCCTCGCGCCTGGCCGTGCTGGGCGTTAACAACAGCCCGCAGGCGGAGCTGAACACACCGCCGCTCAGCAGTGTGCGCCTCGACGGCCGGCGCACCGGCCATGCCGCCGCTCAGATGCTCGACCAGCTCATGGCGGGCAAGTCCTTCAAAAGCCCGCCGATCACCCGCATTCCGCCGCTCGGGGTTGAGGAGCGGGCCTCCACCGCCCAACCGGGATTCGACGACCCGCCGATCTCGCGCATCCTCGAAAGGATGCGGCGCCACGCGGGACGCGCCATGAACATCGACGACCTGCTGATCGACATTCCCCTGAGCCGCCGCACCTTCGAGCGGCGCTTCAGGAAAGCGACCGGACGCACCCCGTGGGAGGAAATCCGGCGCGTCCAGGTCGAACACGTCAAGCGCCTGCTTGAGCAGACCGACTGGAGCACCAAGCGCATTGCCCTATCCAGTGCCTTCAAGACCCCTTCCCGTCTCGCCGCCGTCTTTCGTGAGGAGACCGGTGAGACGCCGCAGGGATGGCGCAGGCGCTACCGGATGTAACCGCGCATTGGAAAATTTCAGTCAATTTCAGGTATGGAATTGCTTGCCCGCAAAATGGTATCATCCAATCATTCTCAGCGTGAAAGACCGTCTTCAACATATCGAAAGCGTCCTCGGACAAGCTGCAGACCTACAGCTGCGGAATGAGGTTGCGCTGGCCAATATGATGCGGGACGGCGATGAATTCAGGGACCGGCTGGATAGATACTCCGCCAACAGCGATGCCCTCGGCAAGAAGCTGGAGCTATACTCAGCCAACAGTGATGCTCTTGGCAAGAAACTGGAGCAAGTTGCTGATAAACTGGAACACTACGCCAACAAGACCGATGCCCTCGGGGAAAGACTGGACTACTACGCCAATCGTGCCGACGCCCACGGGGAGAAACTGGAATACTACGCCAACAAGCTGGAGGAACACATTCAGGAATCCCGGGAGGACCGTAAGCGCATGAACAAGGCATGGGGCGACCTTGCCAACAAGCTGGGCAGCGTGGCCGAGGATGTGGTCGCCCCGAACATTCCCCGGATGGCGGTTGAGGACTTCGGCATGGACCGTGTGGAGGACCAGGTCGTTAATCCATACCGGGTGAGCCGCCGCGGGCCGCAACGCTATGCCGAATACGACATTGTCTGCACGGGACCTGGAAAAGTGATTGTCGTCGAGGTTAAATCAACCCCGACGGTGGATAAGATCCTTCAAATGCCCGGGCGGCTGGCCGAATTCTTTGACTTCTACCCGGAATACGAGGGTCGGGAAGTGATTGGGGTCTTTGCCAGCTGGTCCATTCCGGAAAATCTGCTCCCGGTTATCACTAAGGCCGGGCTCTATGGCATTGCCATGGGCGACGAGACCATGGACATCGTCGCAAGGCCGGGCAGACTTCACTAACGGGAGCGTTCACTAATAGCAGTGGCCACCTCCCGCACCGGCGCCACCCACAGCTTCTCCCCGTAGGCAGCCATGTGCTTGAGCAGGGCCGTATGGTCGGCTTCAGGCACCTGCAGACGCTTTTTCTCAGCCCCCACTCCATGGAACGTGAAAATCACCCAATGGCCGAGGTTCACCGCCCGGTCGACCGCCGCCAGCCACTGTTCCAAGGTCATGTTATCGCCGCTTAGGGTCCCGAGGTTGGACAAGTCGGCCGTCGCCGGAACGATGGAGTAGTCTGGCCCGTGGCAATTGCCGCGGGCGGCGACGAAATGCTTGAGCATGTGCGGGTCGAGGGAAACCTGAGCCTCATCCGGCCCGACCGTGTTGTTGTGGCAGGTGTTGCCGTACGAGCGGCCGCCGCGGCCCTCGATCTTGTCGAGAATGAGATTGGCCAGGGCGACTTCCATTTCCCAGCGCTCGGGAGTGTAGTGCCTAAGGTCGCGCTCCGGCTTGATCCAGCTGGCATCCGGACGCCCCCGGCAGGGATGGTGCAGGGTGTGATTGCCCAGTTCGTGTCCGTTGGCCGCCAGCTTACCCCACTCGTCCATGCGGTTGAGCAACCCGGCGTTGACCGGCGTGTAGAAGGTCCCACGAAAGCCGTGCGCCTCCAGCGCCGGCGCCACAAGATCAAGGTGACAATCCATGCTGTCGTCGTAGGTTAAACTCACCGCGCCGCGTGCGGTTCCGAATGGAGGTTTAGCGTGCATGACAATTCGGTTTGAACGGATTCTCCGTCGTGGGCAAGGGCGATTCACCTAAAAGCCTCAAGCATACACACCCTCCGAACGGATGGTGTCGATGAAGGCGGCATAATTGGCAACCGGTGCCTCCGACGGAACGCTGGTATTGATGTCGGCGATGTAGCGCCCGCCCGGCATGCCGATGGCCAGCATCTCGCGGGTTTTCGCGACAATTTCATCCGGTGTGCCAAAGGTCATCTCGGCATGGTCGAAATTGCCGATCAGGGTGATGTCGCGGCCGAAGCGCGCCTTCAGGTCAGCGAGGTCATTGGCCGCTTTCTCACAGCCATGGAAGCAGTCGACGCCCATCTCGATGAGCATAGGCAGGACCGCGTCGACCTTGCCGTCGGTGTGGTACATGACCGCGACGCCCGCGTCCTTGAGCAACTCGACGCAGGCGCGCGTACGGGGGAACCAGATTTCCCGGAGCAGTTGCGGGCTGATCATGGTGCCGGTCTTGTAGGCAAGGTCGCCATCGATGGTCACCATGTCGATGCCGTTACGGATCATCACCTCGAGGCCGCGGCGGTTATAGCGTTCGGCCTGGTCCATGGCCGCCTCGAGCCAGTCGCGGTCGTCGTAGAGCGCGTAGCAGAAGTCCTCCAGCCCGAGGGCGCCGGAAAGCGCATGGAAGCTGTTGGTGACAAAGCCGCGCGTGCCAAGGCCGTGGGCCTGATTCAGGGTCTTCATTCGGATGGTTTCCTCCGCGAGGGCATCCATATCCCCGAGTTCCTCGAATGGCCGCAAGTCGCAACCAATCTCAATCCCATGCTGGAGGTAGCGGTGCACGCCGCCGGCCGCCTCGCCTTCCCCCTTGGGCAGCTTGCTGAACCAGCCTTCCACCCCGAGTCCCAGGGCATGTCCATGCGCACGCTGATATTTCAGAAAAGTCGTTTGCGCCCGTACCGGAAGTCGCCGCTCATTCGCCCATGCGGAAAGGTGTCCGGCATGGTATCCCTCCCGGTGTCCCCACACATGCAGGAGCGGTAGGCGGTCGGGAATCGCACCTTCGAGCACGGTCAGAAAGCGTGAGAAATTGGTGCCATCAACTGAACTGACCATGTGCAACTAAACCTAACAGAAACACCGGAGAAAAAAAGGACATTGGCGGACAACCGACAGCCATTCAGGGTCAAGCAGTCGTCCGTTTCCTTCGAGTGGCGCGTTTAGGCGCGATGACCCGACTGGACGTTCAGGGCGGTCTTCGTCCGTAAACGGACGACTCGAAGGTGAACGAAAAACGGAAAACTCAAAGAGACGCGTGCGGCATCCGCTCATAGGCGGTAATCATTCGATCTCGATCAGATAAGCCCCGGCAGGAAGCTCCGGAAGGATGGCTCGGCCACCCTGGGACGTGTGCGGAGTCACCTCCCCGTTCAGCCGCAGGTTGCCAGAGGCGCCTTCAGGCAGCGGTAATTCGATACGCACCCGGCAACCGGGTGGCGCCTTGATCGCTGCCGTGAGGGCCGACCCGGCATCCCGGTTGACCCTGACCTCGACCGGTCCCACCGGGGTCGGCACCTTCCCGTCGATCCATTCCAGTTCACCGAGGTGCGGCTGGACAAGAATTGTACTGAATCCCGGATCCACAGGCCGAACGCCCATGACCCAGCGGGGAATGGCGGCGGCCGGTGCCGCTCCCCATGCATGGTTCCAGTCGAGGTTGCCTTTGTAGGCCTGATCCCATGCCTCAAGGGTGATGGTCGACCCCACGCGGATCATGTTGTACCAACTCCGGACACCCACCGAGCGCATGAGGTCGACAGCGGCAGCGTCTTCATTCTCAGCAAAAAGGGCTTCCACCAGATAATGCGCGCCATACACGCTGCAGGCCATCCCCTTGCCAATCACGAAGTCGACCACCGCATCACGCCGCTCCGGCGGCACCAGTCCATGAGCAAGGGCGAACATGTTGGCATGAAGGGATGCGTGGGTGGTGCCTTCGCCGTCAACATACCGTTGCTGTGCCCCATCCCAGAATACGGAATTAAATGAACCGTAAAGGGTATCGGCCCGTGCGGCATACTGTGCGGCGTCCGTTGAGTTTCCCAGAGCGGTAGCGATTTCCTCCATACAGCGAAGTGCGCGGTACTGGAAGGCGTTGACCACCGTGTTGTAAGGGACGAACACGTAACCGTCCCGCTCGCCGCTTGGCCAGTCGACCAGATCGTTCGTCGGGGGATTGATCAGTTGATCGGCCCGCTCCGATCCGGGAAAAAGTTTTGGCTGGAGACGGGCGTAGCAGCGTTCCAGGGAAGCAGTGTCGCCGGTGTAGAGCCAGTCGGTGTGCGCCATGAGGATGGAATGATGCTTCCATTCCGTCGGCCATGTCGGATGGTCGATCAGCCACTCGTGGGAGAAACGGGCCAGCGCATACGCCGGCTCACAGCCGTAATGTCCGAGCTGGTTGATGTAGGCATCCGCCTCGTAAGGAAGCCGCTCCCGGTCGCCATCGATATAGACGGCGGCGAAAGTGGTCGCCTTGATGGAATATTTGCACAGATCCCAGACCTGGTTGAGGATGTCGTCGCTGGAGGCAAAGGCGGAGGCCTCCTCGTCCCAGGGCGTGTGTACCGCGAGTTGCTCGATGTCAGCAGGAGTGATTGGAGCCGGAAGCCCCGCCATTTCGACATAGCGGAACGGGGCAACCTTGCCGATTTCAGACGGGAGTTCCGCGATGGACGGCCAGTTGTCGTAGTCGGGAATCACGACCGTCGTCCACCCGTCACTCGGCTCAACCACGGCACTCGCCTGCACATAGCGGATCGTGGCTCCAGGGGAGCGATCCACCTGCTCTTCCACCTCCCGCTTTTCGCCGAGGTGGATTGTGACGGATTCCCCACCGACCGCGCCGGGTACACGAAAGCGGATCGTCCCGAAGGCGGCACGGCCAAAGTCGATGAAGGTGTTTCCCGCGTTGTTGACGGCCAATGCGACCGGCGCGACTGGGGTCTGCACTTGTACGGGCCGCGGCGAATAGGCGGATGAACCAAGGATGCCCGTCTGGAACGAAGCGGAAGGCGCGAATTCCGCCGGCTGATCGTCGGCGTTCCACAGTCTTACTGTCCAGAAGTAGTTACCTTCTGATGACAAAATTCCATCCGGAATCCTTATCCGGGGTGTGTCGCCGGGCTGCTTTCCGCTGTCCCACACATTGGCTTGGCCGGGCGCGAGAAGGGCGGGATCCGTTGCCACCAGCACCTGGCAGGCGGTCTGCACCCCCGCCGGATCCCCGCTGCGCAATGCCCATGAGAATAGCGGCGCATCCATCAGAAGGGCGACTGGTTCTGCCTCCCGCAACAGTTCAACCCGGAGGTCGGTCGCCTCCAGCCAATTGTCAGTGTCGGCGCGCACGCCTGAACGATAAAAGACAGGATTTGATTCTTCCATGGGTTCCATCACATTTCCTTCCAGTTGGGGATACTTCATCCATGAAGACAAGTCCCCGCTGCGTTCCACAAAAATCTCAACGTCTCCCCTGATCACCGACTCCGTCAAGACCGGTTCCGGGGGAAATCCCTCCATGTCTAGCGTGAGCAGAGGGCCAAACTCCGCCACTGCGGGATCGCGCCCGACGGCATATTCAAAGATCGCCACAAGGGCATCCCGATCAAAGTTGCTTTCAGCGGCATAAGCATCCGGCGCGAACCCCTCCGGAAGAAGCGTGTGGATCCATTCGTTAAATCCAGCTGGTGGGGTCCCACCCGGTCGGGATTGCGTGGAGACCCAGTCCGACACGCCCCCAGCGTTGCTTCCCCTGATCGAAACCGCACAGGCCCCAATGCCTTCAGGGACCGGCAACCATACCGAAGCCCGCTCCCCCGGCAGGAGTTGACGGATTACAGGTGACCCTACCGAATCCGGGGTGAGGATGATTTCCCACCTGTCAACAGGCTCGGATGACCCGTCCCATTCGATGTATATCCCGGTCTGACCCTCCCAAAGCGGTGCCGCCCTCAACCCTGTTGGTGTCCCCGGCGGATCCGGCGGGTCCGGCACCCCGACAGAGAGCACAAGGTTATCGACATAAAAGTCCTCGCTGTTTCCCGTCCGGAAGCCAATCCCCCCAGCCGCCGGAAAGTCATGAAAAAACCGATACACCTCAACCCCGTCCAGCCAGGTCGTGATCCAGCCGGCCAGAGATTCAATGACCACGTGCTGCCACTCCCCCGTCCGGATATCCGCGGGAATCTCCGCCAGCACGGTCCAGCTACCCCCCTGCCTCAGGTGTGGCCGCAGGGTCCCGTACAGGGCGTTGAACTGCAGCATAATCAGGTTGTTTCCATCCAGGCGGCGGACCACCACCCCCGCCGCGACCTCATCAATCCAAATATCCGCCTCGTAGCGGAAGTCCGCCCACGGGCCATAAGCAGCGGCTTGGTGTATCGTGTCGTGACTCTTGCAAATGTACAGGCTGCCGTAGGAAATCACCGCGCAGCCCGTGTCCGCCCATTGGGAAAGGTCCCCCTCAAAGTCGTCCGCAAAATCCACCTCCCATGCGGCTTGAGCGAGACAAGCCGAGAGAAGAAAGCCGACAACCAGTCTTGATGGGGCCATGGCCTGTATCTTATTCCCTCAAAAAGCGGGCCTGCCCATGTGCGCCATGGTGCAGGCCCGAAGAAATTTCCCCTTATCCAGTCTCAGCGCCGCCGGCGCCAGACCGCGAGTCCAAGTGCGAGGCCGCCGAACAAAAGCGCGAAAGTCGCCGGTTCCGGCACCGCGAACATCATCTCGTCCGCCCCGCGCGCAATGTTGCTGATGCGGACTTCGTCGATCAAGCCCTTCAAATTCTCACCTGCATCCCGCCGCCCTTCGTTGCCCACAACAAAATACCCGTTGCCTGTCCAATCCGCAGCCAAGGTTCCATTTCCAAGCAGATTCGCCTCGGTGCGGCTGCCATCCAGCAAGGTCCAGTAGACGCTGAGGTTGTTGGCCACGCCTTCCTGGCCAGTGTAGGTGACCGCGACATGGAACCAGGTATCGGCCTGAAAGGCATCAGG
Source organism: Oceanipulchritudo sp. (assembly GCA_049975345.1). Lineage (GTDB taxonomy): Bacteria > Verrucomicrobiota > Verrucomicrobiia > Opitutales > Oceanipulchritudinaceae > Oceanipulchritudo. The sequence goes on along the minus strand of JBNGDP010000105.1, from coordinate 3,542 downwards.
ACCCGTGGTCGGAATGTTGAAATTGTATTGCGGATTGCTGCCACCAATTACCTGGTAACGCAACTCCCCCGCACTCGAGATCACAAATTGAAAGGAACGCGATCCATTACTGTCCAAGCTGATGATCTCCTGCTGCCCGTCCGTAATGCTCGAGGTGTTGATCAGCGCTTCCATCGTGAAGCCGGTTGTTGCCGAAAACCCAACCGTCGGGGGAGTAACCTGACTCGTCGTGTACAATAGCGAATCGTTCGCATCCCCACTCATGTCGGCGGAGTTGCCAAAACCCGAGTAGCCGCTGGCTCCCAGAATCGATGTGTTCGTGTCCCAGACACCATCCGCTGTGATATTGACGGAAGACAACTCCAGCCCGCCCGTTACCGAGTTGGTCGCTGTTGTCGATCCAGCCGCCTCATCAAAATGATAGAGCTGGGTCGTGTTTGCATCCACTGCGTAAGGGCCGACGATGGCGGCTTGCAGAAAGCCCGGGATCAGCGCCGCTCCCGCGGCAAGAAGGGTCCTGTGTGTCTTGGTCATATTCTAATCGGTTTTGGGGTTCGTATGGCGAAAGTTCAGCTCCGTTTATACTTGATTTCTTTCCTTCTGTCATTACGGCTTTGCGTTTGTAAATTACGTGATTGCGAATCAACCATCGTGGCGGGTGACGCTCCTCATCGAGCGGACCGCCGGGGCCTCCACCCGGATGCTGGAGGGGATCGGGTCGTGGATGCGGGCACACCGCAGCTGGGTGGTGCAACGGCGGGATTCGTATAACCCAAATTGGAAGCGCATTAACGATTTCCATCCGCAGGGGATCATTGCCGAGGTGGGCAGCCCGGAAATGGAGCAGGAGTTGGCTGAATTCGACTGCCCCATCCTCGATATCAGCCCAAATCGGGGTGGAGGACGGTTCCCCCATGTCGGATGTGACAACCGGGAAGTCGGACGACTCCAGGCGGCGCAGCTTCTGGGGCTTGGGCACCGTCACTTTGTCTATGCGGGGCAACTTTCTTCGATCGCGGCAAAAGAGCGCTGCAAGGGATTTCTGGATAGACTTGGTCAGGAAGGAGCAACCGGACTCGCATACGATTTAACCCGGGAGGTTCATCCCCACCCGTACGAGGAATGGACAACCATTTTAGGAGAATGGATATTGCAACAGCCTCTCCCATTGGCCATGGCCACGCCCTTTGCAGAGGACGCCACAAATGTCGCCCAGCGCTGTCTGAGGCGCGGATTGAAGATCCCGGAACAGATCGCCCTGATCAGCATCGACGACGACCTCAGCGCCGAGGAAATCTGTGATCCGCAGGCGACAGTGGTTCGAATGCCGTGGGAACAGATTGGTTTCCAAGCGGCGGACCTGATGCGGAAGATGCTGGAGAGTCCAAAGCGGAAAGTCCCAAAGAATACGGTGTTGGCGCCCCTCGGCATTCAGGCGCACCGATCGACGGAAATGATCGCCGTGGACGATCCGGCCCTGGCCAATGCGGTCCGCTTCATGCGCGAGAACGCCCACCGGCCGCTTTCCGTCGAGGAAGCGGCCGCCGAATGCGGCCTTTCCCGCCGCGTGCTTGAGAAGCGCTTCGCGGCAAGTCTCAAAAAAACGCCCTTTGCCGAAATTCGATTTCACCAGCTCGAGCTGGTCAGAAGCCTTCTTGTCGAGACAGACTACACTATCGAGGAAATAGCCAACCGTTCAGCGTTTGCCCATACGGGCCATTTGATTGAGGCGTTCCGCAAGGCGGAAGGCTGTACACCGGGAGAGTACCGCAAGCGTCGACTCCGAGTCGCGGCTTCAGACGCGAAGACCTCCCCAAATACAAGGCAAAGACCGCGCGGCGCTCATGGATAATTCCCCTCGCTGCGAATGGTTTCGACAAAGGCAGCGTAGTTCTCCAGCGGTGCCTCATTCGGAACACTGGTGTTGATATCGGCGATGTAGCGTCCACCGGGCATGCCGATGGTCAGCATCTCGCGGGTTTTCGCGACAATTTCATCCGGTGTGCCAAAGGTCATCTCGGCGTGGTCGAAGTTGCCGATCAGGGTGATATCGCCACCAAAGCGGGCCTTGAGATCGGCGAGATCGTTGGCGGCTTTCTCGCAGCCGTGGAAGCAATCGACGCCCATTTCGATGAGCATGGGCAGGACCGCGTCGACCTTGCCGTCGGTGTGGTACATGACGGCGACGCCGGCGTCCTTGAGCAGCTCGACGCTGGCGCGCGTGCGGTCAAACCAGATTTCGCGCAGCAGCTGCGGGCTGATCATGGTTCCCGTCTTGTAGGCAAGGTCTCCGTCTATGGTAACCATATCAACTCCGTTGCGGATCATGACTTCCAGGCCGCGGCGGTTATAGCGTTCGGCCTGGTCCATGGCCGCCTCGAGCCAGTCGCGGTCGTCGTAGAGCGCGTAGCAGAAGTCCTCCAGCCCGAGGGCGCCGGAAAGCGCATGGAAGCTGTTGGTGACAAAGCCGCGCGTGCCAAGGCCGTGGGCCTGATTCAGGGTCTTCATTCGGATGGTTTCCTCCGCGAGGGCATCCATATCCCCGAGTTCCTCGAATGGCCGCAAGTCGCAACCAATCTCAATCCCATGCTGGAGGTAGCGGTGCACGCCGCCGGCCGCCTCGCCTTCCCCCTTGGGCAGCTTGCTGAACCAGCCTTCCACCCCGATCCCGAGCGCGTGGCCGTGCGCCTGCTGGTACTTCAGGAAAGTGATGTCCGCCTCCGCCGGAAGGCCTTGCGCCTCTGCCCATGCGCCGAGGTGCGCCGCGTGGTAGCCCTCCCGGTGCCCCCAGACATGCAAAAGCGGAAGGCGGTCCGGAATATTCCCGGACAGGATCGTCAAGAGCCGCTGATAACCGCCCAGTTGATCGAAGTTATTGATCATTCCCAACAATACCCTGCTGGGGCCAGACAGTAGAACGGCAAATCTGGACAATCCACTGCCAATTGTCCCCAGCAAGCCCCGCTGGTCAGGCCTGGGCCGGTTGCGGGGACAAGCCCCGCTGGTCGGGCCCGGGCCGGTTGCGGGGACAAGCCCCGCTGGTCAGGCCTGAGCCGGTTGCGGGGACAAGCCCCGCAACGCGGCAATTAGAGGGCGGCGGTGGGGAGCCGGCCCGTTGCGGCTGGCGGGACAAGCCCGCCAGCGCGCTCATCAACCCCGATTCCGCTCCACATAAGACCGCGCCCGAAGTTGGCCACCGCCTCCCGGGCGGGCTTGTCCCGCCCGGAGGCCAAGGCCGGATCCCACCCGGCCACTCAAAATGCCACCGCCTCCCGGGCGGGCTTGTCCCGCCCGGAGGCCGAGGCCGGATCCCACCAGCCGCTCCTTACTGCAACCGCGCCCGGGGGAGCTTGCCTCCCCCGGCGCAAGAGGCCTGACTGACCCCGCTCACCTGAACTGCTTGCGGTAGGCGGCCGGGGTCTGGCCCTCCAGCCGGGTGAAGGCGCGAGACAGGGTGCGCACGTCGTTGAAGCCGCTGCCGTAGGCAACCGCTTCGAGCTTTTCATCGGTCTCGCGCAGGAGGCGGCGGGCGTACTCGACGC
>JBNGDP010000104.1:0-12551 GCA_049975345.1 Oceanipulchritudo sp. | reverse complement strand
ACCTTTGGCGATTACCTCAACTTCCACCCGCACCTGCACATCCTCATTACCGATGGTGCATTCGTCGGCAGCCATACCTTTCATGCCCTTCCCCGTACCGACTGGGAACGGGTCGCTGAACTCCTGCAGGCCCGTGTCCTCAAGTTCTTTGTCAGGAAGGAGAAGTTATCCGCCCGGGAAGCCCAGAAGATGCGCCAGTGGCATCACAGCGGTTTCAACGTCCACGCGGGCTACCGTATCCAAAAAGACGATCACGACGGCCTCGAAAACCTCGCTCAATACATCCTGCGCAATCCGTTCTCGCTGGAGAAGATGACCTATGTTCCTGAAACCGGGGAGGTCATCTACCGCAGCAAGCGCAACCATGCCACCAACCGCCTGTGGGAAACCTTCGATGGTCCCGCCTTCATAGCCGCCATCACCCGCCACATTCCCCCTCCCGGACAGCACCTTGTCCGCTATTATGGAGCCTACAGCAACCGCGCCCGGGGTGAACGCCGCAAGCTAGCCGCCAACTCCACCATCCCCAGCGCTGCCGACACGCCACTGCCCATCCGTCGTTCCTATGCGGACTTTGCCAAGGAGCAGGAACAGGCTGACCATGAACAGCGAGCCCAGACCTTTACCCAAGGACTCCCCCTTGATCCTCATCCGGACGCCTGCCTGCCACCGGTTCCATCGGTAACCACCGATTCCATCGAGGTTATCGAACTTCCCTGCAATGCCATTCCCCGGATATCGCGCAAGAAATGGCGCGAACTCATCCAGAAGGTCTGGGAGGTCGATCCGTTGATTTGTCCCCAGTGCGCTCATCTGATGCGCATATCCGGCCTCCTCGAAGACCGCGATGCCGCGACCGCACTGCTCGATACCCTTGGTTGGCTCGGTTACGTCACCGACAGCCGGGGCGCCCGCGCCCCTCCCCCGTCTTCCGGTCCGGATCCGCCCGAACTGCCCTTCACCAGCCATGGCGACGGTATTGTCTATGAACCCGAACCATGGGAATTGGCCTGTCAACAGCGGCTTGAACGCTACGCCAGGCAGCGCGACCAGATCGCCGGCATCGTTGCCTACGACGGTGAGGGGACTGCGGAGATTGAGGAAGATTTCTGCCACCAGCACACGAATCTCAACCCTCAAGTCGTCAGCCCCCAGCCTGAAAATTCCCCCGACGTGTTCGATCAGCGTCTTCCAGAGGCTTGGCAGGATAGCCAATGGGACCAAACAGCCGAACAATGGCAGAACACCCCGCTGGCACAATGGGCAACCGTAGCAAATCCCTGGAATGGCATCGACCCCATTCCTCCCGAGGATGAACCCGTCTTCTTCACCGACTGATCCGTCGACTTTCCCCATCGACGGCTCTCGATACGTGTAGTCAATTCAGGCCCAATCCCTTGGAGAGCCATAGAATTCCAGGGCTTGGGGCCGAAGGAAGTCAGGATCTGACCAAGGGAATCCACACCAATCGGTCCCCTCAGCCTATCCCGAACGCGAGGAAAGGATTTTTTACCTTGCAAGGCCTGAATTCAGCGGCTGATACTCCATTCCGCCGAACCTAGCGGCTAAAATTGAATTTCCTATCAATTTCCCCCACAAGTCAACTCACCCCCCATAACCCAATCGCTCAAGTTAAGCCACACGCTATCGCTCGAAGCCCATTTGGCATGGCAGCCCGCATGAAAATGCCGCCACCGCCCAAGTCGGACGTAAGTCCTTGCTTAGTAATAATTTAAAAATTTTACAAATTTTGAATTTGCATATTGCGGGTGCCAAAGCTTGCCCCGAACAAGGCCCTGATTCAGCTCAGTCTCCACTACAAGACCGACGACATGCTCTGGTTCACCTTCTTTCACGAAGCCGCGCACATCCTCCTGCACGGCAAAAAGGATGTCTTCATCGAGTTCCGAGGAAAGGGTAGCCAGAAAGAAAAGGAGGCGGATGCGCAGCGGTTTGCTCAGGAACAGAATGTGGCCGCAGGCATCGTTCTAGGGCGATTGCAACATCAGGAAAAACGCATTGGCGCAGGAAGCTTAATCCACTTGAAGCATCGTCTGGAGATAAACTGGTCGGGGTTGATGGCGTAGACTACGTAACTTCCTACAGGCCAGCTATTTCACAAAGTCACTATTTGTGAAATTGTGAGGATGCGTGCTCGGAACCGATGAATTTCCTGACAGGGAGAATGATCGGTGGTGGAACTCAGGTCAGAAATACCTGCGGGGTCTGATTGCGGCAAGGCTTGAGGTTGGCTGCCTCGTAGGGGGGATCCTGCGGATGCCGGGGCGCGGCGGCCATGCGCTCGCGCAGCGGCTGCAGCAGGTCGAGGTTGGCGGACAAATCGCTGGTTTCGCAGGGATCGTCGCCGAGATGGAACAGTTGTTCCTCGTTGGTGGCGGGAAACCAGATATATTTCCATGGGCCATGAACAATGAAGTGATTGGAGTGCTGGCCGTTGCAGAGCCCGTAAAGATGGTCGCGATGCGGACTCGGCTCTCGCGTCTTGCCACCGGGGAAAAGGGAGTGGCCATCGACGGGACTCGGGACCTCGATATCAGCCAGATCGGCCACGGTCGGCAGCAGGTCTTCCCAACAGCAAAGGTCATCGCGGGTCGTGCCAGCAGGCAGGTCAACATTAAAGCCGCTGATGAAGAAGGGAACATGGCTGGAGGCCTCGTAACCGAGGCTTTTGCGGAACAAGTGGTGGTCCCCGAGCATCTCCCCGTGGTCGGAGCTGAAAATGACATAGAGCGGCTGCTTGGCGCGGTCATTGCCGTATTCCCGCCAGCGTTCGAGAACATAAGCGACACAGTCGTCGATATGGTTGATCAGAGCGTAATAGGCGGCGGTGGCCCGCTGGATCATCTCAGGGTCGAAAGGCCCAACCGCGCTATCCGGCGCGATGCCTGAACGTACATCTCCGCCGACGGCCCATTCGCCGATTTTCGGTTCGGGGATGGATTTGGCGAGGTAGCGATCGAAGTAGTCGCGGGTGGGAACCAGCGGTGGATGAGGGTGGAAAAAACTGAGATGAAGGAAGAACGGGGATTCGGGGTCGCGGTCTTCACAAAGGAAACGGGCCGCCTCGCCGGCGAGGAAGTTGTTTTGGTGAAAGCGGTCTTCCAACGGCCATGGGGCTACCAAGCGGCCATTGCCGTTGATGCCGTGTAAATGCGGATGTTCCTGCACGCCGTGCTGTCGCAACCAGCGCACATAGTCGTTGCGCGGTTGCCAACGCGAGGTGGGGCGCCAGTGGGAAGTTTCGCTCAGTACCATGTGGTCAAATCCATAGCGCTTGCCCATCGGGTGCATGTGCAGCTTGCCGACCAGTTGCGTCTGGTAACCGGCATCGCGCAGCAGGCTTGGCAGGGTGAAAGGCGGATCAAAATCAAGGCCGTCCTCGTAGTGACGCAAGCCATGGGTCGTAGGGTGCTGGCCACTGAGCCATGTGCGCCGCGCGGGGATGCAGACCGGACAGGTAATGTAGCAGCGCGAGAAATTCACCCCGCGGGCAGCGAGGCTATCAAGATTGGGCGTCTCCAGAATCCCGTTTCCGTTGATACCAAGGGCATCATAGCGCTGCTGATCGGTCGTAATGAGGAGAATATTGGGTCGTTCGGGTGCTTTCATGAATGTCTATGTTTGTTAACGCTGTTGGGCTATTCGAGGCTATTCTGGCGGTTGTCCCCCTTGAAATCCCGCACCTCGGAGGAATTCGTCAGCAGAAGCCTTGGAGCACCAGCGAACGGTTCGGCGAACGGTTCGGCGAGGCGCACGCCTTGGCAAGGCCGGAGGGTGTTTTTCGGGTTTATCCAAGGTTCAGTTCATCAATGAGCAAGCTGGCAAAATTCGGGAGAGTTTTCCCAAGTCGCAGAAGAAGGTCCGTTTGTTCGATGCCCCGCCGACCGGCTATTTCTCCAATTCTGCCCACAACTTCCAACGGGGCCATCTCATATAGCGTAATCAGGTAATCCTGAGGATGAGTTGCCGTGATGCCCCATGGCTTGAGCGCTTCCTCAGGAAAATGTTTCCCATTGAACGTTACGATGAGGGTTGTTGCCGAGTGGATAGCTGCAGCGAGGACGTGTCGGTCCTTTTCATGATTTTCCAGCTTGTCCAGTAAATGGCCGTAATCGCCGACCGAAGCATGCGGGAAGGCCTTGCGGATTTCTTCCTGAAAGGAACCGGCAATGTCCTTGGGCCAGCTTAGTTTTTCCAGATGGGTTCGGTGGGTCTCGGCAAGAATTTCATCCGACCATACGGGTAGGAATAGGCGTGGGGCCTCGGCCAACCGAAGGAGCAGGTCGCACACTCCGAAGTTGGCAAGAACACAGGCGTCGATGAGAACCTTAAAGTCCGCTCTCATTCGCTTCCGGTATAATGGGAGTCGTAAAGACCGGCCTCCTCCACTTTTGCGGAGAGGCGGTCGAGCGCCTCCCGGCGGTTCTGGTCACGGATTCTCTCATAGGTAATGAGATCGCTGAATTCGATTCTCCGGTGCTTGCCCACGCGGATGCAGGGGATTTCTCCCGCTTCGATGAGATCCACGAGGTGCTGGCGCGACATGCCAAGGTAATTGGCGGCGGCCTGGGTCGTGAAACGCTCCTTTTCGGGAACCATGACCACTGCTTTCTCTTCCTGAAGCAAACGGACAAGGCGCATGAGGTGATCATAGAGCGGTTTGGGCAATTCGGTGCGCTGCCCTTCTTCGTCGATGAGGGCAACATGGCCCGATTGGGAGAAAGCCGCCACCAGGCGGTCGAGCGATTCCCGCTCAAGAGACGAGGGATCCAAGCGATTCTGTCGGGTGGAAATCATGGGAAAACTTTCAATTGGGGCTTTTCAAAACGCAAGCCATAAACGCTTTATTCGCTATAACCGCCAATGAATTGCCTTGCTGGAACAGAGTCTGCGGCGAGGAGCGTGCGGGCTCAGGAACGGCTGGTTTCACGCACCTCGGTGGAATCCGACACCAGAAGCCTTGGGGCACCGCCGAACGGTTCGGCGAAGGGGGCGGCGAGGCGCACGGCCTGGCAGCGCCGGAGGCCGAAGAGGGCCATGGGGATGTCGTCTTGGACGGCCTTCTGCTTGCGTTGGTCGCCGTCGAATCCGTTCTCGGCGAATGAGTCGGCACCGTATTGGCCCTCGGCGGCCACCTCTTTGGCGGAGCGGGCCGGATCGCGGGACTCCGGCCGACGGCGTTTCGCATCGGGCCAGCGGACATCCAGATTGTCCACGAGCAGGCGGTGCACATTATCGGCGACCAGCAGGGCGCGCATGGCGCGGGTCTCCGGGTTGTCGTTTGACATCTGGGAGGAGCGGCTTTCCGGAACGGATACTTCCGGATCTTCGATTTCGTCGACCAGCAGCCGCAGATCGCGCAACGTAACGTCCTCGATGGTGGCGCCGTCGGCGGCGGTCAGCAGGATGCGTCCGCGCGTGCGCGCCTGCAGGTCCGTGACGGTCACATTGCGCACATGCCCGAGGGTGCCTTCCTTGCGGCGGTGGTGCTGAACATCGATGTAGATCACCCGTTCGAGGGGAATATCGGTAATATTGGCCCCGACGATATGACTAACGCTGACATTCTCGACCAAGCCGGGGGTCCACAGCTCGATCTGGAGGATGCGCATGGCCTTGGGAACCACGCAGGCGGTGAAGACCACGTCGCGAATGGGATGGTGGATTTCGGCGCCGATCCCGAGGGCCGCGCAGTGGGTTGCCAGACGGCATTGGGAAACCGTGATCTGTTCGCAGGGACCGGCCTCCTCGAAGGCTTTCAGGATGATGGCGTCGTCGCCGCAGGTGATGTCACAGCCGTGGACATGCACGGAGCGGCACCCATTGATATCGAGGCCGTCGGTGTTCGGACCATAAAGGGGATTATCGATGATGATCCGCTCCACCCAGCAGCGCTCGCAGCCGGTCAGGTGGAGTGTCCACCCCGGCGAGTTGCGGATCGTAATATCCTGCACCCGCACGTCCCGGCAGTTGTGAAACTCCACCAACGGGGACAGGCGCTCCGCTTTTTCCCTCCAAAAGGGGCTGTCCTGTTCCCACCATGAACCCATGCCCAGTTCCTCGGGGTCTTTGCCCAGCTGGCGCAGCGGCGGATCCCAGAAGGCATAGCCATTGCCGTCGAGGACGCCCGGTCCGGACAATCCGCAGTGCTGACAATCCTCGGTCAGGATCAGGCAGGGTTTGCGCTTGCTGCCCACTTTGGCCATGGGCGTGGTTCCGGTGATCTCCGGCCATGCTTTCAGGATGGTTGCCGGGCCGAGGTGAAGGGTTACCCCCGTGCGCAACCGCAGCCCGGTGACGAAGTGCGTGCCGGCGGGGATTTTCACCACGCCGCCGCCGTCGGCGGAGCAGCGGTCGATGCGCTCCTGGGTTGCGTGCGTGAAGGTTTCGGCCTTGGCGAGGTCTTGTGGAGGCTCGGCATGGGGGAGGTAGGATTCAGTCATGAAGAGGGTCGATATGAAAGGTAAGGATGGATTGCGCGGGCACGGTGGCGTGGAAGCCGTTTAGTCCGGTGCGGGTGGTGGCCGTGTGTTCCAGACTCTTCGCGGCGGAGGTTTCCCAGACTTCGACCAGCGCATCGGAAGGCAAGCCGGAAAAGCCCTGCCGGAATGACGCCGGTGTCGGGTTGATGACGACAAGGACGATGGCCCCATCCGGGCCGTGATACGCGGAGGCCTGCAAACCCGGCGCAAGGGCATCCTCCAGATGAATGCGCCGGTAGCCCGGGCGGATGAATTTGGAGAACTGGCCGATGGCGTAGGCGCGTTTGAGAAAAGAGTGGCTGTCGTCGTCCTGGCTGCCGATGACCAGACTTTGGTTTAAGTCACTCTGCACCGAGGGCAGCAGCCACCACCAGTGCCATGCGTTCAGGTTGGTGACGGTCAGGCAATAGTGAAGGTATTCCGCCCAGTCGAGCGCGTCCTCTATGGTGTCAGTGAAAGAGCGACCGGAAAAGATATCGGAAATCTCGGATTGCCAGACGCGCTTGTCCGTATCGACGGGTTGGGGCCATCGATTCCGGGTCCCCGGGCCGAAGAAATCGTAGACCCAGTCGTAATTGTGAAAGGCAAGGATGTCCACATTCCCGGGCTCGCGGAATCCGTCATAGGAGGAACGGTTCCAATTCATCGTCTCCGGACCGATCACCTGGACATGGCTGAGGTCCCGCTCCTGCAGCGTCGGCTGCAGGTGAGCGGTAACGAATTCCAGCAAGGCGGCGGCCGACCAGTCGCACGATTCATAGGCGTGCTCGCGGTAATCCGGTTCGTTCTGTGTGGAAATGCCATAGAGCGGAACTCCTTCGGTGGCGGCGTATTCAATAAAATCGGCAAAGGCCTCGGCATACTCCGCATAGGCGTCCGGACGCACCGATCCGCCGACAAAGTCGCGTTCCGGATCGGCGTAGCCCTCCTTGAATTCGCCCGGCGCGCTCCACGGGACCGCCCAGACGCGCGCTCCGCGCTGCACGGCCTTGCGGGCCGTGCGTAATTCCCAGGACGACCATTCGCCCTCCCAGTTGCGGTCGCGGAAATTGATGCGGATCCGGCACAGCGAGAGGCCGAGGCCGGTTTCCGGATCAAAGAAGGCGTCCGCCAGTTCGTCACTGATGTTCTGGGCGGTAAAGGCCGCGCTGGCGCCGAAGCCGTCGATGACCTGATAGGGGATTGCGGCATCCACTTCCGCCACCGTCTCCGGCCCTTCGCCTTCTCCCACGAGGCGGAAAAAACTGCCTTCGGGAACAAGGCTCAGGTCGAGTCCTTCCGCGGGAACGGAAATCTCTTCCCAGTTTTCCAGATCCGTGGTCTGCTCGAGGCGCCATGGCGGTGAGGGAAAGAGTTCCCGGTCGTAGTGGAACTGCAGATACGTCGTGCCGTCCATGCGGGTGATTTCCACTCCCGGAAGGGGCCCGCCCAACGGCCCGGCATCCACCCCGAAAGAAAACAAAGCCGGGAGGGCCAGGGCAGCCGCCGTGGCGGCCACCCTGACTCTCCCGCCCCGTGGAGGGAATGACGGCTTTGTCTGCTTATCTTTCTTCGCTGGATATAGGGCTGTGTATCGCACACTCAAAATGACAGGAGGGACTATTCCACGGCGATGCGCAGGAAGAGCGGCCCGCTGCCCATGGACATGCTGGCCTCGTATTCGGTGTAGTTGGCTCCGGAACCGGTGACGCTGATGTTGGCGGCGGGCACGGCGCTCCATGAGCCCGTTGCCATGGTGGTCGACCACATCGGGGTCACAGTGATGTCGGCGGCATCGTCGCGGACGCGGTATTCGAGGATCAACTGACCGTTGTCCTCGCGAATATTGAGGACCCCATTGCCGTCGGGTAGTGACGGATTGAGGACAAAGGCGTATTCGAGGAGGTTGGCGATGCCGTCGCTGTCCGGATCGGCTCCGGGATCACGGTCGCTGCCGGAGAGCCCGTAGAGGCTGTCGGCGATCCATGCGGTGAAGTCGTTGGCCATGGCGTCGTAAAGGGCGGTCACGGTCATGGACTTGACGACCTTCTCGAAGGCCTTGTTCCAGCCGAGGAAAGTGTAACCGGCATAGGGGGAGACGACGGGGGCGATGGCCGAGGCGCCGTAGGCGACGGTCTGGACGGGGGCGCCGCCAAGGGTGCCCTTGCCGTCGGCGTCGAAGGTGACGGTGGCGTCGGGATGGGTGTAGACCGCGCCATCGTAGAGGACGTCGTCGCTTTGCAGGGTGTAGGTGCGCGCGCCGACCTGAACGGTGGCGTCGGCCACGGTGCCGGAGAGATGGCTGACCGCCGGGTGGGATTCGCCGGGGTCGACGATCGTCATGACGACGAGGAAGTCGCCGTCGCCGCCTTGGATGTAAAGGTAGCGGTTTTCCTGGATGCGCGGATTGGTGACCGGATCCTCGGTGGCGAGGGTGCCGCCGTTTTCGAGCCCGTAGTGGCTGCCCCGTTGCTTGGTGCCGACGGTGATCTGCGGGGTGCCGCCCGGATGGAGAATGGTGCCGCGCAGGGTGGCGCCGTTGGTCCCGGTGATGGTGAAGGTGTTGCCGGACGTGGTGATGCCATTCTTCACAAAGGTGGGCAGTTGCCAGTAGAAGCCGTTGTCGGAGGTGTCGGCGACGATCAGGGTGGTGTCGGCTCCGGTGGCCGCGCGGTCGAAGTCGGTGACCAGCCAGCGCTTGTGGTTGGTGGTGCCGAGGTTGGATTCGGCCATGGTGCCGATGACGTGGCCACCGCCATCGGGCTTGATCAGCGGTGTGCCGACGACCGATCCGGTTTTGTTGCGGTCCCATGAGGTGACCGTGTCGGGATCGGATGGATACACCGTGGCCTGGTTGCGATCCTTGTCATCGGAGTCGCGGCCGCCGCCCACGACAAAGGCATCGCCATGGGAAATGACGCGGAGGCCCAGCCCGTCCGGCCCGTCGTGGGCCTGCGGCAGGGCGTACTGCCGCGTCTTGAACTGAACGAGGCTGTCATTGGAATCCTGATACGCGTTGCGGAAGGTGAAAAGTCCAAGGCCTTCGGAATCGTCGCTGGCGCAGTGCCATTCCCAGATCTCGGTCGGGTCGACCGGCTCAACGTCTTCCGGATAGAACATAAGGGAAAAGAGCGCCCCTTGGCGGACAGCGTCCCATGTGGGGCCGTAGGGCGACAGCTCGCCCATGAGCCGGTCGTAGGCGTAACGCAGGCCCGGCAGCAAGGCGTCATCGGCAAAGAAGAAGGAGAGCCCGTAGATGCCCTCGCCGCCGATGTGCGGATTCTCGTCGGACCAGTCGGTTTTGACGCCGCCGAAGCCGAAGATGTCGTAGGCGCTGGTGGCGCCGGCGAACCCGGTCCATGCCATCCATTTGAGGCGTTCGTCGCCGCGCAGGCTCCACTCCGGCCCGGCCTGAACAGTGGCCAAGGCGTAATGGCCGACGTGGTTGCCGATGGAATAGGCGGTGTAGTTGAAGCCTTCCGGATTCCAGCCATGGCCGTTGGCCCCGGCCTGGTTGTGGTCGAGGTATTGCAGGACCATGCCGTGGGCCTGTTCGAGGAGGGTGGGATCATACTGGTGGTCGGTGGCGAGCAGGGCTAGTCCCGCCGACGCGCCGCGATTGCCGCGCCAGTTGCTGCCGGGATCGTTGGGCTGCTCGGTGCCGCCGTCCTCCACGATCATGGTGGCGATGGAAAGCAGCCGCGCGGACATCGCGTAGTCAAAGGGAGGATCCCATGCCTCGGCGTCCACGCACAAGTCGTAACAGACCGCGAGGTCGCGGGCGTAGTGATAGGAATCCAGTCCCTTGACGGAGGGATTGGCCCAGTTTTCCTCGGCGTCGATCAGGGCCAGCGCCGCCTCGATTTCCTGCCGCGTCTGTGTGGCCAGGGCCTCGTCGCCGCTGAGGGCGTAGTGGATGGCCAGCCCGCGGGCGCGCTCGAGCAGCGAGTTGGCATTTTGCGGATCGTAGGGGCGGAAAAAGTCCTGGGTGTCGATCTGTTCGATGAACTTCGCGTAGATGGAGCTGAAGGGCTCGCGGTCCAGTTTGCCGCGCACCGCCTGCAGGCCGGCATCGTCAAAATAGAGCCGCGGATGGTCGGCGGGCTGGAATTTGTAGTACTCCGCGTAATCCCCGACGGCGAGCCATGCATCCTCCCCGGTGGAGGCGGTGGATTGGATCGGGTTGTGCAGGAAGAGCGAATCGCTGTCGGCATCGGTGATCCTTCCGGCGGTGGCGATTTTCCCGTTGGGGCTCGCGGCCACGGCGCTGGTTAGTCCCCGGTAGCTCAGCCGCGTGACAAATTCGCGGCTGGTCAGGTCCGGGCTGTAGACGAGATGGAAGGCGCCGCCGGTGTAGATGCCGGGAAAGGGATCATGGGAGAGGGGCAGCCCGTAGGCGGCACTGCCGACGAGGTGGACGCGGCCGCCGGCGTCCACGTCAAGTCCGCCGTTGCGCATGCGGATCATGTTGTCGCTGTCATCCAACTCCCGGTTGGTGATCCACTGGCCGTTCTCATAGATTCCCGTAGCGGGCTCGTAGATACCGAGGAAGGTCTTCGGCACCGTGCTGGTGCCCCACATCTGGTGGTATTTGTCGCCGCCGACGATGGGCACCTCCACGGCGAGGTCGAAGGGGGAAAAGCGCAGGGGCGTGTTGCCGCCGTCGAACTCGAAGGCCGCGTAGAGCTTGCCGTTGCGCACGATGACGCGCGCGCCGCGGGTGTCGGCCATGTTGTTGGTGTAGAGGTTGAGCCAACGGTCCCCGGAGGCCTGCTTTTCCCAGTCGTAACCGCGCCACTTCAGCGTGCCGTCGTAGGCGCGTCCAACCATTGCCGGAATATCCACCGGATTGGCTCCAGCAGAGCTGTCGTCCTCCATCGCCGAGACGTTTTTCCACCCGATCAGGATCACCGTCTGCGAGGCCGCATCAACGGCGATGTCGGTGTTGAAGGCCGCTGCTCCGGCCAACTGGCCCAGTTCGTTGTAGGCGCTGTCGTAGACGTAGGTTTGCGTGCCGGTCTGCTTGGTTTCGAGGTAATCGTCGACCTCCGAGGTCATGACGGCGAAGGTGCCGTCGTCGGCCGCGTCGATGCGGTGGGCGGGCTTTGCACCGTAGCTGCCCGACCACAAAACGGTGTCCGCGCTGGAATTGAGCACCACCGCGCCGTCGGTGGCCGCCGCGACGTGGATTTCACCGTTGGCGCCCACGTCGAGGTCATGCACGGCCGCGCCGACCACGGTGACGCCGAGGATGCTGGTGCCGTCCTCGCTCAGGCGCGCCACGATGCCGCGGTCGCCGGTGGTGCTGCCGTTCAAATACAGCGGCGTCACGCCGGGGAACAGGGCCGGATCAAGGATGCCGCCGAGCACCAGGGTGCCGTCGCTGAGGTAGGTGGCGCCGGTGATGTCCTCGTCGGTGTCGCTGCCGCCAAGGTAAGTCGAAATGGAAAGATTATTGGGGACGACCTCCACGCCGCGGGCTGTCGAATCGAAGACCGCGGAGCCGTCGTCGAACGCGCGGGCGAGGATGTTGTATTCGCCCTCGGGAACATCGAGCCAGTTGTAGGCGAACGGCTCCGTTGTATCGACCGCATCGGGGGCGAGGAGCGTGCCGTCGGCGTTGCGGAAGGAGACTTCCTCAACCGTGCCATCAATGTCACTCGCCTCGGCCTCCAGCAGGAGATCGGCGCCCGCGATCGTCCGCACGGGGCCGGAGGGATTGGTCAGA
Organism: Oceanipulchritudo sp.; assembly: GCA_049975345.1. Classification (GTDB taxonomy): domain Bacteria; phylum Verrucomicrobiota; class Verrucomicrobiia; order Opitutales; family Oceanipulchritudinaceae; genus Oceanipulchritudo. The sequence goes on along the minus strand of JBNGDP010000104.1, from coordinate 341 downwards.
GCGACGGAGGGAACGCTGTTGAAGTTGCCGATCAGGCGGATGTCGTCGAACCATGCCTTAATGTAGCCCGACAAGCTGGGCTCGAAGAGGGTCAGGTAATAGGCGCCGTCCTCCGGAACCGTGAAAGTGACTTCCTGAACGGACCAGTCCGGCCCGGCGGGAACGGTGAACGTTTGGGCCCCGGTGGTGTCGGTCGGATAGCCCGGTTCCGTGCTGGCAAGGAAGCCAAAGGACAGCGAGCCGGTGGTGGAACCCAGCTTGCAGCCCACTTCAAGGGTATAGGTTTCCCCCGCCAGGAGGAAGATTTGCGGGGAGGAGAAATCGACGCCGTTGGTGGCGGG
>JBNGDP010000103.1:9830-13022 GCA_049975345.1 Oceanipulchritudo sp. | reverse complement strand
GGTCACAGCTGTTCCTGAGCCGTCGACCTTTGCGATCATTTCTGGCGTGTTGGCGCTTGGCTTCGTAATGCTACGTCGCCGGTTGATGGCCTGAGCCGCGAAAAAGATTGGTATTCTTCAAAGCGCCCGCTGCATGCGGGCGCTTTTTGTAGGCGACTGTTGATTCTATACCTCCAAAAGACAAACCGGAGACAAAACTCCGAGTAAACCCCATTACCATGAACTCCTTCCTGAAGCCCGCGGGCTCGCTGTGCGCCCTGTCGCTTTCGCTGCTTCCCGTGTCCGGCCAGACCGTGCTGATCGACTTCGAGGCAGCGGATACCTCGCCGGGTGGGAATTGGAATACCGTGACGGTGGCGGGCGGGACGAACCTGACGGACTTTGGCAGCGGGGCAACGACGACGATCGACATTCGCTTCAGTGGCGGGGTGAATGTGTCGACCAACACGGGTGCCTGGGGAACGCGGACGGTGGCGCCGACATGGACCAGCGGGATTGCGGATCCGGTGCTGAGCGACCGTTTCTGGATTACCGAGGGGGGAAGCGGGACGATGACGATCAGTGGCCTTGTTCCCGGCCAGGGGTATGACATCGAGCTGGCCTCGTCCTATGGCGGGGACGGGACCTCCGGCAATGACGTCGGGATTTATGAGCTGACGGATGCCACCGGCCTGGTGGAAGGCTTCAATGCCTACACGCTGGCCAGCCTGGGCACGCGTGTTGCCTGGATCCCGCGCGGTCCGGGCGAGGGCGGGGTGGAAGGCTGGCTGGGCTGGTGCGGGGCCGTGGCCGACGGTGCGGGGACGCTCAGCTTCGCGCTTTCCGCGCCGGCCGGGGCCAACCCTCGCATCGCCCTGAACGCCATGCGGATCGTGGCCGCCGGCGGGGGCGTGGACCTTCCGGACGTGCTGGCCATGACCGGAACCGGGGAATTCTGCCCGGACGACGGTGCCCGGGTTTTCGGGGTCGAGGCGCCCACCGAGGCGGACGTGACCTATGAGCTCCTGCGCGACGGCCTTCCGGTGGAATCCCTGCCCGGCAACGGCGGCCCGCTGGCCTTCGGCGCCCGCACCGGGGCCGGCGTTTACCACGTGATCGGCACCCGTTCCGGCTACACCGTCGACATGACGGGCAGTGCCACTATCTTCGCGGATTGCACGCCCCCCACTGACTGGCCACTCTGGTCGGAAATGCCCCGGATCCAGGTCGTGACGAACACGGCTTCGCCCGATTACCCGAATTTTCCCGAGTCGCTGCGCTGGTTTGATTTTGATTCAAAGACCGTCGACGGCCCGGCGATTAACAACCCCGTCGAATGGTACCATGGCCGCCGCCTTGAAATCATCGACATGCTGGAGCACTACATGTACGGACGTTCTCCGGAAGCCCCGGCCAGCCCGTCCTTCACCGTGGTCGAGACCCTGCCGGACCATATCGGGGGCCTGGCCACGCGACTGAAGGTCTCCATGGATTTCAATGTTTCCGGTGTGCCGGCCAAGACACTTTATGTGTATCTGCCAAATGGCTACACACCTCCGTATCCCGTGATCGCGGCGCTGGCGGCGACGACTCCCGCCGACTGGGAGCCCGGTGGCGCCCGCTCCAACCGCTGGCACATGGAGCAGACGCTGGCCCGCGGCTATGCGCTGGCCATTATCTCGGTCCAGGAGCTGGCCGGGGACATCCACAACAGTGAGGCCTGGCGAAACCCACTGGTGACACCCTACGCCAACACCGGCTTTGACGGCGACTGGCAGATCATTGCCGCCTGGGCATGGGGACTGTCGCGGGTGATCGATTATCTGGATACCCGTCCGGATATCGATCCCGATCGGACCATCCTCACCGGCTATTCACGTCGCGGGAAGGCCTGCCTCTGGGCAGGAGCCCTTGACGAGCGTGTCGAGCTGGTGGCTCCGCATCAAACCGGTTCCGGTGGTACGCATCCGAGCCGTCCGGGCTGGGGGACCGCATTGACCTTCCGGACGCAGTTTCCCAATTGGTTCCTCGATTCCTTCAACATCTTACCGATGGATTCCACCGACAATGGGTACGAGCGCCTGCCCTTCGACCAGCATTTCCCGGTTGCCCTGATTGCGCCCCGCTGGGCCTTCCTCTCCGAGAACAACACCTATGGCTCGAACCTGGCCGGCTTGCAGGCGATCACCTACGCGGCTTCACCCGCCTTCGACCTCCTTGATCCCGGCAATACTGACAGCCTGCTCCTCAACTGGGACTTCCTGTACCCGACAACTCACCAGTTCACGGCTTACCATTGGGCCGATATCATGGACCAGGCGGACAAGCTGCCGCTCGCCATGGGAGGGATCCGCGCCTTTCTGGACTGGCGCCTCAACAGCGGCCACTTCAGCGAGGCGGAGGCCGTGGACGAAACGGTCAGCGGCCAGCTGGCGAACCCCGATCACGACAGCCTGCCCAACCTGACCGAGTTTGCCACCGGAACGGATCCCCGCTCCGGAAGCGGCGCTCCCATGGCCATCCGCGCCGCCCCGGGTGGAGGGTTGACAATCGCCTTCAATGCCCGGGCCGGCGGACGCGGACATCCCGCGAACGAGTACAACGCGGGCGGAATCGGGTACGGGATTGAGGTTTCCACTACCCTTGGCGACGACTGGCAGCTGCTCGGGGAGACGGACGTGACCTGGACTGCCGTACCATACCCCGAATCCCCTGACTGGGTGCGCATCGGCCTCACCCACAATCCCGCCGGCGGCCTGACCCGCGCCTTCTACCGCCTCCGGGTCCGTCTCTACTGATTCAGCTGTTCTGTTCTTTGTACAAGGTTAGTGCGGGAGGTTAACCCTCCGCCACCGGTTCTGGTGGAGCGCCCCCTTCCCGTTACGGGTAAGCGGATCCCCTGCTGGCAGGCTTGCCAGAAGCTATATAATCGGGTAATCATTCTTTAAACCCCAATTCTGTAGAATCCCATGAAGCCCCTATCCCTTGCGGTCCTGACTCTGGCGCTGACCGCGGCGCCGCTGAGCAATCTAAACGCGGCCGAATTCGGCCTGGGCGCCTCCTCGTACCTGGGGGACCTCAGCGGTGGGGAGACCGTGTACGGCCTGGCCTACCTGTCGGACGGGACGCTGGTGGCGGCGGTGAATCTTGGGCCGATCAACCCGGGCGGGGTGGCGCCGGTGTACCTGAACGGGGCGACGGACGCCTCGGCGG
>JBNGDP010000103.1:0-9730 GCA_049975345.1 Oceanipulchritudo sp. | reverse complement strand
CGGCGGACACCATCCTGGCGAGCGCCCTTGCCGGATCCTATGTGCACCGGGCGGACATGGCGGAGGACGGGCACATGGTGGCACTGGTCCCCAGCAATCCGGGCGATCCGGACCAGAAGGCGGGCAATGGAGCGGTCTATGTTTTTGACGCCGCGATGACCCAGCTGAACAGCTTCAGCGGTGGCTATGCGCAGACCCTGGACGTGGCGATCGACAGCGCGACCGAGACCGTTTTCACGATCGGCTTCACGAACAAATTCACCTGGGGCGGGGTGGCGTACGGCCCCAGCACGCCGGTGGATGTGCCCGGCCTGCGCGGGGTGCCCTACGACTATAATCCCGGGGGCGGGATTGATGCCCGCTGGGCCGGGTACAACTGGGAGGCGAACGTCTGGCTGGACGAGGACAAGACGATTCCGAATCCCCGTTATATCAATTACCCGTTCAGCACCGATCCGGAGGACCTGACCGAGGACCGCTACCCGCTGGTGGAGAGCAGCAACATGGCGGACTCGCGCGGCTACCGGGTGGAAATGGGACCGGATGGGAACCTGTACGCGGCCTTTGAGTTTGACGGGGGGAACACCCCCTTTCGCTGGAGCCCGTTTGATCTGGAAGTGGCGAAATCCCCCGTTGGCGGGGATATTTTCCACCAGACCTTCAACACCTCGACCGTGCCGAAGGTGTTCTTCGGGCGTTACCTTCCCGCCACGGGCGAGCTCATGCTTTCGCAGTGGTACACCAACCGGCTGTACAATAGTGTCGGTCCGCCCAATGACAACACCGTGCGCATGAAGGGCGGGGTGATCTGGGCCGATGCCATCGGGCGGGTCTACATTGGCGGCACCAGCGCCTACGGACTGCCCATTCCCGGGACGGTGGTGTACTCGCCCAATCCGGCAGAGACCACCTTCAATCCCTTTGACCCGAGCGCCTACACCGGCGGCGCCTATTTTATGGTCTATTCCGCGGATTTCGCGACCCGCCTCTTCACGACCCGCCTCACCACCAGCGGTTACACCAAGGCGATCGCCGCACGTTTCATCGGAGCGGAGACCTATCCCCGCATCGCCTGGGCGGGGGACACCAACCTGACCGCGCCTTTGTTCACCCTGAACGCCGTCCAGCCCCAGCCTGGGTACGGACCCAATGACGCCACCTTTGCCGTCCTCGGTGGGGATCTTTTTGACGGGAGCGACGGCTACACCTTCGAGCTGGATTTCAGCACCCCGTACGTGAGCACAACCCAGAATCTGCGCAACCAGAATGAATCCACCACCGTGCTCGATATCGACGGCGACTCCCTGGCTGACGATTCCCGAAGCGGCTATGCCCTGATTCTTCCCACCGGCGACACTTCACCGGAAACGCCCCTGAGCCCGCAATCCGGCTACACGGGACCCGCCTTCTGGGGCGGAGTCTATGCCGACCGCCTGGATACCACCAGCAACAGCCTCGCTGACAACAAGGTCACGACGACCGAAATGACAATCCGCTCGCAGCCGCCGGACACGGTTCTTACCAAGGTGCACGGGGTGTTCTTCATCCCGAAGAGCGAGTTCACCGGGTTGGCCTCCGGCGACATCCTCGATTTCTCCGCCGGGGACAGCCTGGACATGACGGCTCCCGGATGGGGCGGTGGCGGCCAGATGCGCCTGCTGGTGCGGGATGGAACCGATTACTTCGTTTCCGAGGAAGTCTTCACCGAGGGGGGCGGCCTCAGCTTCATCCAGGACGTGGAGGATGGCCGCTGGGCCCAGTGGACCATTCCTGCGCATATGGATTTTGATCCGCTCTCGGCCACCTTTGCCGACCAGAACTTCACCGACATCACCGGCCTGGGATACATCATCGATACGCCCAATTACAATGACGGCCGCTTTTATCTGCGTTGGCGCACCCTGACCGCCAGGATGCGGTTGAACGGGTTCGACAACCAGCCGCCGGTCCCCCTCTTCACCGCCACCCCGGAGTCTGGACAGATCCCCCTTTCCGTGACCTTTGACAGCTCCCCATCCCACGACGTGGACGGATCGGTGGACTTCGTGTCGTGGATTTTTGGTGACGGGGAAAAACTGGGCGGACCGCTGGTCAACCACACCTATCTGGCCGCGGGGGTCTATTATCCAACGATTTCAATCTTTGACGACCAACTCTCCCGGCAGGAGGCCAGTCAGCCGGTGGACGCCTTTCTGGGCCTGCTTTCGCCATCCGATTCCATCTTTGCCAGCTTCGGAGGCGATTCCGTGGGAGCGAGCCGGAATTTTACCCGCCGCTTCACCACTCCCCTTGACCTGGACGGGGACACCCTCGCAGATGATTACCTGCTTGGTAACAGCTTTTCCGATACAGACCCACTCACCGATTCGGGTGTGGACGGAACTCCGCTGTACGGGGCCATTGCGGTCCAATCCATCGACGGAGAGGCCGGCCTTGCGGAAAGTCGCATCAAGGAGGCTTCAGCCGCTGACATAATCAGCCTCCGCGTGCAGGCTGAAAACGCTCCGGGCGGGGCACTGGTAAGGGGACTCTTTTACCTGGACAAGGCGGACTTTCTTGGGGATGCCCGCACCGAGGCGGTCTCCTTTGGCGACGGAAGCACGGTTCTGATCCGCACGACGGAGAATCACTGGGACAGTCTGGGAACGACCCGTTGGCTGATCCGGGATGCGGCAACCTTCTATGTTTCCGAAGACCCGGCGCCATTCAGCCCCAATCAGACGGTGACGCTTGTCTTCAATTCCGCAACCGACCACGGTCGCTGGGCGGAATATGATCCCTCGGCCAATCCCGATCTCGACTTTGATGAAACCGCGGCGGTCTTCACAACCCGGCAGTTCACGGATGTGACGGCGGTGGGGATCTTCTTCGAGCGGGACACCTACAGCGGAAGCCGCAGCTGGGGAATAATTGACGCCATAGAGGCCACCGGCTTGATCGGCGCCCCTCCCAATGCCACCTACGAGGACTGGCTCGGGCTGCACTTCACCCCGGGTGAGCTGGCTGACAGCGGGCTGGAGGCGACCTTGTGGGGTGGGGACGCCGATCCCGAGGGCGACGGAGCCAATAAGCTGGAAATCCTCCTGATGGGCGACCCGCGGGTCTTCGACTTGCCGGGTCTGGTCGGGGTCAGCCGCGACAGCGGGGATATTGTCCTCAGTTTCTCACTACGCACCGCGGTGGAGAGCGTGCCCTGGCCGGCGGTTTTCGAGATTCAGTCCTCCACGACCCTCGAGGCCGGCAGCTGGAGTACCCTTTTCGACAGCTCCCTCTGTGATCTCTCCGCTTCCTGCAGCCAGGGGGATGTGGACTATCTGGTCCTTGAGAGTTTCAGCGACTACCGTTCCGTGGAAATCCGCATCCCCGAGGGACAGCCGCGGCTGTTCCTCCGCATCCTGGTGCCGTGAACCGGGTGCAGTGCGCCGAAATGGCGACGCTTTGTAAGCGCCGGCGCCGTCATGGACCTGCCGGCGGTTGGAAACCGCCGCTCCTTGAAAAGGGCAACGAACGCGATTTTCTCAAGCAGCGGCTTGAAGGCTGCCGGGGAATCTGGATGATGGGGGTGTGCGTTTTCAGCCCGGAATAGGATCCTTCCAGAAAACCGCCCTTGCATCGGCGGTTCTCCTTGTCCTGCTGTTCGGCCTTGCCGGCTGCCGGAGCACGGCCGGCTTGTTTCTGCCGGTCAACCTGCACCCGGAGGTGATGGTGGAGGCACGTGGCGCCCTTGAGGCTGCCCGGCCCGAGCGCCTCGATTCGGCCCTGGAGCGTCTGGACCGGCAGACGCCCGATCATTCGCAGGTGCTTTACCTGCTGGAAAGCGCCCGGCTGAAGGAGCTGGAGGGGGATCTCGAGGCCAGTGAAGCCCTGTACGCGGAGGCCGAAGGGCTCCTCGACGACGAAAGGCTCCGGGCCACCTTTACCGCCCGCGGAACGATGCAGACGGCCGTTTCCCTTTTCACCAACGACCAGGCGCTCGCCTACCGCGGGGCGCTTTTTGAACGAATCCTGCTGCACCTGTTCCAATCCCTGAACCAGTTGGAACAGGAAGACCTGGCGGAGGCCCGGATTTCCCTCAACAAGGCCCTGCGGGACCTGCGCTGGGGAACGGACAACCTGCCGGCGCTGCGCCGGGCCGCGGACCGCGACCTGGCCTCCGCCGGGTTCGGCTCCAGCATGCCAACGCCGGATTTTTCGAAGTCCTACGCCGGCCTGGACCTGCAATCCAGCGCCGACAACGCGCTGGTCTATTACCTGAGCGGCCTGCTGCATCAGGCCATGGGCGACCGGGACCGGGCGGAGATCGATTACCGGAACGCGCTGGCCTACGCCCCGCGGACCGAACCCATCCAGCATGCCCTCGAGACCCTCGGGGGAACGGAACCGGGCGCGGGCCGCCTCGTTGTCCTGCATGAGTCCGGCTGGGTTTCCCCGAAGATCCCCTTCCGTTTTCCGGTCATTATCAAGAACCGGAGCTATACCCTCAGCTTTCCGTACTATCCCGATGAGCCGGTCTACAATGCCTACCCGGAATCCATTCTGCGGGTGGGAAAGAGCGAGCCCCTGCTGTATCCGGTGCTCAATGTGGATGCGGTCGCCCGGAAGGCCCTCGAGGAGGAATTCCCCGTGATTTTCCTGCGGCAGGTCCTGCGGATGGTGGCCAAACAGGAACTGCAGGCGGAAGCCAACGAGGCCGACTCCCTGTTCGGGTTTGCGGCGGCGGTTTTCTCCATTCTCTCCGACACGCCGGACCTGCGAAGCTGGCTCAGCCTGCCCGGCAGCATTCATCTGGCGGACCTGAGCCTCCCCGCCGGGACCTACGAACTCTCCTCCGCCTTCGGGGAGGAAGCCCCGGAAACCATCGAACTGCGGGAGGGCCGCATTACGCTTGTGCGGCTGACCACCGCAAACGGACGGGTGATCAGGATTGATTCCCGGCTCATTCCCGCCTACAGTGATCCATTATGAAAACCCTCGCTCTCGCATTTCTTATTCTGATCGCCCTCAGCGGTTGCCGGACCACCACTGAGCCGGTTCGGGAACCCTACGGCGGGGAAACCCGTCTGGACACCTACACCGGGGTGGGCGTCAATATCAGTGGACGCCTCAACGAGGCCCGGACTCTCGATCCCGCGCCTTTTGTCGGCCAGTTTCTTCCAAACCAGCAGATGAAGATTGTCGACGCGGTTGCCGCCCCCAATGACAATGGCATGGTCCGGGTCCAGTTTTCCATCCAGAACCGCAGCGACAAAAAGCAGGCCTTCCAGTACCGCTTCACCTGGACCGATGCGGACGGCTTTGTCGTCCAGCCCGACCAGAACCCCTGGCAAAGCGTCCACCTTGCCGGCCGGGAAGTGGGAACCATTGAATCGGTGGCCCGCTCGGAACGGGCCGTTGCCTTCAGCCTGATGATCCGTCCACTTGATTTTAAAAAATAACCTGAATTGATCCCATCATGAAAACCATCGCACTGTCCATCCTTCTCCTCTGCCTTTGTCTTTTCTGGAGCGGTTGTTCCTCCCCGGTCCGGACTGTCGAGCCCTCCGATCCGACGGTCCAGACCTTTGATATCAACCAGGCTGACATCAACGACGCGGCCCGCAACATGGTGAACTCGATGCTCACCTCCCCGGCCCTTGCCGAGGCCACCTCCGGGCCCGAAAAGCCCACCATCGTCATCCTGCCGGTCCGGCTGGACGCCGCCTCCCTGACCAACTCCAACATCAACACGGACGCCCTGACGACCCTTGTCCGCGGGCAGGTCATCAATTCCGGCCAGTTCCAGTTTGTCGACAAGACCCGGCGCGACGATATCGCCGAGGAGGTCCGCTACCAGCAGCTCTCCGGGAATGTGAAGGAATCCACCGCCTCCCGGATGGGCCAGCAGATCGGCGCGGATTACATCCTGGAGGGGACCCTCTCCGGCTTCGATGACTACAATGGCAAGACCCGCCGGGTCGGTTACGTCCTCACCTTGACCCTGCAGGACATCGAGAGCGCGATTATCACCTGGCAGGAGACCCAGCAAATCGCCAAGGAACAGAAGAAGGGCCTCTTCGGCTGGTAAAGCCTTACAAGCGGTTGATGGTGCTGGCGAGATATCCGGCGCCGAAGCCGTTGTCGATGTTGACGACACTGAGCCCGGAGGCGCAGGAGTTGAGCATGGCCAGGAGGGCGGCCACGCCCCCGAAACTGGCCCCGTAGCCGACGCTGGTCGGCACGGCGATGACGGGCGCCTTCACGAGCCCGGCCACCACGCTCGGGAGGGCCCCTTCCATTCCGGCCACGGCGATGATCACGCGCGCCCGGCGGAGGCTCTCCAGTTCGGCGATCAGGCGATGCAGGCCGGCCACGCCGGCGTCGTAGACGCACTTCACCGCGTTGCCGTAGAACTCCGCGGTCACCCGTGCCTCCTCGGCCACGCGCAGGTCCGAGGTGCCCGCACAGACGATGGCGATGAAGGATTCCGTCTTTTCGGTCTCTGTCTTCTGCAGGACCAGGGTGCGCGCGGTGTCGTCGTATTCAGCCGCCGGATACAGGCGCATCAGCGTGTTGGCCTTGCGGCGGCTGATGCGGGTGACCAGCACGTTCTGTTCGCGCTCCAGAAGGGTGTGCATGATGTCCGAGAGCTGGTCGGTTGATTTCCCCTGTCCGAAGATGACTTCCGAGGCACCATTGCGTTCCAGCCGGTCATGGTCGACGCGCGAGTGGCCGATATCCTCGTACAGGCCGGTGCGGAGCTTTTCCGCGGCGGCCTCGATATCAAGGGCTCCCGTCTTCACGGACTCAAGGATCTTGCGCAGTTCGGACATGCTATTCCTTCAACTTTTCTTCAATCTCGGAGATCGAAAGGTTCTGTTCGCGGGCCAGGCGGCGCAAGTCGTCGAACTCGATTTTTGAGCGAATGACCTCGCCCCTCCAGGAGGCGGTCTTCACGCGGACGGGCCCGAGCGGGGTTTCCTTCTCGGCCTCCTCCCGCTCGAGGATGGTCCGCTGCCATTTCCGCCACCGGATGCCGAGGGTGGTGCTGTGGCGGAAGAGCAAATCCGTCATCCTTTCCCGGTCGGCGGGATGGATCAACGAACTGAGCACGCATCCCATGCGGCCCTTCTTGAAGGTGGCGGGAGTCTGCCAAACATCAAGGGCGCCGGCCTCAAGGAGACTTTCCACGAGAAAGGCGACGCGCTCCGGGGACATGTCGTCGAGGTTGGTGGCGAGCTCAAGCACGGTACTGTCGCGGGCCACCTGCCCCGATTCCAGCAAGCTTACATAGAGGACATTTGGTCCCGATGGGTCGTCGCGCTGGCCGATTCCCACCCCGGTGGCGAGGGTCTTTCCGGAAAACTGATCGCAGAAGATGCAGCGCTTGCCCATAAGCAGGGCGGCGCCGGTGGGGGTGGTGGCCTCGCCGGAGGCACCGCCGCTCGAGACGGGCATGCCTTCCATCAGCCGTGCGGTGGCCGGTGCGGGCACCGGCATCTTCCCATGGGCGCACTGGACCGTTCCGCTGCCCAGTTCGATGGCGGAGGCGGCGATCCGGTCGACCCCGAGCAGATGCCAGCAGACGGCGGCGCCCACCATGTCGAGGATGGAATCGATGGCCCCCACCTCATGGAAATGGATCCTTTCAGCCGGCTTGCCATGCACCTGTCCCTCGGCTTCAGCGAGGACGCGGAAGACCTCCACCGCATCCTCCTTGACCTGCGGATGGAGGTCCGATGCCTCAATGATTTCGCGGATATCGGCAAAGGTGCGATGGTGATGCTCATGGGGGCAGTGCACGGTGCAGCGGGTTCCGCTGATCCCCTTGCGCTGGTCCTTCGTGAACTCGATATTCCAGCCCTCGAGGCCGAGTTTTTTCAGTTCCTCGATGAGTTTTCCCGGGTCCACGCCGAGGTCGACCATGGCGCCGAGGTTCATGTCCCCGCTGATGCCCGCGGGGCAGTTGTAATATAGCGTCTTCATTCCTGGATATGCGGTGTCGCGCTACAATCCGAGATGAATGGCCGTTCCGCAAGCGAGAATGGTCAATCCCGCGGCAATGTGCCCGTAGCGGGCGACCGGCTTCAGGAAGACCAGTTCCAGACCCTTGCTCAGCAGGTAGACTGTGCCCATCATGGTCCCGATGGTGGCGGCCGCGAAGACAAGCGTCGTGGCCACCGCGAGCGGGCCGTTCTGCTGGAAGGCCGGAAAGAGCAGCAGGGGGATGAACGCCTCGCAGGGGCCGAAGACAAAGATGATGAACAGGCTCCAGGCGGTGGTGGATTTTTTTGCGCTGTTGGCGTCAATGTGCGGATGGGCATGCGCCCCGTGGTGGGTGTGCTCGTGCTCGTGCACCGTCCCGTCCGCATGCGCGTGCCAGTGGGTGTGCTGCCGGTTGCGGCCCAGGTGCTTGATCGCCCAGGCCAGGTAGACCACACCAAGGGCGGTGAGCAGCCAGGCGGCGATTTCCCCCCGCACTGATTCGATGGATTCGAGTCCGCCCAGGCTCCAGCCCGCCGCCAGGCCGATCGCTCCCAGGATCACCGAGCCCGCCACGTGGCCGAGGCCGCAGAGGAAGGTCACGGTCAGGAGGCGCCGCATCTTCCATTGCCGCGCTTTCCCGATGGCCACGAAGGGGAGGTAATGGTCCGGGCCCAGAAGGGTGTGGGTGATTCCGATGACCAGGGCGGTCAGGAGCAGGGCGGAGGAGGCCGGGTCGAAGAGCATGGGGAGGAAATGTAGCGGCTGTTGCCTCCGAGTCCAGCGTATACCTCCGAGTCGTCCGTTTACGGACGAAGACCCGGTCCGGACGTTGGCGACGGTCTTCGAGCGTAAACACTCGACTCGAAGTTCCCACCGTAAACGCTCGACTCGAAGGCATCGGTTTCCCAATTTAACCATCATGCCCCCCTCCACCGACATCACCACCGCCCTGGCCCGGCTGGAGGCCTGGTTCGCCGCCTGCCCGGGGCTGCTGGTGGCCTTTTCCGGCGGGGTGGACAGTTCCCTGGTGGCCTTTCTTGCGCGGCGGTTTCTCGGGGCGGAAGGCTCGATGGCGGTCATTTCCGCTTCCCCGAGCCTGAAGATGAGCGAGTTGGACGGAGCGCGCAAATTCGCCCGGCATCACGGGATCCCCCTCGAGGTGATCGTCACCAGGGAGATGGAGAATCCCCACTACACGAGCAACCCCGCCAACCGCTGCTACTACTGCAAGACGACCCTGTATGAGGAACTCGACGGTCTGCGGCAACGCCATCCCGGTTGGTGGGTGGCCAACGGCCAGAACATCGACGACCTCGGCGACTACCGCCCCGGCCTGCAGGCGGCGAAGGAGCATGAAGTGCGGGCTCCCCTCGGGGAATGCGGCCTCGACAAGGAGAACGTCCGCGCCGTGGCCGCCCATTTCAACCTGGAATGCTGGGACAAGCCGGCCAGCCCCTGTCTGGCCTCGCGGGTCCCCTACGGGCAGGAAGTGACCATTCACAAGCTCCGCCAGATCGAGGGGGCCGAGGAAGTGCTGCTCCGGGCGGGCTTCCCCGTCTGCCGCGTACGCCACTTCGGCGACACTGCCCGGATCGAGGTGCCGCCGGAAAAGATTGAGAAATTGAAATCCATGGCCGGCGCAATCCGCCCCAAGTTCCGCGCCCTCGGGTTCGCCCATGCGGAAATCGATGCCGAAGGCTTTGTTTCCGGCAAGCTGAACCGGGCCCTGGCCTGATTGATTATCCGCAGATTATGAAAATTTTCACAG
>JBNGDP010000102.1:0-13266 GCA_049975345.1 Oceanipulchritudo sp. | reverse complement strand
GGAGATCCTCGCGGCCCTTCAGGCGGACTGGAGTTTGGCCATTTTACCGGGCCACAGATGGCCTCAAAGAGGCCGCATATCCTAACCCGCCAAGTGCGTACCACAACCCTTTGCCGACCGGTTGCATTCTGACAACAATACCAACGCCCGTCGTTCCCTGGACTTGCAAACTCCGTCTGAGTTTGTCACAAGGACCTCCACTCAAGGTACCGAACCCGGGGAACGAAAGACCGACCCGGGCAGCCCGGTTTTACCAGCATGCCCATGGACACCCAAGCAGAACAAGGAAGTCTCCTCATCGTGGACGACACGCCGGCCAACATCGAGGTGCTGGTGGACTTATTATCGCCGAAGTACCGGACAAGGGTGGCCACGAGCGGAAAGACGGCCCTTTCCCTTTGTGCCAAGGAGACCCCGGATCTCATCCTTCTGGATATCATGATGCCGCAGATGGACGGGTACGAGGTCTGCCGCAAGCTGAAGGAAATGGAGGAAACGAAGCATATTCCGGTTATCTTCGTCACGGCAAAAGGGGAGACCGAGGATGAAACAAAAGGCCTCGCCCTTGGAGCCGTCGATTACATTTCCAAACCCATCACTCCGGCGGTTGTATTGGCCCGGGTGGAGACCCATCTGGAAGTCAACCGGCAGCGGCAGAAGATCGAAACGGCCTACAACCAGCTGCGGGAGCTGGAAGCCTTTCGGGATAATTTGGTCAACATGGTGGTCCATGACATGCGCACCCCATTGACGCTGATGCGTGGGCACCTGGAGCTCCTGGAGATGAGGGGGAATTTTGGAGACAGTGAGCACGGCCATTTGGAGGCTATTCAAAATTCCTGCCTTGGGCTTATCGAGATGGTGAGTTCGCTGCTGGATATCAGTCGCTTCGACAATGATGAAATGCCATTGCACCTGGAGGAACAGGACATCGTCCAGTTGGCAAAAGAGACGGCCGCGGCCTGTCAGGCAATTGGGCACGGTCCCGGGGTTGCCTTTGCATCTTCGTTCGACTCGCTGCCCCTGCGATTTGACCAGAGCCTCATTGAACGGGTGATTACCAACCTGATTGGCAACGCCCTGAAATTCACACCTGAAAGCGGCAAGGTTCTTCTCTCATTGGAGAAAACGGATCAGGAAGTGAAAATCTCCGTTGTGGATACGGGACCGGGGATTTCACCCGAATACCATGAAAAGATCTTTGAGCGGTTCGGCCAGGTGGAAATGTACAACCGGAGACAGAAATACTCGACCGGCCTTGGACTAACCTTCTGCAAACTGGCCGTCGAGGCCCATGGTGGAACCATCGGCGTTGAAAGCGAGGTCGACAAGGGCAGCACCTTCTGGTTCCGCCTGCCCATCCGGAAACCGGAATAGGATCCAGTGGGGGAAATCTTCGTGGAATTTGGTGGAAAATGGATGCCGCGCTGGTGACCGGCCTGGGCCTGGGGGTGCTGCTGTTTTTTCCGCCGCTGCGGCCGCGCCCGCTGATGGAGGGCCAAGTGACCTTCCGTGAATGGTCCATTTTCTTGATCAAGACCACGTGAAATTGACTTTCGTGAATCGGGGCGGATGGTTTTGACGTATGAAGACCCCGCCAAAGAAAGAGAAAATCCACTTTGCGTCCGTCCTGCTGGGGGCGATCCTGCTGGCGGCAGGGCCCCTGCCGGGAATTGCCGAAGAGGCGGAGGTTCCGCCGGCCGGGAAGGAATCGGATGCCGGGTCCGGTCAAATCCACGAGGCCCCGGAAGTTGTCACGACGCGGCACTCGATCATGCTCAACGGGGAGACGATCGCCTACACGGCCCGGACCGGCAAGCTCGCGCTCAAGGACCGCGAGGGGGAAACGACCGCGGAAATCTTTTTCATCGCCTACACCCGGGACGCAACCGACCCGTCGGAGCGCCCGATCACCTTTTCCTTCAACGGGGGCCCGGGCTCCTCATCGGTCTGGATGCACATGGGCCTGCTGGGGCCCAGGCGCGTGCTGCTCGACAAGGACGGCTTCGCCCTGCCGCCCCCGCACCAGCTGGCCGAAAACCCCTGGTCGTTGCTGGACGTTTCCGACCTGGTCTTCATTGATCCGGTGAGCACCGGCTTCAGCCGCCCGGCTGACTTTGAAAAGGAGAAGGAGTTCCACGGGTTGGAGGAGGATGTGGGGTCCGTCGGGGATTTCATCCGCCGCTATGTGACGGAGTTCGAGCGCTGGTCCTCCCCGAAGTTCCTCATCGGGGAAAGCTACGGGACAACCCGCGCGGCCGCATTGTCGCTGCATCTGCAGGATCGCTATGGCATGTACCTGAACGGCATCATGCTTGTTTCCTCGGTCCTGGACTTCTCGAGCATCCGCTACAGCGAGGACAACGACCTGCCCTACGTCCTCTTTCTGCCCTCGATGGCCGCCACGGCCCGCTACCACGACCGGTTGTCCGGAGCGTTCCAGAAAAGGCCGCTGCGCGACTTTCTCGACGAGGTCAAAGCCTTCGCCGCCGGTCCGTACCGGGAGGCGCTTTTCCAGGGGGACAACCTGCCCGGGGAGGCCATGCGGTCGGTGGCCGGGAGCCTGTCCGCCTACACCGGAATTGCGGCGGATGACTTCCTCGAATACCGCCTCCGGCTCGATGCCTTCAGCTTTTTCGAAATGCTTCTGAAGAAGGAAGGCAAACGCATCGGGCGTTTTGACGGCCGCTACACGGGCATCGCGCCCCTTCCGTGGGAATCCTGGGAGACCGGCAAAAACTACGACCCGAGCTACTCGCAGATTTACGGCGCCTACAGCTCCGCCTTCAACGATTATGTCCGGCGGACCCTGGAGTATGAGAGCGATCTTCCCTACGAGATCCTGGCCAACGTCCGTCCATGGAATTTCGGCGAGGAATTCACCGGTCGCTACGTGAACGTCAGCCAGCGGTTGCGGGAGGCCCTGATCATGAATCCGCATCTGCGGATCCAGGTATGCGCCGGCTACTACGACCTGGCGACTCCCTGTTTCGCGGCGGAATACACCTTCAACCGGATGCTGCTGCACCCGCAGTTGCGCGGAAACATCACCTTCACCTACTACGAGGCAGGCCACATGATGTACACCGTCGAGAAGGAACTGGCACGCCAGAAGGAAGCCCTCGCGGCCTTCATCAAGTCCGCTGTCCCGGAAAAATAAACCTCCACAGACCGGTCAATCGTGGGCCTGTCGACCTGTTCGTCGGCGGTATGTTTTTTTGAATAAAGCCGGCGGCGAAAGCGTTAAAGGGGTAGGCGCGATGCAATCCCCCCATCCCGGGAAGGATTGACTCCGTGCCGGAAGCGTTTAGATTAGAAAAGGAAGGATAACGCCATGAAAGCCCCCAAACACCCTTTGCTCGCGGCCCTTGCCATGGGCCTCGCGGCCACATTTCTGCCGGCGCAGAACCCGGCCGGGGAAGACGAATTCTTCACCCAGGCGGAGCTGGATCAGATGCTGGCCCCGATCGCCCTGTATCCGGATGTCCTGCTTTCCCAGGTGCTGATGGCGGCAACGTATCCGCTGGATGTGGTCGAGGCCGCGCGCTGGATCGGTGAACACCCGGATTGGACCGGGAAACAAGCAGCGGAAGCGGCGGAGGAAGAGATATGGGATGACAGCGTGAAGGCGCTGACGCGTTTTCCGGACCTCCTGGAACGAATGGACGAAAACCTCGCCTGGACCCGGCGGCTGGGGGAAGCCTTTCTGGGTCAGGAGGAGCAGGTGATGCAAACAATCCAGGAGTTGCGCCGGAAGGCCCTCAGGGAGGGCAGCCTGGAAAGTCTGGACCACCTTGCGGTGGAGGAGAGCCCGGAGGGCATCATCATTGAACCGGTGGAAAGGGAGGTTATCTACGTTCCGTGGTACAGCACGCGCGTCGTCTACGGCGACTGGTGGTGGTACCGGTACCCGCCGGTCTACTGGGATCCGCCCTATCCACATTACAGCAGCATCGGATTTTACTGGGGCCCGGGATTTCACGTTTCCACGAGCTTTTTCTTCAGTTCCTGCGACTGGCACCGCCGCCGGGTCGTTGTCTGGAAAAAGGACCGGTATCCGCACCATCACTATTTTGACCGGCCGGACTACCGGCGCCACCATGTGAGGGAGGCCCCGATATGGCGCCATGATCCGGATCACCGCCGTTCCACGATTTTCCATGAGAAGCGGCGCAAACCGGTGCCGGAATACCTCCAGAGGGTCCCCCGCGTTGCCGAACCCAGGAGTCGAAAGCCCGATCCGGACATGCGACGCCCGCCTGCCAGGGAACCGGAGAACCAGCGCCTCCAGCCGGTCCGCCGCGCCCCCATGCGGGATGAGGGCCAGAAACGGATCGCCATGCGGCGCCCGGTTGACTCCGGAGCGCAGACCCGTCCGCCAACGGTTCCCGAACATCGGCCCCCGGCACGCCCCCCCAAGCCGCCTCCCCCGTCCAATCCTCCTCCGGGCACCTACAGCAGGCCCGATGCGGAAGGCACCAACCATTCGACCGTTAGCCCATCCACCCGGAAAAGCGGCCAGGACCGTTCCTATTCACAGGTCCACACCCGGCAGAGACCCCAGCTGAACCGGTCTGGCCGCGACAACACCTGGCGGACAAGAAACCGCTAGCCAGAACTGCACCCAATGGCCCCGCAGGGGACCGGGAACCTGCTACTCAAGCTTATCGGGGTCCAGTCCGACGACGAGAAGGCCCCGCAATTCGCCCGCGCCAAACCCGCGGGCGGCGTCCTCCGGGTAGCGCTTCTTGAGGGCATGCAAAACGCTTTCGGGCATGCTCTCCTCCGGTCCATGGCATAAGAGGCAGCGCGCCTGCATTGGGATGGCCCGATAGTACCGGACCTGCTCGGAACCATCCGGTAATGCAATCCGGTCCACCCATTCCATCGGGAATTGACCCTCCTGGGCCCCGTTTTCGAGGAAATGCGCCAGGGCCCGCTTCTCCGCCGCATCAGGGGCATTCTCCGGATTGCGGATGCGGACGCCAACGCGCTTCAGGTAGGTGATCTCCTTGTTCTCCCGGACCTTGCCGGTCAGGACCCCGGCCTGTTCCTGGCAGACCCGGATCGCCTCCGGGGGACCCCCCGCCGTCATGGCCGACTGGAGGCGCCCTTCGAGCGTCTGCATCAGCTCCTTGGCGACCGGAAGGGCCGCCTCCCGGCTGCGCTCCAGAAGGGATGCGGCCGGATTCTGCATTTCAGCTGAACCGGCATTGCCGTGGGAGACGGGTCCAAACGGAAGACCAAGGAGGGCAAGGAGAATGAAGGTCCGGAACGGCCCGTTGGGAATGCGGAGTCGGTACGTCATGAAGCAGAACGATATTCCCTGAATGGATGGGATCAAACCATTCCTGAACCTCAACGGTCCTTCCCGCTTTCTGGAAAGAACCTTCACAGGGTTTGCATTTGACGCACCCGTCCGGTCCCCGGATACTGAAACCCCTTATCAATCCGCCAATGAAGCGACTGATCCGGCATTATTTGCACTCCCACACGCACTTTGCGCAATTCATGCGCTTTTCGACGGTGGCGGTCAAAGTTTCCCTGATTGACGCTGGGATCCTCTATCTGCTGACCTATCTGGTGGGCTTCAATGTGTACTTTGCCCGGGTCCTGTCCCTTTCCTCGGCGATCGTGGTCGGATACCTGCTGCACCGGTACTTCACCTTCGGCGGATTCCAGCGCGGCTGCTTCTACCGGCAGATGGCGGGTCATCTGGGGGTCCACCTTACGGGCGGAACGATCAATTACCTGGTTTTCAGCGCCCTGATAACCCTCGGCCATCGGGCCCTCGAGAACAAGGTTCTGTTGTCCGTGCTTCCACTTGTGTGCCTGTGGGTTGGGGGAGTCGCCGGACTGACCTTCAATTTCATCTGCTCGAAGACCTTTGTCTTTCGCGCCCGCAAGCACAAACTCGGCGCCACATCGTGAGGAATGCCTTTTTTCTGAGCATTTCACTCCATCTGGAGTGGTTCTGCGAAGCCGTCTCGAGGAGGGGGAGGACAGTTTCCCCGCTCGGGGGAAGAAGGATGGTCTTTCTTTTCATCCTGTATCCCGCCTTCCTCGTCCTGCAACTGGTTCACTGGGTGGGATTTCTCATCGATGAAGTGCTCTTCCCGGGCTACCGGAAAATGGAGGTTCACGCCCCGGTGTTCATTACGGGCATCCCGCGCAGCGGAACCACGTTTGTCCATCGCACCCTGTCCAGGGACGAATCCACCTTCACCACCCCGCGAATGTGGGAACTGCTCCTCGCCCCGTCGGTGTGCGGACGCAAAGGGGTGCGATTCCTCGCCGCCCTCGACCGTCTTCTGGGAAGCCCCGGCAGGCGCCTATTGAACCGGGTCACCCGCCGGATTGGAAGCGGCCTGTCGGAAATCCATGAAGTGGGTCTCGATGCTCCCGAGGAGGACTACCTCGCCCTCCTGCCGGCCGGCGGATGCTTCCTTCTGGCACTTGCCTTTCCAGCCAGCGCCTCCCTCTGGCAACTCGGACGATTTCACGAATTGCCGGAGAAGCGGAAGCTTGTCCTGCTGGACTTTTACCATCGGTGCCTGCAGAAGCACCTCTATGTCACTGGCAGGCAACGGCGGATCCTTTCCAAGAATGCCGCCTTTGCCAGTTGGGTCACCAGCCTGCGGGGGCGCTATCCGGAGGCCCGGTTCCTTCTTTGCGTCCGTGAGCCGGCCAGCGCCCTCTCCTCGCAGCTCAGTTCGGTGAGCGGCGCCCTTCCGCTTTTTGGGACGCATGTCAGCCGCGAACTCCTGCGTTCCCGCTTTGAGGAGACCTGCACCTGTGCGTACCACGCCTTGCGGGCCGGGCTACAGACCGCACCGGAAATATCTTTCGCGGTCATCGACCAGGAACGCCTGCGGAAACATCCCGGTGAGGTCTTTCGATCCTCCCTGGAGCGCATCGGGATCCCCATACCCGCCCATCTGGAGCAAATCCTTGAAGAGACGGAAACCAGGCAATCCGGCTATCAAAGCAACCACCGGCACTCCCCCGGGGAATGGAATCTGGATGGGGCAAAATTCGGATCTTGTGTCGGCCCCGTATATGAGGAGATTCTGCAATACGCGCCAACAAAATGAGTATTCCCGAGCCTGCACCCCCCCCTTTTCCAGAGACCGCAGGAGATGCCTCCCGTCTGCGTGTGGCCATCTTCTCCGATTCCCTTCCCGAACGAAACGGGGCGGGTGCCTATTATCATGACCTTTCCGAGCAGTTGCGGCAGCGCACCGGGGGGTTGGAGCTCTTCCAGCCGGCCCCGAAAAAACGGATGCTCAAGTACGCCCTCCCCCTGCCCGGGGACCGGACGCAAAAGTTGATCACCCCGAACATCCCCCGTCTCTGGAACCAGTTCAACCGGCTGCAACCGCACCTGGTCATCGCCGTGACACCCGGCCCATTCGGTCTTCTCGGCCTGTACCTCGCACGGCGCAACCAGACCGGTTTCATCACCGCCTTCCACACCCATTTCGAGGGCCTCGTGAAGATGTACGGGGACACCCCCTTCTTCCGCGTCGCCTTCTGGTACCTCAAGCAGGTGAACCGGATTCTCTGCCGGCGCAGCCAGACGGTGCTCATCAACAATGACGACCTGGCCGCAACCGTGACGCAACTCGGTGCCCCGAAGGTTGATATCATGGGAACCCCCGTCACGCTCAATTTTCTAAAAGCACCGCAAGCCCCGGCCCCGGCCGGCCTCAAGCGGGTCCTTTTCGCCGGCCGACTGGCCCCGGAGAAGAACCTTTCCGTCATTCTGGAGGCCGCACGCTCCCTTCCGGACCTGGAATTCGTCATGGTCGGGGACGGTCCCCTGCGGCGCGAAATGGAGAAGGCGGCGGCAAGCCTGCCCAACCTGCGCCTGACCGGTTGGCTGGACCGGCAAGCCCTGCGCGGGGAAGTCGATGCCGCCAGTCTGCTCCTCCTTCCCTCCCATATGGAAACCTTCGGCACGGTCGCCCTCGAGGCCATGGCCCGCGGACGACCAGCCCTTGTTTCGGAGAATGCCGGGATCCACCAGTGGACCCTGCTGAAGGAGGCCCTGATTCTCCTGCGGAAGGAAGACTCTATTGCCGATATCCTCCAGGACCTGCGGCAACGTCCGCCTGGATTCTGGCAGCGGACCGCTGAAGCGGCGCGCACTGCCGCGGAAACCCTGAACCGGCAGACCATTGAACAGTGGGAGGGCTTCATCCGCCAATACGCCCGCACCGGGAATGAAAAGGGCTGAACGGAAAGCCTTCCTCTCCCTGCATGATGTCATGCCGGAGACGTTCGCACGGATGGAGGAGATCCTGTCGCGGCTTCGGAAATACGCTCTCCCCCCGATTACCCTCCTTGTCGTGCCCGGCCGGGATTGGAAGGAGGCCCACCTTCAGCGGCTCCGCGGACTCGCCGGGGAAGGATACCGGCTCGCCGCCCATGGCTGGCGTCACGAGGTGGACCGTCCCGGCAGCCTCTACCATCGGGTGCATTCCGCCCTGATTTCAAGGAATGTCGCCGAGCACCTGACCCTCGATGAAACCGGCATCCTGGATCTCATGGAGCGCTCCGCGGACTGGTTTCCGCGGAATGGTCTCCCCGCCCCCGATCTCTATGTCCCCCCAGCCTGGGCCCTTGGAAGGATTCGCACTGAACGGTTGCAGGCGCTACCGCTCCAACATGTCGAGGTCCTGCGCGGTTTCATCAACACGCGGACGGGAAAAATGGTGCGCCTGCCCCTGGTCGGGTTTGAAGTCGACGATCCCTGGCGCCGGGCCTTTCTCGCATTGTGGAACCGCTCCCAGCTCCGTCGCGCCCTGAATTCCGGCAAACCGGTCCGCATCAGCCTGCACCCGAACGACTTCCAACTTCTTCTGGCCGGCCAACTGGAGGCCCTGATCCGGGAGCCCGGCTTGACCAGCGTCGATTTGGCGGCATGTTACAGGTAATATGTTGTCCGTTCTCACCGACTTTGCCAGGAATACCTGGTGGCTGACCGCCGAAATGGCCCCGTATCTTCTTCTGGGCTTCTGTATCGCCGGCCTGCTGCGCGTGTTCTTCAACGAGGACTGGGTACGCCGTCATCTGGGGCAAAAGGGCTTCAGGCAGATTCTCAAAGCCGTGGTCATCGGCATTCCCCTTCCCCTCTGCTCCTGCGGCGTGATTCCCGTTGCCGCCGGCATCCGGCGCCAGGGCGGGGAGCGCGGCGCCGTCGCCGCCTTCACCGCCGCCACTCCGCAGACCGGGGTCGACGCCATCGCAGCCACCGTCGGCATGCTCGGCTGGGTCTTCACCATCGTCCGGGTCTGCCTCGCCTTCGTCAATGGCATCGTCGCCGGACTGATCGTGGAGCGGTGGACGAGGGACCAGGGACAAGGGACGAGGGACCAGGTCAGCTGCTGCTCGGGGGAACCGGAAAGCGGCTGCTGCCACGAAAAAGAGGAAGAAGCCTCCTGTTGTCATGGCGAATCCGAGACCCCCACCTGCTGTCATGAGGAGGACCCTCGTCCCTCGCCCCTTGTCCCTCGTCTCCTCTCCGGCTTCCGATTCGGCCTGATCACGCTGCCCGGGGATTTGTTTGGCGCCCTTGTTATCGGGTTGCTGATTGCCGGGGGCATCGCGGCCTTCGCCCCGGCGGATTTGTTCGCCTCCCTTCCGGGCGGGCAATTCGGGCTTTATCTGGGAATGACCCTGATCTCCCTTCCGCTGTACGTCTGCTCGACCGGTTCGATCCCCATGGCCTTCAGTTTCCTGGCGGCGGGCATGAGCCCCGGGGCGGTGCTGATTTTCCTGATCGCCGGCCCGGCCTCCAATACGGCGACCGTGACCTCCCTGTGGAAGATCATCGGGCCCCGCGGCACGATCGGTTACATCCTCTCCATTATCCTCACGGCCTGGCTTGCCGCCATCGTCATTGATTTCAGCGGAATCTCCCTTCTCGTGAACGAGGCCGCCCACGATCATGAAATGGGCATCAACCTGTTCCAGCATGCCGCCGCCGCGGTCCTTGTCCTCGTCCTGCTTGCCGGCAAGCTGCCAAGAGGGCGGTGAAAGGCGCTGTTCCGCTAAAAAAACAGCCCCGGTATCACCGCAGGGCCACCGGGGCCGGAAAGGTGGATTTCAATCCATTGCGCGTCGGATGAAGATGCTTGCGCCAATGCGCGCCTTGATCCAGTAAATCGGGCCTATGCGAATCCGATCCTTCCAGGGGCTGAGGCCCTCATCCGAAGCCGTCGAACGGGTGGTCTCCCTTCCCTACGACGTGGTGAGCACCGAGGAGGCCCGGGAATTGGCCGCCGGCAACCCCCTGAGCATGCTGCACGTGGTCCGGGCGGAAATCGATTTCCCCGAGGGAACGGATCCGTACTCGGATGCCGTGTATGCCCGGGCCGTGCGGAATTTCAAGGCCCTCCAGGAGAACGGGCATCTCCTCCGCGAGGAGCAGGCCTGCATGTACCTCTACCAGCAGCAGTGGGGGGAACATGTCCAACAGGGAATCGTCGCCCTTTCCCATGTGGAGGATTACGACCGGGGGCTTATCAGGAAACATGAAAAGACGCGGGTGGCCAAGGAGAACGACCGGACCCGCCTGACCGGGGAATTGAGCGCGAACGCGGGCCCGGTCTTCCTCACTTACCGGGAAGTTCCCGAGCTGACCCGCCTGATGCGGGAAGCCTCCGCCGGGGAGCCGCTTTACGACCTGACCACCGGGGACGGTATCCGCCACACCGTCTGGCGGATTGAACAGGATGACCTTGTCTCCATGATCTTCTCCAGTGTTCCCTGCACCTACGTGGCCGACGGACACCATCGGGCGGCCAGCGCGGCCCGTGTGGGCAGGGAACGGGCCGAAGCCAACCCCTCCCACACCGGGGAGGAGGACTACAACTGGTTCCTGACCGTCCTTTTCCCCGGCAACCAGCTCAAGATCCTTCCCTACAACCGGCTCGTGGCCGACCTGGACGGGCTCGGCCCGGACGACTGTATCGATAAGATCAACACAATAGCCGGGGTCGCCCGCGCGGAATCGGGCATGCCGGAGGGGCCGGGGGAGGTGCGCTTCCACCTCGGTGGCAAGTGGCACCGTATCCGGCTGAAACCGGAGCCAGGGGCCGATCCCGTCAGCCGCCTGGACGTCAGCATGCTGCAGGAACAGATCCTGGGGCCCGTTTTCGGGATCGATGACCCGCGCACCAGCAACCGCATCGAGTTTGTCGGCGGCATCCGCGGCACCGGATACCTGGCTGGCCAGGTCGCTGCCGGAAAGGCCGCCATCGCCTTTTCCGTGCACCCGGTCTCCATCAACCAGCTCATGGACATCGCGGACGCAGGCCAGATCATGCCCCCGAAAAGCACCTGGTTCGAACCCAAGCTGCGCTCCGGGTTCTTTATCCACACCTTTTAGCTTGGCCTTCTAAAACTCCGCGTTTCCCGGGGTCCGGGCAAAGGGGATGACATCGCGGATGTTCCCCACGCCGGTCACGAACATCAGCATCCGCTCGAATCCCAGCCCGAAGCCGGCATGCGGGGCCGAACCGTACTTCCGCAGGTCGCGGTACCACCAGTAGTCCTCCTTGGTGAGGCCGTGCGCCTCCAGGGCCGCGTCCAGACGGTCCAGCCGTTCCTCGCGCTGGCTGCCCCCGATGATTTCCCCGATTCCCGGCACCAGCACATCCATCGCCGCGACCGTCTTCCCGTCGTCGTTCTGGCGCATGTAGAACGGTTTGATCTCCTTCGGATAGTTGTAGACGGTCACCGGCCGTTTGAAATGAATCTCCGTGAGGTAGCGTTCGTGCTCGCTCTGCAGGTTGGCGCCATACTCCACCGGAAACTCGAATTTCATCTCCGCCTTCTTCAGCAACTCCACCGCCCCGGTGTAGGACACCCGTTCAAACGGCCGCTCCAGAACAAACCGGAGCCGGTCGTGCAGTTCCTTGTCCACAAACTTTCCGAAAAGTTCCAGGTCCTCCTGGCAGTGTTCCAGGATATCCCCGATCAGGTGCTTGATGAAGCTCTCCGCCAGATCCATGTCCCCGTTGATGTCACAGAAGGCCATCTCCGGCTCGATCATCCAGAATTCACTGGCATGACGGGAAGTATTGGAATCCTCCGCCCGGAACGTCGGCCCGAAGGTGTACACATTCCCATGCGAAAGGGCGAAGATTTCCGCTTCCAACTGGCCGCTCACGGTGAGGTAGGTCGGCCGCTCAAAGAAATCCCGGCTGTAGTCCACCACCCCGTCCTCCGAGCGGGGCGGTTGGTCGTGGTCCAGCGTGGTAACCCGGAACATCTCTCCCGCCCCTTCGCAATCGCTGGCCGTGATCAGCGGCGTATGCACGTATATGAACCCCCGCTCCTGGAAGAACTGGTGCACCGCGTAGGCCAGGCGCGAACGGACACGGAACACCGCCCCGAACAGGTTTGACCGGGGCCGCAAATGCGCGATCTCCCGCAGGTACTCCAGGCTGTGCCTCTTCTTTTGCAGGGGATAACTTTCATCCGCCGAGCCGATCAGCTCCAGTTCCTCCGCCTTCAATTCCCAGGACTGCCCTTTTCCCTGGCTTTCCACAAGACCCCCCCGCACCCGCACCGCCGCTCCCGTCGCGAATTCGTGGATCGCCTCGTATCCCCCGCATCCCGCCTCCGCGATCACCTGCAGGTTCTTCAGGCAACTGCCGTCATTGATCTCCAGAAAGGAAAACCCTTTCGCATCCCGCCGGGTCCGCACCCAGCCGTATACTTCCACAGCCTCCACCGGCGTCGCCGCCTGCAGGGCCTCTTTCACTTTAAGCCTGAAATGGGTCATATTTGTCCTATGGGTCATATAGGTCCCGTTTTCCCCCTTAAAGCAAAAAAAGAACCCCGCCCCCGGAAATCCGGGAGCGGGGCTCCAAATAGGTGGGACGGCGCTCGCCACACGCTCTTTCCCGGTTGCTGACATTTGGCGCTCAGGCATTTGCCCGGCTGCCAGCTCCCCGACGCTATTCCCCGAGGCACTTTCGGAGTCACGGCCTCGTAGCAGGGCCGTTGGTGGGATTACTCCCGCCAATTCAAGAGTGAGGCCTCTCAGCACGGATCATTCCGCGGTTGCGAACCGCAGACCTGCCGCACCCGCCAAGGATATCGCTGTAATCCGGTATCCCTGCCGATTCTTCCCAAGGTCGGCCCCCGCTCGCGCGGGGCGTTTGCCTCAGGTTACGGGTCTGACCTCTTACCTCTCGTGGATGTCTTCAGTTTACAGGCAGTCGACTCGGTTTTTCGAGCCCACTGCTTCTC
>JBNGDP010000101.1:0-13431 GCA_049975345.1 Oceanipulchritudo sp. | reverse complement strand
CGTTTGGCGGGCACAACCACTAATTTTAATCGGAATTTCACAATGTTGAATAAATTAATAGACCTTGTTCTTCGGAACAAACTGGTGGTGGTGCTTCTTGTCATAGCTGTAATTGGGGGCGGCTACTGGAGCTACAAAAAGCTTCCGGTCGACGCCTTCCCCGACGTCTCGCCTTCGCTCGTGCAGGTGTTTACCGTAACTTCCGGCCTCGGTCCCGAAGAGGTGGAAAAGTTCGTCACCTTCCCCGTAGAAGCCGCCATGAGCGGCCTGCCCAGGGTCGAGGAGATCCGCTCCGTCTCAAACTTCGGGCTCTCCGTCGTCAGTGTTTATTTCGATGAAGGAACCGATATATACTTCGCCCGGCAGGTGGTGGGCGAGCGCCTCTCCGAAGCCCGCGAAGCCATCCCGGACGGTTTCGGCGAACCGGAGATGGGCCCTATCTCCACAGGTCAGGGACTCGTCCTCTACTACAACCTGATCGACACGACCGGACAATATAGTCTCGAAGATTTGCGTACGATTCAGGACTGGATCGTCAAATACAACCTGCAAACCGTGCCCGGTGTGACCGAGGTGCTCGGAATCGGCGGCTTCGTAAAGCAGTTTCAGGTCAACATAGATCCCGATGCGCTCCTGCGCTATGATCTCGCCCTGCATGAGGTGATCGAACGCATCGAGGCGAACAACCAGAACGTGGGTGGCCAGTTCATCGAGCGGAACGGCGAGATGTACATCGTGCGTTCCGAAGGTCTGGCGCAAGACATCTCGGACATTGAACGCATCGTGGTGACCCACGAAGACGGCACCCCCGTCTTCCTCGAAGACGTCGCCACGGTCGAGATCGGCGGGGAAATCCGGCAGGGCTTGCAGACGCGCAACGGCACCGAAGAGGTCGTCTCCGGCATGGTGATCAAGCTCTACGGCACCAACTCCTCCACCGTGATTGAAGCGGTTGAAGCGAAGCTCAAGGAAATCGAGAAAGCGCTCCCCGAGGGCGTTGAGATCGATCCCTATTACCAGCAGAAGACCTTGGTGCAGTCAGCAGTCGATACCGTTACTTTCGCCCTGATGCAGGGCGTCGCCTTGGTCGTAATCATTCTGCTGGTCTTCATTGGCGGGTTTCGCCCCAGCGTTGTGGTTGCGCTATCCATCCCTTTCTCCGTGCTCTTCGCCACCACCGCGATGTATTACTTTGGCATCTCAGCAAACTTGATGTCGCTCGGAGGACTCGCCATCGCCATTGGCATGATGGTAGACGGCACCATTGTGATGGTGGAAAACACCGACCGCCTGCTGCGGGAAGGCAGTCCTAAAGAATCTAAGCTGCACATTGTGGCAAGAGCCTGCAAGGAAGTTGCCCAGCCGATCATCTTTGCCATTCTCATCGTGGTGCTGGTCTTCATCCCGCTCTTCACCCTGCAGGGCGTCGAGGGCAAAATGTTCCGCCCATTAGCCTACACGGTCTCGCTCGCCATGTTCGGATCGTTGATTTATGCGCTCATCGGTTCGCCGGTTTTTTCCGCCATATTGATGAGCAAGCCAAAACAAAAGGAAGGGGCTGCCTATGGCGGATCAACTGAAGCTTGGATTGTTCGCTTGCTGGTGACCATCTACCGGCCCGTGGTTTCCTTTTTCGTCCGCATGAGGGCTTCGGCCGTGGTCTTGTCCATCCTGCTTTTGGCTTTGGGCGTCTGGGTTTTTCCGAAACTGGGATCGGAGTTCACCCCCCGGTTGATGGAAGGTGACATTATCGCCAATCTCACCATGGCACCTTCGGTTTCTCTGGAAGAGACCAAACGCAACACCATGATTGCGGAGGCGCGGCTGCTCGAAGTTCCGGAAATCGAGCAGGCCGTCTCCCGTATCGGCCGCGGCGAAGTTGGCGCCCATGCCGACCCGATCAACACTGTACACATGATGGTCGTGCTCAGACCCAAGGCAGACTGGCGAGACGGCTTCACCCAGATTGATATCGAAAACGCCATGCGGGAAAAACTGGAAGGCATGCCTGGGGTGCAGGCGAATATCACCCAGCCGATCCAGCTCAGCGTTGACGAATTGATTGGCGGTACAAAGGCGCAGCTCGCGATCAAGCTCTTTGGCACCGATCTCGATGTGCTCAAAGAAAAGGGTGACGCCATTGCGGATGTCGTGCGTGAGGTCGAGGGTGCCGCAGACGTGCAAACGGGGCAAGTCATCGGTTCGCCGCAAATCGTGATACGCCCCGACCGCGAGGCTATCGCCCGCCATGGACTGAACCTCGCCGAGGTGCAGGAACTCATCGAGGCCGCCGTCGGTGGTGTCGAAGCAGGCCAGGTTTACGAGGGCGTCCAGCGCTACGATATCTACGTGCGCTACGCTGAAGCGGCCCGCGACACAGTCGAGGATTTGAGCCATTTGATCGTGCGCACCTCGGACGGCGCTTTGTTGCCTCTCGACGAGGTCGCCACGATTCAGGAAATTGTCGGACCCCGCCAGATCGTACGGGAGAACAACCAACGCTATCTCGAAATTCAGTCCAATGTCATTGAGCGGGACATCGGGAGCTTTGTCGAAGAGGCGCAAGCGGCCATCGACGCGGAGGTAGAATTGCCGCCGGGCTACCTTGTTTCATGGGGCGGACAATACGAACTCCAGCAGGAAGCGAACAAACGTCTGGCTCTGGTCGTTCCCGTCACCCTTGCGCTCATCGCCTTGCTCATCTATATGAGTTTCGGCTCGGTCCGGAATACAACGTTGATCCTCCTCAATATCCCGCTTGCGCTTGTCGGTGGCATCGTCGGGCTCTGGCTGTCCGGTGAGAATCTCTCCGTGCCTTCGAGTATCGGCTTCATCGCCCTCTTCGGCATCGCCCTTGGGAACGGCATGGTGCTCGTCACCTACCTCAACCAGCTCTACCGGGAAGGCAAGGGGATCAATGAAGCCAGTATTGAGGCCGCCTGTCTGCGGGTGCGCCCGGTGCTCATGACAGCGGGCACGACCCTGCTTGGACTCCTTCCGCTTCTCCTCGCTACGGGAACCGGGAGCGAGGTCCAGCGGCCTCTCGCTGTTGTTGTCATCGGAGGGCTGGTTTCCTCGACGGTTCTCACCCTGCTTGTGCTGCCGTCGCTCTACAAGTGGTTCGCCATCAATCCAAATCAAGAATCATAAAGAAAAAATCCCATGAAAGAAATCAAAGCCTACATTAAAGCCTTCAAACGCGAAGCCGTCACCCGCTCCCTCCACGAGATCGAGGGCCTCCAGGGAGCCAGCTTTTCTATTGTTCTCGGTTTTGGCCGGGGCAAGGCGGAAAGCTCCGGAAGTTCGCCCGACAGTGACATTACGGGGTCTTCGAAGCATGTTAAAGTCGAAGTCGTTTGCGAGGACGCCCTCGAAGCGGAAGTCGTCGCTACCATCCACCGAGCCGCCCACACCGGGCTGCGCGGTGACGGGCGCATCTTTGTGAGCGACGTCGGGCGCAGTGTTCGCATACAGGAGGCTCCAGATGAGCCATAACCACAAGCATTCCCACGGTACCGGGAGCGTCAGCGACCGCGTCCTGCTTTGGACGGTCGTGGTCAACCTCGGGCTGTCGGTCTTCGAGTTTGTTGCTGGTGTTATTTCGGGCAGTGTGGCACTTATGGCCGATGCGGCCCATAATACGAATGATGCCGCCGCACTGCTCATCGCCTACATCGCACGAAAAGTATCGAAAAAGGGTGCCGACAGAAAATTTACTTTCGGCTACCGCCGGGCCGAGTTGATCGGCGCGATGATTCAGCTGACGGCACTCATTCTGGTGGGTCTCTACCTCGTTTACGAGGCGGTCCGCAGGGTATTCGAGCCGGAGCCACTGCTCGGCGGTTGGATCATGGCCGCCGCCGGGGTGGCCCTGGTCGTCGATGTCGTCACGGCCTGGCTGCTTTGGGCAATGTCCAAGGGCAGCCTCAACGTGAAGGCTGCCTTCCTCCACAACCTCACCGATGCCGGGGCATCGGCGGCCGTTCTGATCGGCGGGGCGGCCATATACTGGCTCGACTGGTCTTGGATCGACCCCTTGCTCACGCTCTTCATAGCTGGATACATCCTCTTTATGTCCTTTGGACTGCTTCGAAAAACTTCACGCATACTTATGGAAGGCACGCCCGACGATCTGCGAATTGACGAGGTGGAGGCGGCGATGGAAGCCGTCGAGGGCGTCCTCGGCGTGCACCATATCCATATTTGGGAGTTGGATGAGCACCACCGCGCCATGGAGGCGCATGTGGTGATCGACGAAACCCGCAGCATGGTGGAGCTGGAATCACTCAAAACGGCGGTCAAGGCGTGCCTGGACGAGCGCTTCTCGATCCGCCACAGCACCTTGGAGATGGAAATCGAAGGTTCGGATTGTGGGCTTTCTTGCGGATAAATAAATTGGTATGAAATTCAATTTCAGTCGTTTGCAAACGTTCAGGTAATCGACACTGGGTTCGGCCTTTTGCATGGTATGCCGCGGCGATTAGCGGATTCTACTTCGGGGGGGATTTTAGCGAAGGAGTAAAAATATATCTCAGTCCTGCTTGACGCCAATCTATACCCCCCTATGGTACCGGATCATGCCCCATCTCAGCGGTGACAACACGAAACTGATCCAGCGAGTCCGGCGGCTGCGCGGGCAGCTGGAAAGTGTTGAGCGCATGCTGGTGGAGGGGAAAGATTGTTACAATATCCTGCAAGGCGTGGCGGCTTGCCGGGGCGCCTTGAATGGCCTGACCAAGGAGATGATGCTGAACCACATTGACCATCACATCATTCAAGCCCCGGATGAGGAGACCGTTCGCACAAGTGCCGAGGAGCTGCGTTCCATAATCGAAAGTTATCTGAAATAGGCAAAGGCTGGATTATGGCATCAAGCAGACACAGTTGTTTTTTCAAATTGGGCCGGTTTCATCCGGTTCAGGACACTTTCTTGGTTGTCCTTTTCGTGATCCTCGTGACCGCAGGCAACCTGTTTGCGGGAGCCTGGGAAGTCTGCCGCCATGACGGCGGCAAGGCGCACCTTTTCCTTTCCGGTGATTCCTGTTCCGGGTTGCATGTCGAGGAGGACGGACACCATCATCAACACTCCCATAATGAGACATCACACCATTGCGGAGGGGATCACCACGAGGATCATCATGAGCCTTGTGACCATGAAGTTTTTTCCATGGATCATGACTGGTCCCTGTCCGGTTCCCGAATCGCGCTGACGAATCCAAGTCAACCGCACATTCAGCCAGCGCCAGTGGCTGCCTTCCTCGATACGCCCTATCCGAAACAATTTGATTCCCGCTATGGTTGTACACGTGCTCCACCGGAAAGCGGGGAATGTAATCAATTTGTCAGGACAATCCGTTTACTGATCTGAAGCGAACAAGTGACCTTGTGTGATTCGGTGCTCTTGCACTGATTGAATTGTGTCCACCTTGTCTGGACCTGTTTCACCCAATTTAACCTGTTTACGCTTCATGCATCTATTCAAACAAAAAGGTCATGCCCGCCTTAATAAAATGGGCAATCTTGAATGCCTGACCATCCTCGGCAGCCTTCTCCTCTTCTGGAGTCCCGGCCTTGCCGAATCCCTTTCCTATAATGAGCTCCTCGAAAAGGCTATCGAGCGGGCAGGCCTCGAAGGTCTTCGGGATAATGCCGAGGCGGCAGCACGGGCGCGTCGAAATGCAGCGACCGCCATTCCCAATCCTTCCGCATTTGTCGAACATGAATCCCTCGATGGATCCGTTGGTGAATTCGATGAAACGACGGCTGGCATTTCCACCCGACTGGACTTCCTCTGGAAACGGGGCGCCAGAATCGACTCGGCAGAGCGTCGGAATCGCATGGCGGAACACCGCATCAATGAGAAAAGCCGCCAAATTGCCTTCGAAGTTGCGACCCTGTTCATTGCTTTTGAAAAAAACAGGGATGAGCGTGCGACCGTGATCTCCTCCCATAAATCGCTACACAGTGCTAGAATTATTGCAGAGTCCCTTGTGTCCAATGGCGACATACCGCAATCCAATCTTCGCCGCATTGAAATGGCGATTGAGCAGCTCGACCTTGAACTGGTTGACCTGGAGTCCCGGAAAGCCGGTCTTCTTGCTCGTTTATCCGCCTTGACGGGCGTGGAAAACGTGGAGCCCTCCGGAGTGGTTCAGCCAGGAGGTTTGTCATTCGGTTCCGCTGCAGAGGCGATTGCGAAGGCCGACCAGCAACGGCCCGATTTGCAGGCGATGGAAGCTTATGTCCAGTGGCAGGAGGCAGAAGTCGGACGGATTCGTGCGGAGGGCCGACCCGATGCCAATCTTGACTTGGCGTACAAGCGCAACAGCGATGACCAATCAGGTGCCTTTATCGGCCTATCGGTTGAACTTCCCGTTTTCGCTCGATCAAGGGCCGAGGCGGCACTCGCTCGCTCCGACCAGCGAACAGCGGATCTACAGTTCGCGCAGGCGCGTCGGACCGTCGTCGGGGAAGTGGCGGGTGCTTTCAAGCGCTGGCAGAGCATAAGGCAGCTGGAGGCCGGCCGGTCCGACGGAAACGGCAAAATCCGGCAAAACGAAGCCTACCTGAACTCAGCAGAGGCGGCGTTCAAAGCGGGAGAGTCCTCGCTAATCGAATATCTGGATGCGCTTCGAACGCACCTTGAATCGCGCCGCAGCCAGCTGGAATTTGCTTACAGACTCAATCTGGCAACTGCCGAACTGGCCCATCTGACGGCCAGCGAAATCCCCTTCGAAACCTCCCAAGCAACCCTTTCTGATTAATGAATAACAAGACACCTTTAACACTTTTGAAAACGACCTCCTTCTTTACCCTTGGCCTCTGCATCCCACTATTTCTAAGTGGCTGCGGTGACCACGGACATCCCCACGATGACCACGGTCATGATCAAGCGACGGAAGGGCACGACGCCCATGGGGCGACCGATGAGCATGCAGACCATGATGATCACAGCGATGAGGTTGAACCTGTCGTGGTGACTCAATACACGGATAATTCCGAATTGTTCATGGAGCACCCGCCACTGGTACGGGGTAAGCCAGTCCGGCTTATTGTCCACCTGACCCGGCTGAGCGATTTCACTCCGATCACGGAGGGATCCCTTGAGGTGCGCCTCATTCCGGCGACCGGACAGCCGCATTCTGTTATTGATGATGCACCGGCCAGGGACGGCATTTTTCTTCCAGAAATCACCCTACCCTTTGCAGGCAAAGCGACAATGGAATTGATCCTGCGCAGCCCCCAGATGAGTACCTCCCACCGGTTGGAATCGGTTTCGGTCTACGCCTCCGCGGAGGAGGTGCCACATGCACACGATGAAGATGAATCACCGAATGCGATCAGCTTCCTGAAGGAACAACAATGGCGGATTGATTTCGCCACAGAGCCTGCTGTGTCCGGTCCCCTGCATCCGGCCATTCAGGCATACGGAACGCTGCGCCTCCCGCCCTCCGGGAAAGCCATTGTACCCGCCCCTGCTGACGGGATTGTCAAACTCGCCGACGGTGCTGCGTTTGAAGTCGGGAAGGAATTCGAAGAAAATGCCACCCTCTTTTCCATCACTCCTGATAGCGGGTGGAGCGAAGGTCTTGCCAATTTGCGCGAGGAATATCTCCTGGCCCGGCTGGAGCTCGAGCGGGTCCAATCCTTATTCAAGCAAGAAGCCGTGGCAGAAAAGCGTGTTGAGGAGGCCACAATCAAGCTGCGTACACTGGCGGATGCCCTGCAACGGCTGGGGGTCGATATGGATTCGGTCGATGCACAGGAATTCCGGGCGCTTGTCCGTTCGCCCATGAGCGGACACCTGGCGGAAATTTATGTGCATCCCGGCCAACGTGTCGCTTCCGGGGATTCGTTGGCATTGGTTGTAGATCCCTCCCGTCTGGTGCTTGAGGCAACGGTTCCAATCACCCGACTGGAGCGGTTTACCCGCGCGACGGATGCAATTTTTCATATGGACAACGGTTCCCGAAGTTACCGGATTTCAGAGTTGGGAGGATCGGTTGTCTCACGACTGCCGCAACCTTCCGAACAGGCGGGTTTCGCGCGCTTTCTATTTCAATTCAGCAATCCCGGTCATCAGCTCATACCGGGATCCAAGGTCTCCGTCCATGTGCTTGGAGAA
This sequence comes from Oceanipulchritudo sp., assembly GCA_049975345.1. Classification (GTDB taxonomy): domain Bacteria; phylum Verrucomicrobiota; class Verrucomicrobiia; order Opitutales; family Oceanipulchritudinaceae; genus Oceanipulchritudo. The sequence continues at coordinate 5,306 of JBNGDP010000101.1, read as the reverse complement.
AACAGCGATGAAGCGGTGATCATTCCGCTGGAGGCAGTGAATGAAGAACAGGGACAACCGCTCGTGTATGTGCATACCGCCGGCGAAACTGTGGAAAAGCGCTATCCCCGCCTGGGCGATTCCGATGGCCGGCATATAGCCGTGCTTACGGGCATCGAGGAGGGTGAACGTGTGGTTACCCACGGAGCCAACGCCATTCGGCTCTCTTCCCTGAGCACGACCGAAATGGGTCATGGCCACGCACATTAATTGGAGAGTCAGATCATGTTTGACGCAATCATTCGATTCTCCCTGGCCAACCGGGCGCTGGTTATAGTAGCCGCCCTCGCCTTGCTCGCATCCGGACTCTATACCGCGTTCCGATTAAACGTGGACGTGTTTCCGGATTTGAATGCCCCGACCGTAACGGTCCTCACGGAAGCCCATGGTATGGCGCCGGAGCAGGTGGAAACCCTGGTTACCATTCCGCTCGAATCCGCCGTGAACGGCGCCACGGGAGTGCGACGCGTCCGGTCATTTTCCTCCCCTGGCATCAGTATTGTCCACGTCGAGTTTGAGTGGCAGATGGACATCTATGATGCCCGCCAGATCGTTTCCGAGAAGCTCCAGTCGGCGATGGGAACCCTGCCACCGGATGTGCCCGCTCCCATCATGGCTCCGATGTCGTCCATCATGGGCGAAGTCATGCTGGTGGGGTTGTACTCCGAGATTGCAGATGGGGCAGGCAGTGTCTCGCCAATGGAGTTACGCACTCTGGCAGACTGGTCGGTTCGTCGCCGCCTGATGTCCATTCCTGGCATTGCGCAGGTCGTTCCCATCGGTGGAAAGGTCAAAGAATATCAGGTTAAAGTCATTCCGGAGCAACTCGCCGCCTATGGACTTTCGCTGGAGGAGGTTTATTCCGCAGCTGAACAGGCCAGCGAAAACACATCCGGCGGAGTCCTTCGCACACAAGGCAAGGAATACCAGATCCGGGGACTGGGGCAGGCTTATCATGTGGATCATCTGGCTCAATCCGTCGTTTCCAGCCAGGGCAATTCATCTATTTTGCTGAGCGATGTCGCACGTGTCGAAGTTGGACCGGCGATGAGTTTCGGCACAGCTTCCGCGAACGGTAAACCCGCCGTCGTCTTGTCCGTCACCAAGCAACCGGGGGCCAACACCCTCGAATTGACGGGACGTATCAACGACGCACTTAATGAGATTGCCAAGACGCTGCCAACCGGCGTGGCAATCCAGCAGGATTCCTTTCGCCAGGCCGAATTCATCCAGGTTGCCATTGAAAATGTTCTCAAGGCTCTGCGCGACGGAGCCCTTCTGGTGATCCTCGTATTGTTCCTGTTCCTCGGGAATTTCCGGATCACCTTCATTTCTGTCCTTGCGATTCCCCTCTCGATTGCGGTGACGTTTCTTGTTTTCCGCGCCATGGATGTCACGCTCAACACCATGACGCTTGGGGGAATCGGAATTGCCATTGGCGCCCTTGTCGACGACGCCATTATTGACGTGGAAAATGTCTTTCGCCGATTACGTCAAAACAAACGTCTGCCGGAGTCGCAGCAACTGCCGGTGGGCGAGGTGGTTTTTCGGGCCTCCAAGGAAATCCGCAAACCGATGATCAGCGCCACCCTCATCATCACGGTCGTCTTCCTGCCCTTGTTTTTCCTGAGTGGAGTGGAAGGCCGATTGCTGCAGCCGATGGGCCTCGCGTACATTGTCTCGATCTTTGCCAGTCTGGGGATAGCCCTCACGGTCACCCCGGTGTTGGCGGCTTTGCTATTGCCATCTTCCCGCAATCTGGAATCGGAACACGAAGGCTGGCTGGCTGGTCTTCTGAAACCCTTGTACCGGCGTACGCTGGACAAGGTCCTGCATCATACCTGGCTGTCCATCTCTTTCGCTGCCGTACTGCTTCTCAGTGCGCTGATTCTTGCCCCGGGGCTTGGCCGTGCCTTCCTGCCAGAATTCAACGAAGGAGCCCTGACGGTGAGCTACGTGATAGCGCCGGACACATCTCTTGACGAATCCGACAAGATCGGCCGAGAGGCGGAGTTGCGGCTCCTTCAAAACGACGGCGTCGTCAGCGTACAGCGCAGAACAGGTAGGGCTGAACTGGATGAGCACGCACAGCCGGTCAATGCAGGCGAGCTGGAAGTGGTCCTTGATCTGGACGCAGTCAGGCGCGAGGTCGCCATGGAGCAGGCCCGCGATACCCTAGCGGCAATCCGCGGTGTGCAGTTCACGGTCGGCCAACCCATAAGCCACCGAATCGACCACATGCTTTCAGGCACACGGGCCAGTATTGCCGTCAAGATCTTCGGCCCGGACCTGGCTAAATTGCGCCGACTCGCAGAGCTGGTAGAAAGTGAAATGGCTGGCGTTGCCGGCATCGTCGACCTTGCTGTTGAACCTATGGTCAACACCCCGCAGATCGCCATCCAGTTTGACCGGGAAGCCATGGCCCTACACGGCGTGACGGCCCGGCAACTGGCTCACATCGTGGAGATCGCCTTCAATGGAGAATCGGCGGGGCGCGTTCTCGAAGGCCATCGCGCCTTTGAAATTGTCGTTCGTTATGATGAAGCAAGCCGGGAATCCTTCGAGGCATTGGGAGCTGCCCTGGTAAAGACACCCGATGGATCCCTGCTTCCGCTGTCTGCACTTGCGAAGATCGAGTATGATCTCGGACCAAACCAGATCGGGCGGGAGAACGCCCAGCGGAAGTTGGTCGTTCAGGCCAACGTGGCGGGCCGGGACCTGGGCGGCGTAATTGACGACATTCAGGAACGGGTACAGCAAAACGTCGGGCTCCCACAGAATTACTACATCGAGTATGGCGGACAATTCGAGAGCGAGCAGGCTGCATCGCGCACCATCTGGACGCTTTCACTTGTTTCGCTTGTACTGATTATCCTGATACTATACTACGAGTTCGGCAGTCTGCGCGATACCGCCTTTGCCCTGGTCAATCTGCCACTGGCCCTCATCGGCGGCATCTGGTCGGTCTGGCTGACCGATGGGATCGTCAGTGTCGCCTCGCTTGTCGGCTTCATCACCCTGTTCGGTATCGCGGCCCGCAATGGCATTCTCCTTATCTCCCATTACCACAACCTGATGCGGGAAGGAAAACCACTGGCTGAGGCCGTCAAACAGGGTTCCATTGAGCGCCTGAACCCGATCCTGATGACCGCGCTGACAGCTGCCCTTGCCCTGATTCCGCTGGCCCTTGGGATCGGTGAACCGGGGAAAGAAATCGAGGCGCCCATGGCCATCGTTATTCTGGGCGGTCTCTTCACGGCAACCTTTTTAAACATGATTGTTGTGCCCGCATTATATGCCCGCTTCGGTCGGCAATTGGAGCCCTTTTCATGAGCTGGATAATCACCAAGTACCTTGTTACGGCGGCCATCATTGTCGTCGTCTCCGAAGTGGCTAAGCGTAGCGGAAAAATCGGTGCGCTCATCACGGCGCTGCCCATGGTCGCTGTCATCGCCCTGTTGTGGATGTATATCGACAGGCAGCCGCCGGATAAGATCGGATCCTATTCCTACTACACCTTCTGGTATGTCCTGCCCACCCTGCCCATGTTTCTCGTCTTTCCCCATGCGCTGAAGCAGTTTGGCTTCTGGGCGGCGATGGGAATCAGTGTTCTGATCACCCTTGTGAGCCTCGCCCTGGCCGCTTGGGTGCTGAAATTCATCGGCATTGAATTGTTCTGAGGCTGCTGACTACACCCCCTATTGGTTGGAAACTCAATCATGAAAACAAGGTGTAAGTGAAGGAATATTCCAGAACTTGCGACGATTATCCGGAGCTGTCGATTCCGACAATTGCCACCCTCAACACACCTTTTCCCCGTTGTAGAGACAGGTTGAATCAATTAACTTCAATTAGCTGCCACCAAAGTGACCGGATGGCCTGGTTCTTGGGCATTGTTTCTCTCATATCCTCACCGCCTTCCGTTCGATCAACCGCACATAGTACGCCTCCGTCGTTGTCACCCGTGTGTGGCCCAGGTAATTGCTGGCGTAGTAGATGCCCAGTTCCTGGGTGATGCGGCTGCCGAAGTACTTTCTTAATAAGTGATTCGGATTCAGGCAGGAGGTGAAGGGTTCGCCCTGGTCGCGGAGCCACTCGGCGGATCGCTTGAAGATCCGCTGCACGCGAACCCGGTTTCGAGACCGGGCGCGGGGCGACTTTTCCACCGGCAGGATGTAATCGTCGTTGGCTTCGTGGGCCTTCCGCAGGGAAAGCAGCTCGTTGAGGGCCTCCTCGTGCATCGGCACAAAACGGTCTCGGCTCTTTTTCGGCTTCCAAGGCGACCGAGAATCCGGGCAGACATGGAGAAGTCCGTCCTCTTTGGTGACGTTGCACCACTTCAGGTGGGCCGCTTCCTGCGCCCTTAAACCTGCGTTGCGCAGGAGGAGCAGAGCGCGGTAGACCGGTTCGTCGGATTCCTTCAGCTGTTCTTCCGCTTCCCGGGCAATGGCGTTGCCTTTGGCACGGGGGAAGAGGTCGAAGGGCTGGATCTGTGCCGGTTTCACGTAGAAGTCCGCAAAGGGATTCTCGATGTCAAATCCCTCTTCCCCGTAGAACTTCATGCGGGCGGCCTTGAACAGGGACTTGGATCCTGAGAGCATTCCCTCGACCGTTGCCGGTTTCAGGTGCTTGGGAGGGTTTTCGCGGATCCGGGGGAGGGCGGTTTTCAACTCAGAAATCGTTTCAACCTCAAGATGCCGGGATAACCGGCGAAGACGGTTGCAATATGTGCGGAGGGTAGAATCCTCCGCACTACAACCGACCCGATACCGGGCCTTCCAGGCCAACCGGCACACGTCCTCAATGGACATGTCCCGCAGGATATTCGATTCCGGCTCCTTTTTGGGAAGCGGGGCCTGCCGCAGCCACTTTGCCTTCAATTCCCGGGCCACCCGGGTGGCGGCCCGTAATTCTGAGCAGCCGGTGGAGCGGACCATCTCGCGTCCCTGGGCGAAAATCCGGTAGTGGTAGATGCCGTTTCGTTTGACGAGGCCCTTCATCGCAACCCCCTTTCCTGGTGCGAAAACGGCGTTTTGAAGAGGAACCCCTTGCTACGGTTTGTGCTACGGTTTGGTGCGACAAACCGTGTGATTTTGACAATTTTTTGAAATCGTAAGTTCCTAAGTCGTTGATAGTTAGCGATCCGGGAAATTCCCAGGGTGAACTGCAAAACCTCTATCGCCGGTTCGATTCCGGCCCGCGCCTCCATTAAAAGCATTGATCATCAAAGTCTTAGGGACTTTCCCCTTGCTTTCTCGTTTTACCTA
>JBNGDP010000100.1:0-13509 GCA_049975345.1 Oceanipulchritudo sp. | reverse complement strand
CTGATTGGGGTAAAGGCCTTAATTTGTGAATTTTATAAATTTTCACAGTACGTGCAGGCTTTTTAAGAAAACCGCTAAAGAGGATGTTTTCGGGAAAACAGCCGAAGGGCGGGCCTTGGAAAGGGAGGAAGAAAAGGATTGTCAGCAAGGGACACGGGGTGTTGAACCACGAAGCGTAGAGACGCAAAGCAAGCAATGAACATACACGAATTCCAAGCGAAGGAACTGTTTCGTACGTACGAGGTGCCGATCCCGGGCGGGGTGGCGGTCAAGTCGTCGGACAAGTTTGAAAACGCGCTGCAGCAACTGCCGGAAGGACCGGTGGTGGTGAAGGCCCAGATTCATGCCGGGGGGCGCGGGAAAGGCACCTTCAAGGACGGATTCAAGGGAGGGGTGCACGTCTGTCCGGACCGGGACAAGGCTCTCGAAGTGGCCGGCAGGATGCTGGGGAACACGCTGGTGACGCACCAGACCGGGCCGGACGGAAAGGTCGTGAAAACGCTCTATTTCAACGAGCCCTGTGCGATCGGGAAGGAGTACTACCTGGCGATCACACTGGACCGTGGAAGCAGCCGGCCGGTCATCATCGCCTCGACCGAGGGGGGTGTGGAGATTGAGAAGGTGGCGGCGGAAACGCCGGAAAAGATCACGAAGGTCTTTGTCGATCCGGCCCAGGGGCTGCAGGCGCACCAGAGGCGCACGGTGGCGTTCGGCCTGGGTTTCCGGGAGAAGGACCAACTGAAGCAGATGGACAAGCTCCTGACGGGCCTGTACCGGCTGTACTGGGAGAAGGACGCCAGCCTGGTGGAGGTGAACCCGCTGATCACAACGGAGGACGGCCGGATCATCGCCCTCGACGCGAAGGTGGGGTTTGATGACAACGCCCTCTACCGGCATCCGGAAATCGTGGAGCTGCGGGATCTCGACGAGGAGGACCCCAAGGAGGTCGAGGCGAGCAGGCACGGGTTGAGCTATATCGCCCTGGATGGGAACATCGCCTGCCTGGTGAACGGGGCCGGCCTGGCCATGGCCACGATGGACATCATCAAGCACTTCGGCGGGAATCCGGCCAACTTTCTCGATGTCGGGGGAAGCGCCAGCGAAGAGGCGGTCACCGAGGCCTTCAAGATCATCCTCAGCGACCCGAACGTGGAGGGGATCCTGGTGAATATCTTCGGCGGGATCATGAGCTGCCGGATCATCGCCAAGGGGATCATCGCGGCCGCGCACAACGTGGAGATCAAGGTCCCGCTGGTGGTCCGGCTCGAAGGCAACGAGGTCGAGGAAGGCAAGCGCCTGCTGGAAGAGAGCGACATTTCCCTCGTCCCGGCCGACAGCCTGAGGGACGCCGCCCGGAAAATGGTCGCGGAAGTGAAGAAGCAACAAGGCTGAAAGCCAACCATCCAAATCTGAAATCTTAAATTTGAAATCAAAATGTCTATATTAGTTGGCAAGCAAACGCGCGTCGTGGGCCAGGGCATCACGGGCACCTTCGGGAGCCTCCATGCGCGCAAGAATATCGAGTACGGCACGAACTACGTGGCCGCGGTGACCCCCGGCAAGGGCGGGCAGAAATTTGAGGACAAGGTCCCCATTTTCAACACGGTCCGCGAGGCCGTGGAAAAGGAAGGGGCCAACACAAGCGTCATCTTTGTTCCCCCGCCCTTCGCGGCGGACGGAGTCCTCGAGGCCATCGACGCCGGAATCGAGTTGATCGTGTGCATTACGGAGGGCATTCCGGTGCGCGACATGGCGATGGTGAAGGACGCCCTGCGCAAGGCCCCGGGGACCCGCCTGATCGGCCCGAACTGCCCGGGCATCATGACGCCGGGGGTCTGCAACATCGGGATCATGCCGGGCTACATTGCCAGGCCGGGCAGGATCGGGGTGGTCAGCCGCTCGGGGACCCTCACCTACGAGGCGATGTTCCAGGTGACCCAGCGCGGGTACGGCCAGAGCACCTGCATCGGCATCGGGGGTGACCCCATCAACGGAACCAGCCATCTCGACGCCGTCCGGCTCTTCAACGAGGACCCGGACACCGAGGCGATGATCATGATCGGGGAAATCGGCGGCAGCGCCGAGGAAGAGGCAGCCGCCTACATCAAGGCCAACGTGAAAAAGCCGGTGGCCGCCTTCATCGCCGGAATGACCGCCCCTCCGGGACGCCGCATGGGCCATGCCGGGGCCATTGTCTCCGGTGGCAGCGGCACCGCCGAGGCCAAGGTCGCCGCGCTCAAGGAGGCTGGCATCGCCGTCGCCCCCACCCCCAGCGATATCGCCGAGGCCCTCTTCAGCGTGTATCAGCCGGAATAGCTGGTACGAGCAGGCGCATCCCCCCACGGGCCACGGGCGAGGGCCTGCAACGCTCAACCTTCCTCCTCGATCAGCTCCTCGATCTTGGCCGCCAGCTTGAGGTCCTTGTCCGTGATCTTGTCGCCCGCGTCATGCGTGCAAAGCCGGAATTCCAGCCCGTTGTATTCGTTGATTATCTGCGGATGGTGGTTGGATTCCTCCGCCTCGTAGCTGATCCGCACAATCGCCGCCACCGCTTCCCGGAAGGACAACAGCGTGAAGCGCTTGACCAGCTGGTTGTCCTCCACCTTCCACCCGGGAAGAGCGCTCAGGGCAACCTCCAGCTCCGTTTCAGAAATCAAGTGGCTCATGCAGGGAGAAATGACGGGAAAAGCGGCCGTTGTCAATTTTCAGAATGTGGAACGGGACCTCACAAAAATCGGTCCCGGTCCCGATACAAAGGGCCCGTTCCCGATTAATGAATGGAGACCCAGGGGTTGACCCCGTTCCGGATTCTTCAAATCGTGAACAACATCAAACGATGAACCAGAACCAGAACGGCTCACACCATGGATTCCGCGGCAAGCGGCTCTTTCTCTCGATCGACCTGCCGGAATACGTCAAGGACAGCCTGGAGGCCCTGTCCGGCGAGGAGGTCAAGGGTTTCAATTTCGTTCCCCGCGAACGCTACCACCTGACGCTGAAGTTCATCGGGGACATCCCTGGCCAGTTCCAGGAGGAAGTCGAAAAGGCCATCGACCCGATCGAGGTGCACACCTTCCTGCTCCCGATCGAGGGACTCGGTAGTTTTCCCCCGAACGGCCACCCGCACGCCGTCTGGGCCGGTGTCGCCAACGCCCATCCGCGGCTCTTTCAACTGCACAAGCGGATCGAGGACGCCCTCTTCAACATCGGGATCGAGCCGGAAAAGCGCATTTACCATCCCCACATCACCATCGCCCGGGTCAACCATGCCTCGGAGGAAACTGTTCGCCAGTTCCTCAAACGCCATCCCGATTTCGGGGCCGCCCCCTTCAAGGTGGAGCAGTTTCACCTCATGCGCAGCGAGGTGATCGAGGGCAAGCGCACCTATACCGTTGAAAAGACCTGGGACCTGGCACCATAAGGACCAACCCATGGGTCGGGTCTGCAGGCCCGGTTCATGGGGTAGCGAGGATATCCCGGTAGCCGGCGCGGAAATCCGGGTAGCGTGGCTGCCAGCCGAGAAGGTCCCTGATTTTCGCGTTGCGGACCCGCCGGTTGGGCAGGCCCCCCCCGGTTGCGCGGCGAGCCGCGCGGGGTCCGGCAAGGTGCGGGTCGAAGGGAATCGAGGGGACACCCAGTTCGGCGGCCAGCCAGTCGACGATCTCCTGCTTGGGGACAGGTGAATTATCGACGACGTTGAAAACGTCCGATTTGGAAGGGAGCTCCGCCTCCAGCATCAGCAGCAGGGCATCGACGATGTCCTTCAGGTAAATCAGGTTGAGAACCGCACTGCCGTTCCCTGGCAGCGCGGTGGCGCCTTCGCGCAGGCTGTTCAGGTAGAGGTGCCGTCCGGGACCGTAGATGCCGGCAAGACGGGCCACGATGCACTCGGTAAAGACCGTTGATTCGAGGATTTCCAGCTCCGCCTCGCGCAGGATCGCCCCGCTTGGGGACAGGTGATTTATCTCCGGAACGTCCTCCTCCCCCACCCATTCGCCGTTGGTCTGCGGATAGACCGAGGTCGCGCTGGTGTACAGGAAGCGGCCAACATCGGTCCCTTCCGCCCACTTCCGGATCGAGCGGTTCCCCTTGAGATACGACAACCGGTAGCCGTCCAGCCCGCCCCCGGCGGAGCTGACCAGGTTCACCGCCGCGTCCCAGGACCCGGCCAACTGCGCGTGCCAAGCGTCCTCGTGCAAGTTCCCCACGATTCGGCGCTCGGGAGGCACCCCCGCCACCGCGGCCAGGGAATCCGCATTGCGCGACTGGATCCAGACTTCCCAGCCGCGTTGAGAACCGGCCCGGGCCAGCTCCCGGCCCACGTAACCACAGCCGAAGATGATGATGCGTTTATCGGGCATGACTCAAAAGTGTTACGGGCATCCCTGCCCGTAAATTAAATTCTGGATTTATGTTTACGGGCAGGGATGCCCGTAACACGATATCAACCTACGACCTACGACCAACAATGACCCACCGAGAACGCTTCCTCAACGCCTTCACGGACCAGGCCCCGGACCGCCCGCCGGTCTGGATTATGCGCCAGGCCGGACGCTACCTGCCCGAGTACCGTGCCCTGAAGGAGAAATATGATTTTGTCACCATGGTGAAGACGCCCGAGCTGGCGACCGAGGTGACGCTCCAGCCGCTGCGGCGCTTTCCCGTTCTGGACGCGGCCATCATCTTCAGCGACATCCTGATCGTCCCGGAGGCGATGGGGCTGCCCTACTCCTTCCGCGATGGGGGAGGGATCGAGATGGCGGGTTGCATCCGCAGCAAGGGGGAGATCGACAATCTCGACACCGGGCATGTCCGGATCCGCACGGCCTACATCGCCGAGGCCATCCGCATGGTGAAGAAGGAGCTGGACGGTTCCCGTGCTGTTCTTGGTTTCGGGGGCGCCCCCTGGACGCTGGCCACCTATATGATCGAGGGCGGGTCCAGCAGCGAATACCGACATGCCCGGGAAATGTTCACCCAGCACCGACCGCTCTTCGACGCCCTCATGGAAAAGGTCACCCGGGCGGTGATTGAACTTTTCCGGAGCCAGATCGAGGCGGGGGTTGACGCGGTGCAGATCTTCGATTCATGGGCCGCCGCCGCCCCGGATGGACACTACTGGGACTGTTCCCTGAAGTGGATTGAACGGATCATCGAGGCGCTGCCCAGGTCGACCCCGGTGATCCTGTTCGCAAGGGGAATGACCAGCCACCGCGGCGAGCTGGCCAAATCCGGGGCCCGGGCCCTTGCGGCCGACCAGTCCATCGACCTCGCCTCCTGGCGGTCCCACCTGCCCGGGCACATCACCGTCCAGGGCAACCTGGATCCGGAACTGATGACACGGGAGCCGAAAGCCGCCGTGGAGGCCACCCGCAAGCTCCTCTACGCCATGGCCCCCTGGAAGCGCTACATCTTCAACCTCGGCCACGGCATCACCCCCCAGGCCCGCATCGAGACCGTCCAGGCCGTGCTCGAAACCATCGAGGGCGCCGGAAACAACAAGTAATGGAGGGGAAAGAAAAGGAAAGGGGCGTCGTGCCGCCGCACTCCGGGACCGACAAGAAGCCCTGGCCCATGAGCTGGATCCTGATTGTGATCCTGGTCTACATTGCCCTGCAGACTGCGTATTTCCTGTTTTTCTCGAAGTAAACCATGCCGCGCAATCGCCAGCAAACCGAGGCCCGCATCCGGGGGGCCGGACTGGAACTTCTCCGCCGGGAGGGGTTCGAGGGCTGGGGCGTCAATGCAATCGCGCGCACGGCCGGGGTCGACAAGGTCCTGCTTTACCGGTACTTTGGCTCTTTGGAGGGCCTGCTGGAGCAATTGGTCCGGGAGACGGATTTCTGGCCGGACCCGGAGGATCTGCCCGCGCATTCGCCGGAGGCCTTCATCGGGGCGACCCTGGAGCGGATCGCGGACCAGCCTCACATCCATGCCCTTCTCGCCCACCCGTCCGCCCGCGGCCCCCTCTCCTTCATCCGACGGAAATTCTCAGACGACCTGCAGCGCTGGCTCGACGGGTTTCGCAAACTTGCCTCCGGACACATCCCCGAACCACACCTGGAGCGCCTGCCCGCCCTGATCCACTTCCAGGCCGGCACCGGCCGCGACGGGCTGTCTCCCCGCGAGTTATGGCAGCAGGTCTCCCCGCCCCTGGAATGGCGGAGTGGCAGCGGGGAAAGCTGGTCCGCCAACGAGGAACTCCCCACCGAGTTGCTCTGAACCCCCCAAGGAGCGGCGGTTATTAACCGCCGTGTGTGGCCAAGTTCCCGGTCGGCGGTTAAAAACCGCCGCTCCTTGGGGGAAACCGGGCAAACCACAGCTCCCTGATGTGACCACAACTCCCGTCATTAGAAGGATTGGTAAAAACGGCCTGCGACGGATTACCGTTCCTAATAATAATCCTTGCTCCAAGCCGCGTCAGTCCTAAAGACTTCCATGCTCTTTCAATAATCATAAACCTGAAAACAACATGCCAATAGCCACACCGAAACAATTCGCGTCCATGCTGGATGCGGCGCAAAAAGGAAACTACGCCTACCCGGCGATCAACTGCACATCCATCATCACCCTGAATGCCGCTTTCAAGGCCTTCGCGGACTGCAAATCGGACGGGATCATCCAGTTCTCGACCGGGGCCGGGCAGTTTGCCAGCGGGCTGAACAACAAGGACGCCGCCTTCGGGACGATCGTCCTCGCCGAGGCCGCCCACCGCCTCGCGGAGCAGTACAACGTCCTGGTGGCCCTCAACACGGACCATTGCCAGCCGGACAAGGCGGCAGGCTTCCTCAAGCCGCTGATCGAGGCGACGGCCGCCCGCCGCGCCAAGGGGGAAAACAACCTTTTCCAGAACCACATGCTGGACGCCTCCGTTCTGCCGCTCGAGGAAAACATGGCCATCAGCAAGGAGTACATGAAGCTTTGCGCCGAGAACGAGATCATCCTCGAGGTGGAGGCCGGTGTGGTCGGCGGCGAGGAGGATGGCGCTGCCGGCTCCGAGGACACCCCGGAAGAGAAGCTGTACACCACCCCGGAGGACATGGTGGCCGTCTACGAGGCCCTCAATGAGCTCGGTCGCTTCACCTTCGCCGCCACTTTCGGCAACGTCCACGGCCATTACAAGCCGGGCGCCGTCAAGCTCCGCCCGGAAATCCTCAAGAAGGGCCAGGCCGCCGTCATGGAAAAGTACGGCGAATCCGCCAGGATGGACCTCGTCTTTCACGGCGGCAGCGGCAGCGACCTCAGCCAGATCCGGGAAACCCTGGAATACGGGGTCGTCAAGATGAACGTCGACACGGACACCCAGTACGCCTTCACCCGCCCGATCGCCGACCACATGCTCAAGAATTACGACGGCGTGATGATGATCGACGGGGAAATCGGCAACAAGAAGCTGTACGACCCGCGCAGCTACCTGAAGAAGGCCGAGGAAAACATGGCCGCCCGGGTGGCCCGCGCCTGTGAGGACTTGCTTTCCAACGGCAAGTCTCTCTATGGTCAGATTTGATTTGTTACCCTACTCCTAACCACGAAAGGGGCCGGTTCCGCAAGGACCGGCCTTTTTCCTTTCAGTAATGGCACGCGATGCGCGATCACTCCTTGGGCCCGAGGGTGGGCACATCCCCGCTTTCCTCCGGCTTGCGCCGGAGCAGGTCCGCGAAACCGGGCTGGCCAGGTAGGCGGACGGGACGAAAGCCCAGGGGGCGGAAGCTGGCGAGCTTTTCCTCCTCACAAGGGAGCCGCAACCAGAGGACCGCCATCCCCGGATTCGGCCCCGCCGTGCGGGAACCGCTTTGGTCCCTTGCGTTTTTGTTTCGCCAAAACCTTCCTGTTTTCCCTTAATCGTCCACATCGAAACCGGAAACCGGGCACCGGATTGGCTCCGCCAGGCAAAGGCTCCGTGTGCGCCGTGCCCCGTGAGATATTGACTAGGATCTAAGCAAATCTAATTGGATTTGGTATGAATCCCCGGTCAATCGAACCGGAAGCCGCCCTGCCCGGGGAGGTCCGAAACGATGGCGAACTGGAATTGGTCCGGGTCGTTCCGGAAATCCAGATGCGTCCACGGCACCGGACCCCCAACGGGCACATAGGCACGGAAGGGGTCCGCCCCATCAATCCGCGGGATCCGAACTGGTCACCCGGTAAAACCGCATTCCGCTTGGGGAGGGATACCCGCTGGTGGCGGGGCTGAAGTCGTCCTGAAAGGGGAAGGTGGAGGCAGCAGAGCCGGTCTCGGTCCAGGTACCGATGCCATTAGCCGGGTTGGCAAAGGTATTCCAGGGGGAGGCGTTATCCGGGCCGTCATCGGAAAACTCGATTTCATAGAAATAACCGGGAACGGTGGTCACAGTGATGCGGGCCAGCGGCAGGTCATTAACCCCGTACAGGAGCGGAATTTGCAGGCGCGTCGTCAACGCCTGCGCCTGGTATCCGTCCACCATGTCCGCCCAGGCCTCCGCGGTGTTGCGCGACGGCGCCTCCCCCCCGCCACTGAGCAGGGAGCCCAGATAATAGTCCCGGATGTCCGTGTGCGGCGCAACCGACCCGATGTTCGCCTGTGTCATCTGCCCGATCTTCTCCTCCAGGGTCATGCGCCCCAACAGGTCCTCCACACGCTCCTCCACCCCCGCCAACGGGTCCAGGTACATGGGTTGGCCGGGCACCAGCTGCCAGCCAAACAATCCACACAAGATCGCTAGCCAGCCCGCAGAACTGGGAATGTTTCTTCTCAGGGGGGGTCAGGGGAAAGCGCATTATGGTGCGATTTAATGAAATTGTTGCGGGGGGAAACAAGAAGAATCGGGAGGGCGGGGATCACAGGTGCGGTGGAACGCGTTCGCAAAAAAAGCAAAAGCCTCCAAGTACTTGACTTGAAGGCCTTTAAGAAAGTGGCGGGATGGACGAGACTTGAACTCGCGGCCTCCGGCGTGACAGGCCGGCGTTCTAACCAACTGAACTACCACCCCATGCTTGGGTAATGAAGAGGAAAAGCTACGCGGGGCCCGAAGGTCGTCAAGCGTTTATTGGAGAAAAAAACCAAACCCGTCGAAGGGCCGTTCCAGGGCATCCCGGGAGGGATGCAAGAAGGAAGCCCCGGGTTGAGCCCTCCGAAGTCCCGCGAAGCCCAAAGGGCGCAGGCGGGCGAAGGAGGAGCGACACCCGGGGTTTGGATGAATGGAATATGAAACCGATCCCGGCAGGGATCGCAGAATGCCATCCATTTGGAATAGGCATATGCACCAACCCCCTCAAATTTGACTAGCACGACCGGTTGCTTCCGCCTGACGGGCCCCGAAAGAATGGTCACATGCAAAGGAAGCCCACCCCCACTCCCGTGCCCCACGGTCGCCCAAGCTCCTGGCGCAAGGGGCTGCTGGTGGGCGGGCTGGCGCTGGGGATCCAGGGGGTGATCCTTGGCCTGGCGGTGGTGATCGGGGTGCTCGAAACAAAGCCGCCGCAGGAGGCGCGGCTGAAGATGCCGGCCTCCTCCCCCACGCTCCAGCGTCAGCAGCAGCAGGCCCTGGCGGACGACCTGGCCCGCCTGAACCGCCTGCAGCAGGATGGGCTGGAGCGGCTGATGGAACCGGTCATGGAGGCGGCGCGGACGGAGATCCCGGTCCACCAGCCGGACCTGGCGCAGTCGATCGGGGCCATGGGAGCGATGCTGCCGGTCGGGTCGTTTTTCGAGGGGGAAATAAGCGCCCTGACGGACGGGATGGAGGCGGACACCCTGCCCCCGCCGGACCCGGTGGCTTTCCTCGGGGAAAGCCTCAACGCGCGCCGGATCGTGCTCCTGCTGGATGTTTCCGCCTCGGTGAAGACGAAGATCGAGCGGGCCGGCCTCTCGATGGAAAAGCTGCGCCGGGAGGTGCACACCTTTGTCGATCAACTGGGCCCCAACCACCTCTTCGGAATCATCCAGTTCACCCGTAACTGGGAGGCCTTCGAGGCGGGGCTCGTGCCGGCCACCACGGCCGTGCGCGAACGCGCCCGGGAGTGGATCGACACCTCCTTCCGGACCAACGGGACCAGCGGACGGGGCTGGACCCGCGGCTCCCCAAACGGCATCGAGGGGGTCCTCGCCGCGGCCTTCGCCATGGACCCGGAAATTGACGAGGTGTTCATTGTCTCGGACTGCGATTTCCAGCGCACGCCCCCCGGCGGGGGCGGGCAGGATGTCCCGTGGGCGCAGCTGCGCGAGCGCACCCGCCGCCTGCAGGAGGAGTCCATCGGGGACACCCGCCTGCGGGTCCTTAGCTTTTACCCGCCCGAAGAGGCCCTCCCCGACCTGCGCGCATGGATCCACGAGAACGGCCCGGGCACCCTGCGGGTGTTCTGATTCCTGCGACGAAAGAGGAATTCACAGGATATGAACTACGAATCGCACGAATTCCGCGAAAACAAATTTAGAAATCCTTTCTATTCGCGGAATTCGGGTGATTCGTAGTTGAATTCTCCATTCTCGCGGTTGTTTCCTGAAAGTCCACCCGCTTGCCACTCCGGCTGGATTCGTAGATCCCCAGCACCAGCCTTACCGGCTCGGCGGCCTCGGAGAAGCCGACAAAGGGCCGGTGCCCTTCTCGGATGGCCTCGATAAAGTCACGGATCTGCGCGGGATGGCTGGAGCCGTAGTAGACCTTGGCCCCCTCGACGCCTTCCCGTTCCTCGATGTTGAGGCGGCGGGCGATGCGCTCTTCCAGGTCGGGATCCTTGTGGAAGCAGTCGGTGAGCTGGCCGTCGCGCAGGCGAAGCTCCCCCTCGGTCCCGACAATTTGAAAGGCATGGTTCCAATTCTGGTGACTGGCGGAGGTGGCGGCAAAGGTGCCGAGGGCGCCGTTGCGAAAGGAGAGGCTCACCGCGGCGGTATCCTCGGTCTCGATGATCCCCTGATGGGCGAGGTTGGCGGTGTGGGCCTGCACCGAAGCCGCGCCGCCCATCAGCCATTGCTGGATATCGAGAAAGTGGATCGACTGGTTGATGAGCAGGGAGCCCCCTTCCCCGGCCCAGGTGCCGCGCCAGCCGTCCTCCCGGTAGTAGGCCTCCGTGCGCAGGCAGTTGTGCTGAAGGCTGGTGGTCAGGATCTGGCCGAGGAGCCCCTCCTCGAGGATCCCCTTGAGGGCGCGGAAGATCGGATCAAAACGGTGCTGCAGGATACCGGCCGCCACAAGCCGCGGAGCCTGTCCGGCGGCCGCGAGCATGCGTTCGAGGCTTTCCGTGCTGATGGTCAGGGCCTTCTCGCAAAGGACGTGCCGGCCGGCTTTCAGGGCGGCGAGGGAAATTTCCTCATGGCTGGCGTGGTCGGTACAGACGGAGACCGCATCCACCGCCCCCGAAGCAAGCAAGTCCCCGTACCGCTCGAAACACGCGGCGTCCAGGTCCGGATACTTATCCCGGATCGCTTGCATCCGCTCCGGTTTGAGGTCGCACAGCGCCACCACCCGCACCCCGGGCAGCCCCCCGTAGCTCTCAATGTGGGCGGGCGCAATGACCCCGCATCCAATGATCCCGATCCGTGGTTCCTGATCCGACATGGAGAGCTAGATTCAGGGATTCACGGGAAATTTAAAACCAAAAAGTGGAATTGCCACATTCAAATGATGTCTTTCCTCGCATACGATTGTGTAATCCAAATGCGGGTGAAAGGGAAAGGAAACGGTTGTATGCGGATGGAACAGGCAAAGAACGGCAGGCATGCAAAAAGGGAAGCATGCCGGCAGGCATGCAAAGAGGGTAGCTGCGGGTTGAGCCCCGAGCTTGCCGAGGGGCGACACCCCCCGGGAACAAGAAAAAGAACGCGCATCCTGAAGGGATGCCACCCCTGCGATCCCGGCCGGGATGCCTCGGCAGATCCTCCCCGCTCAGGATCCAAAGATGCTGTTTCGCACCTGGGTTGACCGATTTCACAGGCCGGGATGCCGGGAACATTCCTGCGTCACAATTCCTCCACCAGCTCGCAGAACGCTCCCGCCAGCCGGTCCGGATTGTATTCCTTTTCCAATACGGCGCGTCCCCGTGCGCCGATGGCCTCGCGTTCCGCCCGGGGCAGGGCGCTGATTTCCCCGATCAACCCCGCCAGCCGCTCCATCTCCCCGTGGCCGACGACCCAGCCGAAGCCGTGCTCCGCGACCAGGTCCCCATGGGGGGACTCGCGCGGTCCGATGAAGAGCACCGGGCGCCCCACCGCCATGGCCCCGTAGATCTTGCAGGGATGCACCAGCCCGACCATCGCTTCCCCCATCACCACGATCTGCACATCCGCCGCGGAAAGGGATTCGCTCAGCCGCTCCAGCGGCTGGTAGGGAAGGCTCCGGACCATTCCGCGCCCGCCCGCCGGCTCCTTCGCGATCAGGCGCTCCACGGCCTCCTTCCCGCCGCCCCCGCCGATAAAGAGGAAGGCCAGGTCCTCCCGGTCCCGCACCCGGCCAATCGCCCCCAGCAGGGTTTCCAGGGGGTGCACCGGGCTGTGGTTGCCGCTGTACATGAAGACACACCGCTTCTCCTCCAGCCCGTGCTCCTTGAGAAACCCGTTCTCCTCCCGCGGCACCGCGTGCAGCGTCTTCTCCAGCGGCCAGGGCGGGAGGATGGTCGTAGGTCGTAGGTCGGATTCCTTCGTCCTTTGTCCTTCGTCTTTCGTCCTTAGTCCTTCGTCCTTTGTCCTTAGTCTCTCCCCCATAAACCGATCCAGCACGACGATGCGGTCGACACAGCGGCAGAGGTGGCGGTTGCACCAGCGCAGGAGGCGGACCGGGAGGCTGTTTTCCCGGAAGACCCCCATGACCACGGCCTGCTCTGGATTGACATCCATCACCCAGTACAGGGCCGGGTAGCGCCGGAAGACCCGCAGGGCAAGGTACAGGATGCCGATCGTCGGGGGCGCGGTCGTCAGTACCAGGCCGTCCACGCCGCGCTTGAAAAGGAGGCGGAAGAAGAGCTGCAGCAGATAGCTGGCCTGCCCGAGCAGGCGATGCGCGATGGTCCGCTTCCCGAACCCGGTCCAGGGCAGGCGCACCACCCGCACACCCGGATGACGCGAGGTGCTCTCGTACCGGATCGTGGGGTTCTCGTTGTCCCGGTCCGCGGTGTAGACCGTGACCGCATGCCCCCGCGTGGCCAGCCGCACGGCCACACTTTCCACGTACTGCCCCACCGCCGTGGCGTCCGGCGGGTACTCGCGCGTGAGCATGACGTAATGCCCCATGAGCGCCTACTCTCACCGATGACCGGCCCTTTGACAAGTGTTAGGGACACACGGCATGATCAAAGCGCCGCTCCATGATCCATCCCCTTTATCCCCTTCATCCCTGTTAATACAAAACCCGGCGCCATCCAGGAATCCCTCATCGACATCCGCGGCCAGCAGGTCCTCCTCGACTCCGAGGTCGCCCGGATCTACGGGGTCGAAATCATCCCTGATAAAACCGACCGGGCCGCGGCGGGATGAACGGTTTTGGCAGGGATGAAGGGGATGAAGGGGATCCAGACTTCGCGGATCCACATCCAAGGGCC
>JBNGDP010000099.1:0-13665 GCA_049975345.1 Oceanipulchritudo sp. | reverse complement strand
CCGGTCAGTTGCCGCGCGGTCTCCGCCATGCGCAGGATGGCCGTTTCCGTCACCGACTGCAGCGAGGCCGCCAGGTCCATCTCCTTCTGCGTGAGCGGCGTCTCCGGCGAGCGCGGCGGCCCGCCAAACAGGTCGTGGAATTTCCGCGACGTCATGGTCAGGCCGGAAACGTAGTTGAAAAACGATTGGTCGAGGGTGAAGGATCCGTCCTCCTTCAGGTCGATCAGGTTGGCCAGGATCGTCTCCCGGTAAACCGGCCGACCGTAGGGCGCGAGTCCCATCACCTTGTATTCCCCGCTGTTCACCCGGAATCCAAGGTAATACGTGAAGGCGCTGTAGAGCAGCCCCAGTGAATGCGGAAAATGCAGGGATTGAAGAAGTTCGATTTCCCGCCCCCGGCCAACGCCGATGGTGGCGGTTTCCCATTCCCCGACCCCGTCGATGGTCAGGATCGCCGCCTCCTCGAACGGACTCGGATAAAAGGCGCTCGCCGCATGCGATTCGTGGTGCCCGGCAAACAGCACCGCCTTGCGATAAGCCCCACCCAGCTCGCGCTTGATCAGCCTCGGATGATAGAGCTTCTCTTTCAGCCAGTTCGGCAGCGCCGCCAGGAAGGTGCGGAACCCGAAGGGCGCCGTCTTCAGCCAGGATGCCAGCAGGCGGTCGAATTTCAGCAGCGGCTTCTCGTAGAAAATGACCGCGTCCAGCTCGCCGACCCCCAACCCGCCTTCCCCCAGGCAGTACGCCACGGCACCCGCCGGGAAGCGCGGATCATGCTTCTTCCGCGAAAAGCGCTCCTCCTGCGCCGCCGCCACAATCTCCCCGTCCCGTACCAAGCAGGCGGCGGAGTCGTGGTAAAAGCAGGAGATGCCGAGGATTTTTGGCATGACGCAGAATCATTCCGCTTGATAAGCAGCACCCTGTCAATCCGCAAGGGGTCGCGTACACCTTCGAGTCGCGCGTGAACGCGCGAAGACCCGTATTGGTCGTTCGCCTTCGCGCGTGAACGCGCCACTCGAAGGTGTACGCGACTCGAAGGTGTGGAAAATCCTCAAGATACTCAGGTCAGGTCCTCCAGCCGTGTCGCGAATCGGGTCAACGGTTGGCGCAGGGGGATGCGCTTGCTCACCGACCGCGGGCCACAGCGCTTCCAGTCGGGGAACGCGATACCATGGGACGCCAGCTTCTTTCCGAGGATGCGCGCCCAATCCGCGCGTTCGGGCCGCTCCAGGACCCTTAGCGGAAGGCCCTTGGCCTCGACCTGCGCGCTGAGCAGATCCCCGCCCTTGGCGGTCCATTCTTTCCATGGTACCTTGTCCGGATTCTCATAAGACGGCTTGTCGAAATAGTGCAGCGGCTTCCCCTTGAATCGGACAATAATATTGGCCTCGCTGCGGAACGACTGGTCCGGCGAGCCGCCGTAGCCGGCACAAAAGACCAGTCCCCCGGTTGGAACAAAGACGTTCTGCATGAAATTGGCCGCGACATGCTTTTCCGCCCTTCCCATGGAGGCGATGCCGCCCTTGCCGCCGATGAACAGGTTGTTGCGGAGAATATTCTCGCGCCCGAAATGGATATTGAAGCAGGGCCCCTGGATGTCATGGACGAGGTTGCCCTCGACCAGCATGTGCGACGAGCCCTCGTCGAGGTACAAACCCCAGCCGCCGTAAGCGTGTAGTTTCACGCCCGATACATGGTTGCCGGCGATGACGGTGCCCGGCTGTACCCCGAGCGTATAGATCGCCCCCATGTCACTGAGCAGCCCCTGCCCGATGTTGTTGATGCGGTTGTTGAGGATGAGGTTGTCCCGGGTGATCGTCTCCCTGTACCCCCAACTCCAGCCGATGCTGATGCCGGTGTAGAACAGGTTCTCAATCCGGTTGTGCGCCACAACATTCTCGAAGGCGCAGCCGATGAGGATTCCCACCGAGCTGTGGAAGACAAGACCGCCATCCTTGATCGTGTTGTCAGTGACCGAACAATGGCCGGTGCGCCCGTGCGCCGGGCCATCCAGTTCGGTACCGTTGATCTTGATCCCGCCACCGCCAAGGTCCGTCAAGGTATTCCCGACCGCCGTGCAGCGCCGCACCCCGCGGCCAAACTCGATCCCGTAGGTGCCGACGTGCTCGATGCGGCAGTCCTCGATCACGCAGTCCTCGGCAACGCGGAAGTCGATCACCGCCGGCACGCTGACGGCCGCCTGGACGTTGCCGCTGAGCGGCTTCTGCGGAACGTTCAGCTTGTCGTGGTCGAGGTAGTTGGCCATCGGCTGGCGCCAGTCGGCATACTGGAAGGTGAGGCCGGAGATACGGATGTCGCGGACCGGATCCGTCCCGTGGATGTCCCCTTCCGTCTTGCTCAGATTGTAGCGATTCCCCGCTACCTCGATGAATTTGCGCACCAGCGGCACCACCAGCTCCGTTGTTTCCAGCTTCTCCGCCGGCATCGGCAGGTAGTACAGCCTGCCCTCCCGCTTCGCGTAATACCACTCGCCCGGATCGGTCAGCGCCTCGCGCAGGTTGTCGATGTAGTAACGCGCCGGCTTCTCGCTAAAATCCTCCGTCAGGCGGAAGGCCGCCTGGCGCGAACACTCCACCCATCCGGTGGCCGGGTCGAAATGCGGGTGCGTCAGCCGCTCCTCGATCCAGAAGTGCAGGGCGACGATTTCCGCGTCGTACAACCCGTCCCACTTCTCGATGTCGCCGGCCCTGGGCCTGAACGCGTAATCCGCCCCGGCGAGGAAGTTCGGCTCATCCAGCCCGCGCACTTCCGCCATCTCCAAAAGGTTCTTCTGCGCCGCCCCCCTGCTGCCGAACTTCGGGTAGCGCGCCCGCGGCCGCCGCTTGCCATTCACCCACAGTTGGCGGAAGTCCCGCCGCTCCTTCCACGCCGTTGGAAAATCGGCCACCCAAACACGCCGCCCGTCCAACCGCTCCTCCTTGAGACCCTCGACGACCCTGCCGCCGCTGATGACCACCTTTCCCCGGCCATCCCCGACCATCTCAAGTCCGCTGTCCTCGGGCCCCAGCTTCAGCGGCTCCCCGAGCCGGTAAACGCCCGCACCCAGCCGCAGCTCCACTGCTCCGGATAGCTCCCTCCGCCGCCGCTTTTCACGGATGTTTTGTACCGCCCCGGGCAGGCTGCCCCATGGCGCGCGTTTGCTCCCCTCCGAACGGTCCCGGCCGGCCGGTTCCACATGATACACTGCTTTTTCCATCTTTTTCTTTCTTCAATCACCTCAATCACCGTGTGGCCACTCGAATTTCAGTTTATCGAAAAGAGCCGGTGCAACGTTGCCCGCCACCGCAACGCCGACAGGGGGTTACCATATCCCTTTTTGCCAACTTTACCCGGCTGGGGTCCGTGTTAACTTGAAGAGGAAACCCTTAAACTAAAGAATCATATGAAACACATACCTACCACCCTTGTCGCGGGGCTCCTGCTGGGCGCCGCCACCACCCACGGCCTTACGCTTGAGGTCCAGAAGTTCGACAACAGCGGCTCCGTGCCGGCGGGCTACCAGGATGTCTCCGACGGCATCGAGGCGGCCGAAGTCATCAACGTCTCAACCGATCCGTTCGTGGACTACCTGATCCCGAGCAATTCCGGCTCGGCCGGCATCACGGCGGCCAAGTTTGGCGGAAGTTACATCACCGAATCGACGGCGCCGGATCTCCCCGGCGGGGCCAACAGCTTGATCGACCCGGACAAGTACCAGGTCGTCTATACCTGGGATGACGGCGATCCCCTGCCCTTCGGCAGCGATTACTACGGTGTCTCCTGGGGCGGCTGGAGCGCCAGCGAAACCGTCACCATGACCACGCGGATCGACCTGGTCACCGATGAGGAGGTCACGGTCTACCACTGGTTCAACGACGGCTGGAACTACGCCGACGGCGGCCATGATACCCTGACCGGTCACAATTTGACCGTCACCCACTACAACGGTTCCGGCGGGGTAATCGCGGAGGAAACGGTGACCCTCCCCAGCGGCGGCGCCGAGGACATTTTTGGCGACCACCGGCAATTCTACGCCTCGATCATGACCGCCACGCGCACCGCGGCGGGTGATTACCTTGTCATTACAAACCTTGGTGCGAACGTCGGCTACAAGGGCACGGCGGTCGCCCTGCTTGGCGGCGGCGGCGAGCAAACCTGGAACGGTTATCCGCTGCGCCCCGACGGTTATGTCGACACCACCCCATGGATGGGCTTCGTTTACGCCGGCAACGCCGAGGCCAAGTGGGTCTGGAACATCAACCTCGCCAAGTGGGTCTACGTAAATGATGATTCCGGCTGGGTGTACCTTCCCAAATAACCGCTACCGCCATTTTCATTAAGATCTCGGCGCGGGTTTCGGCCCGCGCTTTTTTTTCGCAGCAGGCGTTACCATAACACCTTGGCGGGGCTTGAGGCAGCGGATCACCGGGAGATGCTGAAAAAAAGCACAGAAAGATTCCTTCCTTCCCCAAAATTCCATAGAACAACCCAAACGAAAACGAGATGAAAATTCTATCCCTGAAACTGTCCCGAGCCGCGCTGGCGGCGAGCCTTCTTCTGGGGTGCCCCTTTGCGCATGCGCAGTCGCAAAACGGCCCCGAGGAGGAGCCTGTATTTGAATTGTCCCCCTATGAGGTGAGCACGAGCGGGGACGTCGGTTACCTTGCGACGAACTCGACCTCCGGCACGCGGACCAACATGCTGATCCAGAACCTGCCGCAGTCGCTGCTGGTGGTGCCGCAGGAAATCCTCGAGGACCTGAACGCGACCACCCTGTTCGAGGCGATCGAATACGCCGGTGGCCTGACACAAGGGAGCGACCAGGACACGCCGAACAACGTCTACATCCGCGGCTTCCAGACGGACTGGCCGCTGCGCAACGGCATCAAGCGGGTCGGCGCGGTGCTGGACGCGGCCAACATTGAGCGCGTCGAGGTGGTGAAGGGACCGGCGGCGATCCTGTACGGGCAGTCCGGACTGGGCGGGGTGATCAACTACATCACCCGCAAGCCGCAGGAGAAATTCTTTGGAAGTTTCACCCAGATCGTCGGGTCGCACGAGCGCTTCCGCAGCGAGCTGGACGTCAACGTTCCCCTGACGGCGAGCGGCAAGCTGCTGAGCCGCGGCATCTTCGCCTTCGAGGACGCGGACGCCTACTTCGAAGATTACCACGTCAACAAGTACTTTGTGAATCCGGTGCTTGAATTGCGCCCCACCGACAAGCTGACCATCCGTGTCGAGTACGAATTCTTCCAGGAGGAGCAGACGGCCCCCTATTCGCGCCTGCCCCGCTGGCAGCACCCCTCCGACCGGACGCGCAACGGCCGGCCCTATGTCAAGGACAGCAACTGGCGCGCCGAAGGCCTCGACGGACTGGTGCCGGTCGATCCGAGCTTCAACCTGAGCGGGCCGCAGCATTACCGCGACATCGACGTGCAGACCGGAACCAGCACCATCGAGTACCAGTTCACCGACAATCTATTTTTCCGCAACGTTCTGTACGCGCACAGTTCCAACCGCGAGCAGTACCGTGTAGCGGCGGGATTCATTACACGCCGTTATGCGCCGCCGCTGATCCTGCGCGACCCGAGCTTCGGCGTCGTCTTCGAGCAGGCCATCGACTACATCCAGACCGGTCCCTACCGCCCCTCCTACGCCGAGGCGCGCAACACCGTCAACGCCACCCAGAACGAACTGGTCTGGAAACTGGAACGGGACAACTGGAACGGCCAGTTGCTGTTCGGCCAGGAATACTTCAAGGACGAGCGCACCGACAGCAGCCGCAGCCTGCTGGAGACGGTTGATTCCCCGGGCCTGCTCCTGCGCTTCCCCATCGAGGGGCTCTCCGAATGGCCGGAGGAACTGGCCGGGCATGCCGATGAGCTGGCCATCGTCTATCCCTTCATCCCGGCCACCCTGGAGGCATTCGACAAGCAGGATGTCCCAGAGGAATACTTCAAGGAACAGCGCTACAACGAGGAAGAGAACGAAGCCTTTGGCTACTACGTCACCGGCCAGGCCTCCTTCTTCAACGAGAGGCTGCAGCTGATGGGCGGCATCCGCTATGACCGCTTTGAAAACAAGAACCGCCAGGCCGCGACCAATTCGGGCACGCCGGAGACCGGCTATGAAAACGTCGACTTCTCCGACTGGGCCTACAACGTGAGCGACAAGGTCTCCCCGCAGGTCGGCTTTTCATGGCAACTGATCGACGGGGTCCGCCTCTACTCGCTCTACAGCGAGGGCATCTTCCCGAACAACAACGTGCTCACCGAAGACGGGGTCATCGAGCCGCAGACCTCCGAGGGCGTCGACGTTGGGCTCAAGTTCCAGCTGTGGGACAATCTGCTGAACGCCACCCTCGGGGTGTTCCGCGTCGACCGCACCGGCATCCCGCGCCGGCCCATCGACGATCCCACTGCGGTGTATTTTGTCTTCGGCGGCCTGGAGCGCAGCGAGGGGATCGAGTTCGACTACGTCATCCAGCCGACCCCAGGCTGGCAGATCTACGGCGGCTATACGTATGTCGACGCCACCGTCGTGAGCGCCGACAACGAGTCGGATGTGGGTTCCCTCCTCCCCTACGTGCCCAAGCACAAGTTCTCCGCCCTCAGCAAGTACACTTTCCGGGAAGGCCGGCTCGAAGGCCTGTATCTGGGACTTGGATACATTTACCAGGACCAGCAGCAGGGCGTCTACGGCGCCAACAACGCGACCTTCATCGTCCCCGACTGGTGGAAGATCGACTTCCTCATCGGCTGGAAGACGGTCCTCTGGGGCCGGAATGTCTCCTTCGATCTCAAGGTCGAGAACGTCACCGACGAGGCCTACATTGCCAACCGCCTCCAGGGTTACGGCGAGCCGCGCGCCTTCGACTTCAAGGTCAAGATCGACTTTTAAAAGCCTCCACTTTTCCCGATGGATTTTCCGGACGACAACCGGCCCAATGTCCTCCTGATCCTCACCGATCAATGGAGGGCGGACTGCCTTGGATTTGAGAATCATCCCGTGGTGAAGACGCCGCACCTCGACGAGCTGTTCCTCGACGGGGTGCACTTCCCAAGGGCATACGCCGCCTGCCCGACCTGCATACCCGCGCGGGCCTGCCTGTGGACCGGACGCAAGGCCCGCTCGCTCGGTCTGGTTGGCTACGACCACACCTTCCCATGGAACTTTGAAGACACCCTTGCCGGCACACTCGCCAGGGCCGGTTACCATACCCAACTGGTCGGCAAGATGCATGCCTCCCCCACCCGTAACCTGATGGGCTTTCACAATGTCGTCCTCCACGACGGCACCCTCGGGTACCACCGCAAGCCACCGCTCGATTACACCCATTACGATGATTATTCCACATGGCTGAGGGAACGGCTTGGCACGGACGCCGACCTGCGCGACACCGGCCTCGGCGTCAACTCATGGGTCGTCAACACATGGCCCTACGAGGAACGTTATCATCCGACCAACTGGGTCGCCTCCCAGTCCATCGAGTTTCTCAAGCGCCGCGATCCCTCCAAGCCGTTCTTCCTCACCGCTTCCTTCGTGCGCCCGCATCCGCCCTTCGATCCGCCGCAAAACCTGCTCGAACGTTACCTCAACCGTGCCATGCCCGGGATCCCGGTCGGCGACTGGGTCAGCGATCCGGAGGACAGCTGCCGCAACGGCCTGCGCGCCAGCTTTGGGCGCGGCCGCGTTGACAAGGAACAACTCGACCTCGCCCGCGCCGCCTACTTCGCCCTCATCACCCACGTCGACCACCAGATCAACCGCATCCTTCTCGCTCTCGCCGACTACGGCATCAAAAAGAATACCTTGATCATTTTCGCCAGCGACCATGGCGAAATGCTCGGCGACCACCATTACTGGGCCAAAGCCGTCCCATTCGAGGGCTCCGCGCGCATTCCCCTCATCATCCGCCCGCCAAGGATGGACACCGGGTTCGGCTCCCGCCAACCCACCGCCATCGCCGAGCTTATGGACATCTTCCCCACTGTCTGCGATTTCTGCGGCGTCGATGTTCCCGAATCCGTCGAGGGCAAAAGCCTGAGGCCCGTCTGTCTCGGTGAAACCGACTCAGTCCGCGATTACCTTCACGGTGAGCATTTCTTCGGGCCAGACTC
Source organism: Oceanipulchritudo sp. (assembly GCA_049975345.1). Lineage (GTDB taxonomy): Bacteria > Verrucomicrobiota > Verrucomicrobiia > Opitutales > Oceanipulchritudinaceae > Oceanipulchritudo. Next base: position 5,545 of record JBNGDP010000099.1, on the reverse strand, counting down.
CAATCACTGGATCCTTCAAGGTTCCTTTAAGTATGTCTGGTTCTCACAGTCCGGTGTCGAACTGCTCTTCGACATCCGTGAAGATCCCAAGGAACTTCACAATCTGGCTCCTTCCCGGCCGGACAAGTTGGGTTCTCTCCGGCAGATCCTTGTCCGCGAGCTCACGGACGCCCCCGAGGGATTCGTCCGCGACGGCGAACTCATCCACGGGCGCCCCCAGGCCGCCCGCCTCGACCAGATCCCCGCAACTCCCAAATAACGGCTTTCCGAAATCAAGGGTTAAGCTAACGCCGGGGCTTGCCTTTGCCGGCGCGCCGGCCTAAGTTACGATAACACTCCGGAGAACCCCGAATGAAAGCGAACAAAGAGCCACCGACATTGACGGACATCGCGAAGGCGGCCGGTGTTTCGGTGATGACGGTCTCACGGGCGCTGCGGGATGCGCCGAAGGTATCGGAGAAGCGGCGGGCGCAGATCCGCAAGATCGCGGAGGAAATGGGCTACCGACCGAACCCGGAAATGTCGCGGCTGATGGCGATCATGCGGCAGACGCGGACGAAGCGCTCGGCCTCGGTGATGGCGCTGGTGAACACCTTCACGCGCAACGTGCTGGAGCACGACAACGAGCACTTGAAGACCTTCTACGAGGGGGCGCGGGCGCGCGCGGCCAAACTGGGATTCGTGCCCGAGCTGTTCAGCATCGGGGACGAAAATATCAGCGACCAGCGGCTTTCAAAGATTCTCTACACGCGGGGAATTGAATCTGTAGTGATTCTGCCATTTCCCTACGAGCGGACCTCCCTCGACCTGGATTACCGGAAGTTCTACGTGGCGGCGGTCGGGCGCAGCCAGTCGGAACAGAGCTTCCACCGCGCCTGCCCGAACCAGTTCCAGTCGACGCGCCTGAGCCTGCAGAGGTGTCATGAGCTGGGCTACAAGCGGCCCGGGCTGATCCTGCGATCCGTCATGGACCGACGCTCCGGATACCGCTACAGCGCGGCCTACCTGCAGTATTTCTACGAGAACCCGGATCGTGAGGCACTGCCGATCATCAACCTCCAACCCTACTCCAGCACCGGTCTGGATGGATGGCTCAAGGCGAACAAACCGGATGTGATTCTCGGACTTGGCCCGCGGACGCTTTCGCTGATACGGGAAATGGGCCTGCGGGTGCCGGAGGACATCGGCTTCATCAACCTGTCCAAGCTGGACGATGACGGCGAAATCAGCGGTGTGGACAACCAGTTTGAGGAAGTCGGTGCGGCGGCGGTGGACCTGGTGGTCAGCCAGATGCACAGCTTCGACCGCGGCCTGAGCGAGCACCCGAAGACGGTGCTCATCAACGGCACCTGGGTGGAGGGGGAAACCACGCGCCCGCAGTAAAGCGGCGCGCCGTTTCAGCCGCCGATCCAAAGCCACCCGGACCCGGCATTCCAGGCCCATGGATGGAAGTAGCGGGAGGTCCAGACCCATTCCCCCTCGCTCTGGATGTAGACCCAAAGATTGTTCTCGGCATAGCCGAGTGTATAAATCCAACCAAGCCCGTTCCCTTGTCCCCAGTGATAAATCCAGGGAAGGTAGGCATCCGTGAAAAACCCGAGCCAGGGCGACCAGCGGTAGTCCCCCATGTCGGCGGAATTGGTAATCAGGTCGCCCGTATCGGCGACGCTGAGCTGAACCGGCAGCGAGAAGAGCACCTGGCCCGTCCCCGCATCCTCGAGGCTGAGAACATGGCTGTAGTTCCCCCTCAGAACCGAACCGGGGAAAAGGAGCAGCTCCATTTCGGCGCTGCCGTTGCCCGCGAGGGAAATGGTACCGGAGGGGGCGCTCATCCATGCGGCGGGCGGCACCATCCGCACGGCGGTGCCCTCCGCGATCAGGCCGTCCTGAGCGGTAAGGCTGAGGCCGGCCTGCTTGCCGGCTCCCTGGATGCCGACCGATCGCGCGCTGCCCGTGTAGCTGATATCCTGATACAGGAAGCGAATCTCGCCGGTGGCGTGGAGGATGACCTGGAAAGTGACGCGCGGCTTGGAGCCAATCAGCCCGTAACGGTAAAGGTCTGAGTACTGCACGATGAAGCGGTCCGCCTCGGCCACGTAGCGCACGCTTGACAGCGTATCGAGGGCAAGATTGCTCCAGAAGCCGGCAACCATGGTGGCGGCGGTGAGGTTGCTATCCTCGGGCAGTTCCGTTTCCGTGGCGAAGCGCCATCCCGGATCATCCGGGATGTCAAAGGTGAGGAACCCGTTGCTGTGCACGTGGACCTGCGAGTAGCTGCCGCCAAAGAAGGGGAATTCGAACCCGAGTGGGATGGCCCCGGACAGGCCGTCGTTGTTGGTGCCGATCCAGTTGAAGGTGACCGGCGTTCCAGTTGAGCGGATGTCCTGCCAGAGGTAGGCGAATTCCGGATCGGACGCGGAATCGGTCCACTGGTATTGCATCGAAAGGGAACCGGCCTTCAGCTCCATGGGTGAAGGGGATGGATTGGAAATAACGACCGGAACGGAAAGGATCCCCGACCCGATTCCTGCCTCTCCGGTTACAAGGGACGGCACCAGCGAATCCATGTCGGCGATGGTGACGCCGGCTGTGGCGGGATTCCCAAGCTTGTAGTTGCCATCAATATCGGCGCTCACCTGCAGCTCGACCGATTCCTCGAACTCCGCCACGCCGTCGGCTATCGGAACAATTGAAACGGTCCCGCTGGCCTGGTCCGGCCCGAGCAGCAGCGACTGTTCAACGGTGGCGTAGTCGCTGCCCATCTGGGCGGTGCCTCCGAGAGCGAAGGTCACGAGGATCGGCTGGGCCATGTCGCCACCCTCGCGGGTGATGCGGAAGACTGCGGCCACCTGGCCCTCCTCGCGGGCGACCGGAGTTTCAGCAACGACCGTGACCACGGGAACGGCGGCATTCAGACCGATGAACCCGGTGGCCTCCTCGCCGACAACCGCTTCCGCCTCGGTGAGCGCAAGCTCAAGGCTCTCCGTCGAGATCCAGTTGCCGTTAGTTTCGTTGACGAGTTGCACCCACTCGCTGTAGGTGGCCGGGTTGTTCAGGAGATTGCGGAAGGCGGGATAGGACTGGCCGGACTCCACACTGAACTCGTTGCTGTCGCCGGCGTAGGTGTCGGCAAACACCTGGAAGACCGGATTGCCGTCGCCATCCGTGTAGGAGCCCGTGCGCAGGCCGAATCCGAATATCTCGTCGGAAACGGCGTTGGCCGTCGAGCCGAACAGGTTGCCGGTGAGCGTCCAGTCACGCGGGATGTGGCGGGCGCGCTGGCGGTTCCGGCTCCATCCCTCGTCGTACTGGAGCAGCTCCTCCTCCGTAAGAGGGTGCGAGCCTGCAAAGCGCACCTGGCGCTCGGAGTTGTTGGCGATCAGGCTGTTCTCCACGGTTACCCCGCTGTTGTCGAAGCCGTTGATTCCGGTCGAGTTTCCGTAGATAATGCAGTCACGCAGGATGATCGGTCCATAGTTTGCCTCGAGGCTGAATCCGGAGCGGTAGTTGTTCACCGAATACACGCGCTCGAACAGGATGTCGCGATTGTCCGAATCCATCCACACCCCGGAGGCGTGGGTCTGGGAGATGACAAAGTCGCGCATGTGCATGCCGTTGTAGCTGGCGAACTTGAACCCGCACGGGGCCCAGCCGGTCGCCCCCCACAGGGCGCCGCGCCAGTTGGTCTGGCGGATCTCGCCGCCGTCGAAAAGGATGTTCGACATCGCGCCGCCATCCATGCCGAGCGCACCCGAGCCGATACTGCGGTAATTGCGCACAAGGAAATTCTCGGCCGGGGTGTCGCCCTGCCCGCCCATGGACAGGCCGAAGCCGTTGCTCCAGCGAACGGTCACGTCCTCGATGACAACGTTGGAGCAGCCGCGAAAGGCGATGGTCGCATCGTTGGCAAGGCTGGCGGCTGCCGCATGCTCAAAGACAAGCCCCTTGATCTTCACGTTGTTCACCCGGAACACGCGCAGCATTTTGGAATCCTCGCCGTAGAGGGCCTCCGGACGGACGGAAATCTCCACCGTCACCGCCGCAGGATCGATGCCGGCGGGCGGATACAGGTAGACCCGGTCGTTCTCATCATCGACAAGATAGGTGCCCTCGGATAACTCGGCGGTGTCGACAACCTGAGTCATCGGCTGCTTGTTGATGAAAAGCAGTTCGCGGCGCGTTCCCTTGGAATACTTCAATGCGAGGTCGCCCGGCCATGGATTGGGTTCCCAGCCAAAGTCATAGGTCCAGGCATGCTCATAAACATTGGCGATCGAGGAAGCCGTCCAGTTTTCAAAGATATCGGATCCGGAAACCACGACCTCACCCTCGCCCACCGCTTCGATGACCAACGGCAGGTTGCCGCTGCGGCTCACGATGTCCAGCACCTCGCGGTACGTGCCGGGATGGACCTGAATGCGGGTGCCCTTGCCGCCTGATGAATGTCCGGCCGCCTTCACGATGGCCGCGCGGATGGTGGCCAGCGGCTGCTCCGTCGTGCCGGGATTGGTGTCCGATGCTTCGGAATGGCTTTGATCAACGACGAGCAGCTCGGTGATCCCGCTTTCATCGAAGGTCCAACCCGTGTAGGGTTGCGCGCGCGGGACGTCCGTGCGGAAATACAAATGGTCGATCCCCATTCCCATGCTGGTGTTCACCTCGTCCTGGTGGTCCGTCCAGCGCAGCCAGAGGGTCTGCCCCGGCTGCCAGTCGAGGTTGTCCACGGAGACGCTTAGACGCTCCGCCGTCCCTGCCACCGGATTGCCGTTGCCCGTCCCGGCCGGGGGAATGTAGGTCCCTTCAGGCAGCTCCGTGTAGCTCGCCAAGGCCATCGTCTCGCCCAAGCCGTAGGACAGGCTCAGCTTGTCCACGCTTTGGTCGCGGTAATGGGCGACAAAGGCGGACCAGGACAGGCTGAAGCTGCTGATCACCTGGCCGCTGGTGTTGATCAGCCCGAGGGCATAGTGGATCGGGCCGGTGACGGAGGTTGTCCGGCTGCCGAGAGCGCCCGCGGTCGGGGACGTCTCGCCGCTGGAATCAAAACGGAACCCGTACATCCGCCCCTCGCTGACAACGCCGCTCCAGCCAAACTGGAGCTGCCCGTCCGGAGCGTCTGTTTCCCAGCCGGCCACCGCCGGCTCGCCCGCAAAGGCCACCGTCGTGTTCCCCATCGCATTGAAGCCGGGATTGTTGAAGCTTTCCACCAGCATGCCGCCGGGAAAGTCCATCGGTGCGCCGAAGGTGATAGCGGGAAGACTTACCAGCAGGGTAATCTTGAGGATTGTACGCATCATCTGTTTTAAGGGGATTAAGAGTATCATTGTTCCCCATTCAATCAGCATTGTTCCCACGGAAAACGCTGCTTGGCAGGTTACCTAACCCCTTTGCCCTGGCAGGGGAGATGCGGGCCTCTTCCGGCCGCGGGGACAAGCCCCGCGGCGCGGTTTTCACGAGAAGTGGACCGCCGTCTTCCCAACCTGGGACGGCCGTCGGGACAAGCCCGACGGCGCGCACAAACATTGTCCTTACCACCACTGCCATGGGG
>JBNGDP010000098.1:0-13846 GCA_049975345.1 Oceanipulchritudo sp. | reverse complement strand
GCCCTGGGCTGGGATATGCGGCCTCTTCGAGGCCATCTGCGGCCCGGTAAACTGGCCGGCCTCTTCGAGGCCATCTGCGGCCCGGTACAATGGCCAAACTCCAGTCCCGCCTGAAGGGCCGCGAGGATCCCCGCGCCTTTGTTAAGGCATGTTGGCTATTCTGAGCATCCCATTCCCCCCGGAGAAGCCACTGGGGAAAATCCTCGACAGCCCCGCTTAACCGAGTGCCATTCAGCCTAAGCCTGTCCAACCTCCCCGGAAAGCGGTAGCCAGTGGAGCACGCCCTGGATCTCGCGGTCCCAGTTCCCCCAGGAGTGGTCCCCGGGACCCTCGCTGTAGAGAAGGTTCAGACCGGCGGCCTGCGCGTGATCACGGAATTTCAGGTTGCCCGCATACAGGAAATCGCCGGTTCCGCACCACTGGTAAAACGCGGGCTGCGGTTCACCGGAGGCGGCCAGCCGGTCAGCCAACTGGAAGAGGTCCGATTCCTCTCCGAGCCCCTTCAGGCCGGGTCCCCAGATCGCCTCCAGCTTGCGGAACCGTTCCGGCTCCGTATCCTTGCTCCCGATCTCGCGGATGTCCAGCGCCCCGGAGAGGCTGGCCACCGCGGCGAAACGGTCGGGACAGGCCAGCCCAAGCCGGAAAGCGCCATAGCCGCCCATGGACAGGCCCGCCGCAAAGGTCTCCTCCCGCCGCCCGGAAATGGGAAACCAATCCGCACACAGGGCCGGCAATTCCTCCGAGATGAAGTCCCAGAAGCGCATGCCGCTGGACATGTTCTGGTAGTAGCTCAACTCCACGCGGGGCATCACAATCACCAATCCCCGTTCGGCCGCGTACCGCTCGATCGAGGTGCGCCGCATCCAGATTGACTCGTCATCGGACCATCCGTGGAGGAGGTACAACACCGGATAGCTCCCCTTCCTTTGGGCCCCGCCCATTCCAATCTGGCCCCCTCCGGTGGATTGCGGAAGAAGAACCTGCATCGAGGTGCTGACCCCCAGGGTCCCGGCGAAAAAACGACACGTCAGATGAGCCATGGTCCGGATCATGCGATCCCGGCGTCTCGCTGCAAGGCAAGAGCCGCTTTTCGCTTTGCCATGGGGGGATTTTTCACCCATGAATCCCCCCCATCCATGAGCCGCAAACCAACCTTGCTGATTCTCGCCGCCGGAATGGGCAGCCGCTACGGGGGCCTCAAGCAGCTCGATCCGATGGGACCGCACGGGGAGACCGTGCTCGATTATTCCGTGCATGACGCCCTGCGGGCCGGGTTTGGCAAGGTGGTGTTCGTCATCCGGCGCGACATCGAGGAACCGTTCCGGGCCACCGTCGGGCGCCGGTACGAGGAAAAGACCGAGCTGGCGTACGTTTTCCAGCAATTGGAGGACCTGCCCGCGGGATATTCCGTTCCCAACGGCCGGAGCAAACCATGGGGCACCGCCCATGCCCTCCGGGCCGCACGCAACGCCATCAAGGGACCCTTCGCGGTCATCAACGCCGACGATTTCTACGGGGCCGACGCCTATGCCGTCATGGCCCGCTACCTCGGCGGTTGCAGCGAATCCGGCCGCATCCCCCTCGGCATGGTCTGCTATCCGCTTTCCCATACCCTTTCCGAGCACGGAGCGGTCAACCGCGGGATCTGCCGCACCGAAGAGGGTCGCCTTCTATCCATCGAGGAAATCACCGATATTGAAAGGGACCGGGCGGGTACGATCCTTGGCACCAATCGCCTTGGAAAGGAAGTGCGCCTCCGTCCCGAGGACCTCGTCTCCATGAATTTCTGGGGATTCTCCGACCAGCTGTTCCAGCCCCTTGAGCGGCACTTCGTCGAGTTCCTCAAGTACGAGCAGCATGTCCAGACCACGGAGTTCTATATCCCGACCTTTGTCGATGGCCTGATCGCGCGGGAAGCGGCCGTCTGTGACCTCCTCGAGACAGGCGGACACTGGTTCGGCGTCACCTACCCCGGGGACAAGCCCTTTGTCCAGGAGCACCTGCGGGCACTCATCGAAAGCGGCGAATACCCCTCCCCGCTTTTCCCGGACCAGGCCGCTTGCGAAAAAAAAGGGGCGCCCGGTCAACAGGCACCCCGGAAATAGCATGGGCAAACCGCCCGGGAACCGCTCAGCGATACCGCTGCCGGTTTCCTTCGCGGTTGCCGTAGCCTCCACGGTCGCCGCCGCGGTCGCCGCCGCGGCGGAACCCACCGCCACCCCCCTGACGGGGTTTGCGCTCTTCGGCCTCGCGCACCCGCAGGGGACGTCCCTGCATGTCGCTGCCGTCCAGTGCCTCGATCGCGCTCTGCCCTTCCTCGTTGTTCGGCATTTTCACAAAACCGAATCCACGGGAACGACCCGATTCACGATCCAGAAGAACCCGAGCGGACTCGACTTCCCCGTATGCTGCAAAGACCTCGTTGAGTTCGTCATCACGAACCGAATAGGCCAGATTTCCTACATATATATCCATTTATTCTTACTTGCTCGTTTCGCACCTTGTGATCACTTCACGCTGGTCGGTGCGGTCTCCACCCGTGAAGTATTGGATTACTGATTTCGACCAATCGGCTTCACGTTACTCCATCGGAGGCACAGAACTTCCAAAAAATCGACGCTTCCGGCGGCCTTGGCCTTCCTGCATGGAGGAATCCCAACGCAACTGAAATCCCCCCCACCAAGGCAGGTTTTTCCCGGCCCTGCAATCTATTTCCGCAAGCTATTTCAGGTAGACCCGCCGCGCCTTGTACCGGGTGTGAAGCAGTTTCTCCGCTTTTTCCCCGAGCGGCTGGCCAAGAAAATCCCGGTATATCTTCTGAATCTCCGGGTTTTCATGGGAGAAGCGGATCTCCTTGCCGTGGTCTTCCTGGTACAGGCCTTCCATGCGCAGGCGACGCACCTCGTCGCTGATCCCGTAGGGTTGCCCGCCCCCTCCGATGCATCCGCCCGGACAGGCCATGACCTCGATGAAATGGTAGGGGGTCTCCTCCCCGCTTTCGCGGGCCCGGCGCACCTTGTCGAGCACCTTGCCGACATTGGCCATCCCATGGGCCACCGCCACCCGCACCTTCGTACCCTTGATATCGACCTCGGCTTCCTTGACTCCCTCCAGGCCCCGCACGGGGAGAATCTCGATGCCGTCCCCGGAAAGGTTTTCCCCGGTGACGAGGTAATACCCGGTACGCAGGGCCGCTTCCATGACCCCGCCGGTGGTCCCGAAAATGGTCCCGGCCCCGGTGTATTCACCCAGAAGGGAATCCGCATCCTCCTCCGGCATCTCGCTGAAAACCAGCCCCGACTGTTTGATCAGACGGGCCAGTTCGCGCGTGGTCAGGGTGACATCGACATCCTGGTATCCGGAGGCAAACATCTCGCCGGTACGCTCCAGTTCATACTTTTTCGCCGTGCAGGGCATGATGGAGACCTGGAAATGCTTCGCCGGATCGAGACCCATCTTCTCCGAAAAATACGTCTTGGCCATTACACCCAGCATCTGCTGCGGGCTCTTCGCGGTGGAGAAATTGGCGATAAAATCGTGGTGGTACTTCTCCATGTAGTCGGTCCAGGCCGGGCAACAGGAGGTGATCAGCGGCAGCGGCCCCTTCTTGTGGGCAAAGCGTTCAACGAACTCGCTGGCCTCCTCCATGATCGTCAGGTCGGCCGAGAAATTGGTGTCAAAGACGGCCTTGAAACCGAGCCGCCTGAGGGCCGCGTAGATGCGCCGGTTGAGGTTGGTCCCCGGCGGATAGCCGAACTCCTCGCCGAGGGCCACCCGCACACTCGGCGCGATCTGCACCGAGCAGAATTTCCCCGGATCCCTCAGCGCCTCCCAGACCGTGGCCGTCTCATCGTGCTCGATGATGGCCCCCGTCGGGCAATGGGCCGCGCACTGGCCGCACTTGATGCACGGGGAATCGGCAAGGGCGATGTCCCCGGCCGGCGCCATCCGTGTCTCGATTCCCCGGTTCAAAAAGGAAAGGGCCCATACGTTCTGCACTTCCTGGCACACCTGCACGCAACGGCCGCATTTGATGCACTTGGTGAATTCAATGGTGATGGATCCATTCGAGCGGTCCGGCTCGATCTCGGGGACATGCTTCGCGAACCGGTCTTGCCGCACGCAGAATTCACCCGCCAGGGTCTGCAGCTCGCAGTTGCCGTTGCGGCCGCACGTCAGGCAGGAGTTCGGGTGATTGGAAAGAATCAGTTCCAGCACGGTTCGCCGGATCTCCGTCAATTCCCCGTCATGGGTCGTGATTTCCATGCCCTCCCGCAGCGGGGTGGCACAGGCCCTCGGCATCCGCGACTCCCCGGCAATCTTCACAATGCACAGCCCGCAGGCCGCCGAGGGAAGAAGATCGTCATGCTTGCAGAGGGAGGGAATCCGGATGCCGGCCTCCCGGGCCGCCTCGAGAATGCTGGCGCCTTCGGGCACCTCCACCGGCATCCCGTTTATTTTCGCGTGGACCATATTCCGGATCATGCTCAAACCCTTTCCCATTCCTCAGTTGTCTCCTCCTCTCCGGACCCGGACCGGGTACCGCCGGTGGCGGAACCCTTCCCGTTGACCAGATCGAGGTATTCCTTTTCAAAATAGCGCAGCGTCGAAAGCACCGGGTTGGGCGCCGTCTGCCCAAGCCCGCAGAGGGAAGCGGTCCGCATGCAGTGGCAGATTCTCCGGATCGCCTCCAGGTCGTCCGGGGTCCCCTTCCCCGCATGGATCTTCTCCAGCAGCTTCAGCATCTGGAAGCCCCCGATCCGGCAGGGCGCGCATTTGCCGCACGACTCGTCGACACAGAAGTTCAGGTAAAACTTGGCCACATCGACCATGGAGTCGCTCTCATCCATCACCAGCATCCCGCCCGATCCCATGATCGAACCGAGTTCCTTCAGGCTCTCGTACGATACCGGCGTGTCCATCCGCTCGCGGGGAATGACCCCGCCGGAGGGCCCGCCCGTCTGGACCGCCTTGATGCGCGATTTTTCACCGGCTCCACCGCAAATCTCCTCGATCACTGTGCGGATGGAGGTCCCCATCGGGACTTCCACCAGTTGCGGGTTTCTCACTTTTCCGGTCACTGCGAAAACCTTGGTCCCGCGCGACTCCGGCGTCCCGAATCCCGCATACCACGCGCCCCCTTCATCCAGGATGGCCGACACCGCCGCCAGGGTCTCCACGTTGTTGATGGAGGTCGGCTTCCCCCAGAGGCCCTTGACCGAAGGATACGGGGGCCTTGGCTCCGGACTGCCCCGCCGCCCTTCAATCGAGGCGATCAGGGCCGTCTCTTCCCCACAGACAAAGGCCCCGGCGCCCAGCCGGACCTCCGCGTCAAAGCTGAATCCGCTCCCCAGGATATCCTCCCCGAGCAGGCCCGATTCGCGGGCCTGGTCGATGGCCCGCTGCACCCGCTGCACCGCCAGCGGATATTCCGCGCGAATATAAAAGAATCCCTTTTCCGCGCCAATCGCGTAGGCCGATATCATCAGGCCCTCCAGAACCGCGTGCGGATCCCCTTCCAGGACGCTCCGGTCCATGAAGGCGCCCGGATCCCCTTCATCCGCGTTGCAGATGACAAACTTCCGGTCGGCCTCCGGCTCGCGCGTCTTCTGCCACTTGAGCCACGTCGGAAATCCCGCTCCGCCGCGCCCGCGCAGGCCGCTGGTCTTCATTTCCCCGATGACCGCCTCCGGGCTCATCTCCAGCAGCGCCCGCTTCAACCCGCGGTAGCCCCCCGCACGCAGGTACGATTCCAACTCGTCCGGATCGATTTTTCCGCAATTGCGCAGGACAATCCGTTCCTGGGGATCCTTCCCGCGTTCCAGAAGGTCTTCCAGGACCGCTCCCCCGCGCAGGCTCTCCTTGATGACCCGCCGGATGTCCGGCCCGCTCATGTTCGCGTACGTCACCCGCGAGGGCAGCAACTGCATGCAGATGCCGCGCTGGTACAGGCCCATGTCCAGCGCGCGGTACACTTTCACCCGCTCGCCCAACCCGTAAAAGGCCAGCTCGTCGCGGATCATCTGCTGGAAAAAATGCGTGCGGTCCGCCGCTTTTCCTTCGCCCGTGTCCTTTACCAGGATCGCCAGCTGCTCGCTGCCATCAAAACTCTCCCCGCGGTCCCGTGAAGCCATGACCCGGTCCTCCAGCAGCGTCCCTCCCCGGCAATGCGTGCGCACCAATTCCCTCGCCGCCTCCGGGTTCATCGCCCCAAAGACGATCGGCGGCCCCCATTCGCACCCGAACACCACCACGGGATCCGCAAAGGCGTATCCCAGCGACCCGACCTTCTCGATCTCCATCGGAAGCCCCTCCTCGTCCCGCGCCTCGATCAGCGCCGCGTACACCTCCCGTGCCCCGGCCGCGATTCCGCCCGTGTCCATCCCAACCCGGATCCATGGCCCCCGCGGCTCCGCGGTTCCCTTCCCCCCAACGTCCTTTTCCTTCAGCTTCTTCATCACCACCTATCCTTTCCGCTTCTCTTTCAACAGGCCCCCCATGTCCTTCGGGCTCAGGCGACCGTGCGTCTCGTTGTCCACCACCACCGCCGGCGCCATCCCACAGCACCCGATGCAGCGCACCGTCTCCAGCAGAAACTCCCCTTCCCGGCCCCCGCCCGCCTCCAGCAGGCACAGCTCCCGCTCCAGCTCCTCGTACAGCCGCGCCGCCCCCTTCAGGTAACACGCCGTCCCCGTGCATACCTGGATCTGATGCCGCCCGGGCGGCTTCAACCGGAAATAATGGTAGAAGGTGATCACTTCGTAGATCCGCGCCAGGCTCACCCCAAGCTCCTTCGCCAGCTCGTTCGCCACCCCGCGCGGCACGTACCCGAACTCGTCCTGGATCGCGTGCAGAATCATGATCAGGTTCCCTTCCCGGTCCTTCCATTCCCCCACCAGCTCCCGAACTTTCCCTCGAACGCCCTCCACCCAGTCCAATACGTTCTCCAGCTCCGTTCCCATCGTCATCGCTTGTCCCCTTTCCGTTGCTTCCATTTTATTCTTTTCGACCGGAAACCTACCAGTTGCCCTTATATTGGAAAGGGTATGCGATCAGCTGCGCTAATTTAAAAAAGACGGTTGCATGCGCTATTAAGCGCGCTAATGCCTTGCCCCTCAGCCCTCGCAGTACAAGCCGTACAGCGTCTCCAGTATCTTCCCCACGTCCTCCCGCCCCACGCGGTAATACACCGTCTGCCGCTCCTTCCGCGTCGCCACCAGCCCCTGCCCGCGCAGCTTCGCCAGGTGCTGCGACAGCGCCGATCCGCTCAGCTCAATCCGCTCCAGCAATTCCCCAACCGATAACTCCCCCTCCATCGTCAGGTGACACAACACCTTCAACCGGTCCGGATGACTCAACAGCCCCATCACCGCCGTCGCCTCCGCCACCCCCGCGCTCCCCGCCATCCCTCGCAGGCCACCCTCCTTCTTCCTCCCCTCGCTCATCTCTTCATTTCCCGGAAAATTTGAAAATCATTAATTAAGTGTTGACTAAATTAGGAAATCCTAAAACAACAGGGGGCATGCAAGCAAAAAATGAAAAAGGAATAAACGTGGACCGGGCCGTGCTGGGGATGGCGGGTAGTTTTGTATTGCTGAGCGTTCTGCTGGGGTTGACGGTGAGTGGGTGGTGGTTTGCCTTCACGGTGTTTGTGGGGGCGAACATGGTGCAGGCATCCTTCACAGGGTTCTGTCCGGCGGCGCTGATCTTCAGGAAACTGGGGATGCGGGACGGCTGCGCCTTCAAGGGGAAGAACGGGTAGTAAAGGGAAGCGAAGATGCGATTGAGCAGGGAGGGATTGGCGGGAACGGTTGTTCTCACATGGGTCCTGTGTGTTCCATGGGTTTCATCGCAGGCCTCGGGTCCATGGACCCTTGCCGGGGCGCTGGAGGAGGCGCTGGCGGGGCATCCGGACGCGGAGGAGCAGCGGGCGCGTCTGGCGGCGGCGGAAGCGGCCTACCGGGAGGCGGCGGCGAGCCTGCTTCCGCGGGTGGATGTGAAGGTGAACTACATGCAGACGACCAACCCGATGCAGGGCTTCGGGTCGATCCTCAGCCAGGGGAGCTTTGACAACAGCCTGGACTTCAACGACCCGGGCCAGCTGGATGGGCTGACGGGGGCGCTGGAGGGCCGGTACCGGATCTACAGCGGAGGGGCCCGGAAGGCGGGGATCGATGCGGCGGCCGCGATGCGGGAAGCGGGGGAATACAGGGTGAAGGCGGCGGAACACGGGTTGGAGGACGCGGTGGTCGGGGCCTACTTCGGCATCAAACAGGCGGATGAAATCGTGCGGTCGATCGAGGCCGGTATCCGGGTGCTGGAGGAGAATGTGCGTGTGAGCAAGGTGAGGGAGGAGACGGGGGAGTTGATCCGCACCGAGCGCCTGAACCTGGAGGTGCAGCTGGCGGCGATGGAGCGGGAACGGTTGGGGGCCGAACACGGGGCCCGGCTGGCGCGATTCAGGCTGGGGTACCTGCTTGGCCTGCCGCCGGGAACGGAGATCGAACTGGCCTCCGGGGATCCCTCGGTGGAGGGCATCCGCATGCCCCCGGAAATGAGCATCCGCAACCGCCCGGAACTGCAGGCGGCGGAAGCCGGTCTGGAAGCGGCCGCGAAGCAGGTAAAGGGCGCCCGGGCGGGCCATCTCCCGTCGGTTGACGCCTACGCCAGCTGGCAGGCGGACAAGGGCTGGCGCCGGGAGGGGGACGGCACCAGCTGGACGGCCGGCCTCGTGCTGAGTCTTCCTGTGTTCGACGGCTTCACGACGCGCGCGCAAGTGGCGGGAGCCAAGGCGCGGGAGCGCGTTGCGGCGGAACAGCTGCGGCGGATGGAGCTGGCCTTCGAGGTGGAACTGGAAGAGGCCCGTCTGGGCCATGAACTGGCGAGGGCGCAGAAGGAAGTGGCCCGCAAGCAGGTTTCCCAGGCGGAGGAGGCCGCGGAACTGAGCCGCGAACGCTTTGCCGCGGGCACCCTTCTCTCGACCGAGTTGATCGGAGTGGAAAGCCGGCTGGTGGACGCCCGCGTGCAGCTGGCCCTGGCCACGGCAAGGGAACGCACCGCGCTGGCGCACCTGCGCCGCGTGGCCGGATACCCCGTTCTGGATTGATTTGAAAAAAGGAAGAGCATGTATCGAATTGTCATGACAATCGTGGCGGCGGGCCTCCTCATGGCCGGTTGCGGACACAAGGAGCGGCAGGCGGAGGGGGAATCCCTCCCCCCGGTCAAGGTGCGCCTCGGGGAGGTGGAAAAGCGGGCCCTCACGCGGGCCCAATGGCTGCCGGGAACGGTTCATCCGGCGGAAAAGGCGGTGGTGTCGGCCAAGCTGATGGCCACCGTCAGGGAGGCGGACCTCATCATCGGCCAGCACGTGGAGGCCGGGGAGATCCTGGTGGTGCTGGGGGCCGATGAGATCGACGCACAGGTGGAGCAGGCACGGGCGGCCCTCGCCCGGGTGGAGCGCAACCACGAGCGCGAAAAGAACCTGCTGGCGCAAAACGCGACCACGGCGGAAACCGTCCGCAGCCTGGAGGACGAGTTGAGACTTGCCAGGGCCCGCCTCGAGGAGGCCGTCACCATGCAGGGCTACAAGGAAATCCGGGCGCCCTTCGACGGGCGCATCACGTCCAAGGAAATCCGCCGCGGGGATCTCGCGAGGCCGGGAATGCCCTTGCTGAGCATCGAGGGTACCGACCAGCTCCAGGTGCACGTGCAGGTGCCGGATTCCCTTTCCGCCCTCGAATACGGATCCACCATTGAGGTCGGGGCGGACGGGAGGACGCTGGAGGCCCGCCTGACGGAATGGTCTCCGGCGGCGGATCCCGCGAGCCGCACCCGCCTTGCCAAACTGGATCTCCCCGCCGGGGCGCCGGTGCGCTCGGGCCAGTACGTGCGCGTGAATTGGCCGGCGGATCAAACGACCTCCCTCTGGCTACCGGAGCAGGCGCTGGCCCGTTTCGGCCAGATGGAACGCGTCTTTGTCGTCAGGGAGGGCCGCCTGCACCTGCGCCTGGTCCGGACCGGGGCCGCCCGGGGGCAATTCCTCCAGGTCCTCTCCGGACTGGAAGAGGGGGAAAAGGTCGTCCTGAACCCCTCTTCCGTTATGCGTGACGGTCAACCAGCGGAAATCGAGTCGTGAATCCGGGCGTAAAATTCGGCTATGCGGGGCGGATGGCCTCGCTGTTCATCAATTCCAAGCTGACCCCGATCGCGGTCATCGCGTCGATCCTGCTGGGCATCTTCGCGGTGCTGCAGCTGCCCCGTGAGGAGGAGCCGCAAATCAAGGTGCCGATGATTGACGTCTTCGTCTCCATGCCGGGGGCCGACCCGGCCGAGGTCGAGAACCGGGTCACCCGGCCCATGGAAAAGCTCCTCTGGGAGATTCCCGATGTGGAATACCTCTATTCCACGTCCAACCCGGGCGGGGCCATGGCTATCGTCCGCTACAAGGTGGGGACCAACCTCAAGACCGCCCTGGTGCGGCTCAACCAGAAACTGCAGACCAACTTCGACCGCATTCCCCCGGATGTGAGCCACCCGCTGGTCAAGCCGCGCAGCATCGACGACGTCCCGATCCTCGCCCTGACCTTCCATTCGCGCAGCCACGACCACCTCACCCTCCGCCGGCTCGCCGCGCAGGTGGATGACGCCGTGAAGTCGATCGAGCAGGTCGCGGAGACCACCCTGATCGGCGGAACAACGCGGCGGATCCGGGTGCAGCTGGACCCGGCCGCCCTCGCGGCCCACAAGCTCAATCCCGTGGAGCTGGCGGCCGCCCTGCGCAACACCAATGAACGCCGCCAGCTGGGCGCCCTGCCCTTCGACAACGAGTCGGTGCTGCTGGAGACCGGTCAGTTCCTGCAGAGCGCCGAAGACGTCGGTTCCATCGTGGTGGGGGCCTTCGCCGACCGGCCGGTCTACCTGCGCGATGTAGCGGAAATCCACGACATGGCATCCGAGCCCCGCGACTACGTCCTGCACCGGGACCGCGCGAACGGGACCGAAAGCGCCGTCACCCTGAGCCTCGCCAAGCGGCCCGGTGCCAACGCCATCGAGGTGGTCAACGCGGTGCTCGCCAAGGTCGACTCCCTCAAGGGCAGCCTGATACCGGAGGACATATCCGTCACCGTGACGCGGGACTACGGCCATACCGCCGCGGAAAAAAGCAATGAGCTGCTCCTGCACATGGGAATCGCCGTCTTCGGGGTGGCCCTGCTGATCCTCTTCTTCCTTGGCTGGCGCGAATCGCTGGTCGTTCTGCTGGCCATTCCCTCCACCCTCGCCCTCACCCTGCTGGTCTTTTACCTCTACGGCTACACGCTGAACCGCATCACCCTCTTCGCCCTGATCTTCTCGATCGGGATCCTCGTCGACGACGCCATCGTGGTCGTTGAAAACATCGTGCGGCACGTCCGCATGCGTTCCAGCCGCAACCGCTCCCTCGGCGAGGTGGCGCTGGAGGCTGTGGACGAGGTCGGCAACCCGACGATTCTCGCCACCTGGGCGGTCATCGCGGCGATCCTCCCGATGGCCTTTGTCGGCGGCCTGATGGGGCCCTACATGCGGCCCATCCCCATCGGCTCGACGGCGGCGATGCTCTTCTCGCTCATCATCGCCTTCACGGTCACCCCTTGGGCCGCGATCCGGGTGCTGCGGCGCCACCTCAAGTCCGAACAGGCCCTGCCCGAGGCGGAGCAGTCCGCCCACGCCATGCAGCACGAGGTGCCGGATGACTTCTTCACGAGGCTCTACCACAAGGTGATGGAGCCCATGCTCGACAAGGCGCGCTGGCGCTGGAGTTTCCTTCTGGGAATTGCCGTTCTGCTCCTCGGCGCCATGGGCCTGGTCGTGGTCGGACTCGTCGAGGTCAAGATGCTGCCCTTCGACAACAAGTCCGAGTTCCAGGTCATCATCAACGCCCCCGAGGGCACCACCCTCGAGGAGACGACCCGGATGGCCATGGAAATGGCCGATGCGGTGCTTCCCGAACCGGAAGTCCGGGATGTCCAGATTTACGCGGGGACGGCGGCGCCGTTCAATTTCAACGGGCTGGTACGGCATTACTTCCTCCGACAGGGACCAACCATGGCCGACCTGCAGGTCAACCTGGTGGGCAAGCAGGATCGGGGGGCGCAAAGCCACGACATCGCCGGCCGGGTCCGGCCGGCCCTGACCGCCATCGCCGACAAGTATGGCGCGCGGATCGCGGTGGCGGAGGTGCCTCCGGGACCGCCGGTCCTCCAGTCCCTCGTCGCGGAGATCTACGGGCCGGATCCCGCCCAGCGCATGCGCCTCGCCGGCGCCATCCGGGAAATCATGGAGGAGACGGAAGGGGTCGTGGATGTCGACTGGTATGTCGAGGATCCGCAACCCAAGCGCAATTACGTGGTCGACAAGGCCAAGGCGGCCCTGCACGGCATCAATGAAACCGAAATCAGCCAGGTCCTGGCCATGGCCTCGCAGGGACTGACGGCCGGGCTCCTCCACCTACCCGACGAACGCGAGGATGTCCTGATCCAGTTCGAACTGCCGGACCGCGCCCGCAACGCGCCGGAGGACCTGCTTTCCCTTCAGGTCCGCTCCACGCGCCGTCCGGACGCGCCCCTGGTGCCCCTTTCAGAGCTCGTGACCATCGAGGAGGTTCCCTCCCAACAGCCGCTTTACCGGAAAAACCTGAAGCCGGTCACCTACGTCACGGCCGATGTGGCCGGGGCCATTGAAAGCCCGGCCTATGCCCTCTTCGCCATCAACAGCAGGATCAAGGAGCTGGACATGCGCGAATTCGGGGCCGAACAAAAGGACCTTCCCATCTACCACCTGAACCTGCCCTTCGAGGACCAGGCCCCGGCGATGAAGTGGGACGGCGAATGGCACATCACCCTCGAGGTCTTCCGCGATCTCGGGCTGGCCTTCGCGGCGGTACTGGTCCTCATCGCCATGCTCATGGTCGGCTGGTTCCGCAGCTACCAGACCCCGCTGGTCGTCATGGCGGCCATCCCCTTCTCCCTGGTGGGCATCCTGCCGGCCCACTGGGCCATGGGGGCCTTTTTCACGGCCACTTCCATGATCGGCTTCATGGCCGGGGCGGGTATCGTCGTGCGCAACTCCATCATCCTCGTTGACTTCATCGAGCTGCGACGGGAACAGGGACTCTCCCTGCGGGATGCGGTGGTCGAGGCCGGTGCCGTCCGGTTCCGCCCGATGCTGCTCACCGCCCTCGCCGTGGTTGTCGGGGCCAGTGTCATCCTCGCCGACCCCATCTTCCAGGGCCTCGCCATCAGCCTCATGTTCGGGGAAATCGCCTCCCTCCTCATCAGCCGCATGGCCGTGCCGGTGCTTTATTTTATGACGAAAGACTAAAGACGAAGGACGAAGGACCAAGGACGTGGGTTAAATTGAATGGTTCTTGGTAGAATTTTGTGGAGTACCCCGGCAGGCTGACAGGATATCGGGTCGGCCAAGGCATCCCGGCAGGGATGCGGGAAGGTAGCCCCGGGTGAGGACCCCGCGAAGCGGAGCGGAGCGGGGGACGACACCCGGGGTAGGATGGAAATAATATGGAAACGATCCCGGCAGGGATCGCACCTGTGGCATCCCTTCAGGATGCGCCCTCGTATGCGCGCTTGTTTCCGGGGGTGTCGCCCCTCGGCAAGCTCGGGGCTCAACCCCCGGCTACCTTCTTGGCATGCCGACCGGCATGCGGGCGGCACCCCACCCGCATGATCCTTCCACAATAATCTTAGAAGAACCCAAATTGAATTGCCTAAATAAAATTATCTCTCACGGAGCTCACAGCGATCACGGTTAAAGATTAAACCTTCTCTCCGTGTTCACCGTGTCGCCGTGAGAT
>JBNGDP010000097.1:0-14483 GCA_049975345.1 Oceanipulchritudo sp. | reverse complement strand
GCCACAGAGACCTCCGGCCCATGGCGGCCGGCGGGACAAGCCCGCCGGCGCGCCCCGTGGTTCCACAATTTTCCGGGAAGAACCTAAAAAAGGTTCTTCGTCAAAGTAAACAACCCCTTCGGCATTGCCCAAATTGACGGTATTCGTTTGCTTCATGACTCAATCTGTCAGGAAAAAGGAAATTGAAAATTCCGGTGATTTCCTGCTTACTCCACGGATGCCTTCCCTTTCGACTTCATGGGGTCGACCGGACCCGCTTGTCTGCATTTGGGCTTTGCTTGTCACATCGGTCAACATGCTGGGGCAGCCGTCCGATAATCCCGTGGCCGCGTTTTATGGAACGGAAACGGGATACCCGGCCTGGACGGACCGGATCGCCTGGGATGCGGTCTTTGATGTCACGGACCCGGTCTACGGCGCGGTGCCGGATGACGGGCTTTCCGATTTTGAGGCCTTCGAGCTGGCCCGGGACGCCGCCGCCGCGGCCGGGGGCGGAGTGGTCTATTTCCCCGCCGGCGTGTACCACTTTACCTTGCCGGAGGCCGGTGCGGGCGCGGGCATTGGCCCGCACGGACGCGGCCTCATGCTTCCCGGAGGGGTCGTCATCCGCGGCGCCACCCCCACCGGGGACCAGTGGGCCCGGCCGACGGACGCGTACCCGGACGACGGGCTGCTGGACCTGCCGACAAAGTTTGTTTTTGAATTCCAGGCCCGTGATGGCGGGGAGCTTCCCTGCGACTGGAACCTGATCGGCCTGGAGCCGGATCCGACAACCGGCCTGGCGGAAATCCAGGACACCGGCATCTGCTGGGTCTCCCTGGAGGGGGCGCTCATCCATTTCGGGGCGGAGCTGGACTGGGCGGCCACGCTGGGCCAGTCCGGCTGGCTGCCGAACCGGATGAAGGACAACTGGCCGGGCGCGGAAGGCAGCGGCAACACATGGGCCGACCGGGTGCCCGATGGAACCCATCCGGCGGACATGCTCTACGGGACCGCCACCCCCGGCTTTGACGCCCAATTCCTCGGCGCCGGCTCCGGCCGGCTCGTCTTCGGGGTGGAGCTCAAAGACGCCACCATTGTCGCCGACTGGTACATACCGGTCGGGAACGACAATCCCACCTACGGGGCCTTCGTGGAGCCCGACGACTTTCATATCCACCGCTGGTCCGGCCGGATCGCCGTGGATGGCTCGGATGTTCTGATTGCCAACAACACCATACCCCGGCCGACCCGCAACTTCGTCCACTCCCAGTACACCCTCCGCTTTGATGGTTCCACCTTTGTCGACCTCGCGGTCCGCGACATCCTTTTCGACTATTCCCAGGTGATCGGGATTGACGTGAACAAGAACCATTACGCGCTCTGCCGTCCGACGGAGCCCGGCAGCGGGTACTACGAGCCGAACGTGCAGGTGCGGGACAACTTTGTCTTCAACCGGGGCAGCCACGGCTACACCGTCAGCGGCCAGTGGGCTGTCGTGAAAAACAACTACAACCAGCGATTCTACTACGGGACCGTCGTCCCGGCCGCGTACGGCATCCCCGGCTACACGGGATCGGAACCCGTCGTCTGTACAAGGGACGGGTTCGGGACCTACAGCAGCGAAACCGGCGACGACTTCAATTCCCGCGGCTACGACTTTGGCGGGCGCAACCTCTGGGTTGGCGACAACGGGGTCGTAAACACCGGCTCCATCGGCAACGACGGGGAGGCCTTCATGGGCCAGCGCTACCTGAACTTCGAGGTCTACTCCTGGGCCTTCACCGACAACTGGCACGGCAAGGAGAATTACGGGACCGGCACCAGCGGCGAAAACGGCTGGATCGGCTCCTATGACATGCAGAACTACGGATTTCTGGCCCTGCGCAACACCACCCCCGGCTGGGTCGGCCACGCCAAGGCGGGATCCAACAACCTCTACGACTTCACCCTCGCCGTCAACGCCGCCGGCAGCGGGCTCAAGACCGATGCCGGCCGGGGTGAGTGATGTCGATACCTCCGGTTACACCGGAGCGGTTCCCCAGCCGGCATACACGGTAACCCCCCAGCCGGACGGTTCCCGCCTCATCGAATGGACCGACGCGGCCGGCAACGAGCTCGGCTTCCGCGTGGCCCGGCGGATCGACGGCGGCCTGTGGCGGACCATCGCCTATCGTCCGCGCCGGAGCCTGCTCCCATCGGCATCCGGCACCGATCCCTGGAGCAGCGTTCCGGTGAATGAATTAAACCCGCCGGCCTGGCGGGACTACAACGTACCCGCAGCGGCAACATCGGTGGACTACGCCGTCATCGCCTTTGACGCGGAGGACCTGGTCCCGGTCAACGTCGAGCCGTTGCAGATGGACGACGCCCTGCAGGTCTGGTTCGAGACGAAAAAGGGCTTGAATTACCAACTGTACACATCCGCCGACCTGGACGGCTGGGATCCCCTCGGGAACCCGGTTGCGGGATCCGGTGCCCCCACCCTGCTCCACAAGGCGGATCCCTCCCCGAAGGCCTTTTTCCGCGTAGTGAGCTTCCGCGATAATCCTGAATCCTGAATGGTTTCATGTCCCCCGCAAAAAGATACCTCATCCTGATCATCGGCCTTGCCCTGCTGGGCTGGTCCGTCTGGTGGTTCATCACCGAAACGCCGGAATCCGCGAAAGCACCGCCGGTGGCGGCCGCCCAAAACAGGGAAGCGCCGACCCCGGATCCATCCCCGGCGGAAAACACACAAACCGTGGATACCCCATCGGGCGGAATTGGCCTGGCCGTCGTTGATCCGGAGAAGGCCGCGGATGTCCTGCCCGGTTCATCCGCCGGCAGCCGCTTCGAGGGGAAGATCATCGACGAGCGCATCACCCCGACCGACACACCGGGCGTCTATCAGCGCATCCGCCTCATGGAAACGGATTTCCACTACCCGGTCCTGCGCCTCGAGGAAACGGTGCGCAACCCCGGCACGGATGAGGAGACCGTTTTTTCCAGCACGGAAATGGTCGGGGACCACATCCTGGTCAAACTCAAGGACGGCACGGGTGAGGAACAGTTGCGGGAGCTGATCATTGCATTCAACGGCTCGATCGCCCGGAAGCATGCCCTCCCGGGACTGTACCGGGTGACCGTTCCCGTCAAGACGGTCGACGACCTCCCGCGGGCCCTTGCCATCCTGACCAAAGCGGATGAAATCGCCTACGCGGAACCGGATTACATCGTTCACGCCGACATCAACGAACCGGACGACCCCCGCTACACCGACGGCACGTTATGGGGCTTGAACAACACCGGACAGGAGGACGGGGTGGCCGACAAGGACATCGACGCCCCCGAGGGCTGGGACATCCGCAGTGACGCGTCCGGGATCGTGGTGGCGGTCATCGACACCGGCATCCTCTACACCCACGAGGACCTCGCCGACAACATGTGGACCAACACGGTGGAGCTCAACGGCACGCCCGGCGTGGACGACGATGCCAACGGCTACATCGATGACATTTACGGCATCAACGCCATCACCGGAACCGGCGACCCGATCGACGACAACCGCCACGGGACCCACTGCGCGGGCACCATCGGGGGTGCCGGAAACAACGCCACCGGCGTGACCGGTGTGGCCTGGGATGTCCAGCTCATGGCCTGCAAGTTCCTTGGCGCCGGCGGCAGCGGTTCCTCCTCCGACGCGGTGGATTGCGTGCTGTACGCGATCCAGAACGGCGCCAGCGTCCTCAGCAACAGCTGGGGCGGCGGCAGCTACAACCAGGCCCTTGAGGATGCCATCCGGCAGGCCGAGATGGCCGATGTGCTCTTTATCGCGGCAGCCGGCAACGAGGGGACCAACATTGACCCGGAGCCCCGCTATCCCACGAGTTATCCCGTTCCCAACATTGTCGCGGTGGCCAGTTACACACGCGAGGGCTACCGGTCATCCTTTTCCAACTACGGCCCGGCCACGGTCCATGTCGCCGCCCCGGGGTCAGACATTTACTCCTCGACCTATGCGGGCGATCCTGCCGTCATCAACGCCTACGAGGGCCTCAGCGGGACCTCCATGGCCACCCCCCACGTCAGCGGGATCATGGCCCTGATGCGCGCCCAGTTTCCCTCCGAATCCTACCAGTCCCTCGTCAACCGCCTTCTGGACTCAGCGGACACCTCCATCATGAGCGGATTTGTCGTCTCCGGCGGAACCAATCTCGAGGCCGCTCTCAGCGGCACGGCCACGGGTCCCTATAACGACCCCTTCGACCGCGCCCGCTACCTCGGCAAGCGCTCCTTCACCACCCTCGGCACCAACCTGCTGGCCACCGCCGAAACCGACGAACCCGCCCACGCCGGGGTGACCGCGTCCCACTCCGTCTGGTTCAAGTGGGTCGCCCCTTTCGACAACACCGTCGAGGTCTACACCGAGGCACCCGATTCCGACACCGTGATTGCCGTCTATCAGGGGAGCGACCTTGCCACGCTGACTCCCATCGCCTCCAACGACAACGACCCCGACGCCGCCACCAGCGGCTACGACAGCTATGTGGAATTTTCCGTCACCAGGAACCAGACCTTCCTCATCGCGGTCGACTCAGCCGACGGCTCGACGGGGGGGTTCACCCTCTCCGTCGAAAACACCCCCGCCAACGACGACTTTGCCGACGCTTCCCCGTGGAGCGGGACCGGCGGCACCTTCCGCCCGGAAAACTACGGCGCCACCAAGGAACCCGGCGAGCCAAGGCACGGAGACCTCTATGGCGGCAGCTCCATCTGGTATTCGTACACACCCGCCTACGACGGACGCCTGCGCGTCGGCAACGGCGACGGCAGCCCCGTGGATATCGGTTTCGGCATTTATTCGGGGACGGAAGTCTCGAACCTCACGGAACTGGGCGGGGTCCGCGCAAACAAAAACCAGGGCGCCAACGCTTATGGATACCTCGAGGCCGGAATCACTTACAAAATCGCCGCCGACACCCCCGACGGCAAGGAATCGTGGTTCTTCATAAACTGGGCCTACACCTCCAACGAGGCCCGCTTCAATGACCTTGAACTGACGATTGCCGAGGACGACCCCGCCGGCCGGATCGACATCCCGGTTGAACGTTACCTCGGCACCGGCAGCGGCGGGGCCACGGAAGTCGCCTGGGGCACCAGCGCCGCCCCCAACGGGGCCACCAACGGGATCGACTACACGACATCCTCCGGAACCCTCAGCTGGGGAACGAATGAGGACGGCTTTAAAACAATCACCATCCCCATCCTCGACAACAGCCTGATCCAGGGCGATCGCGTCTTCTATGTCACCCTCGGCACCCCCACCAACGGCGCCTACGTCCCGCCCTTGAAACGGCGGGTCAAGGTCACCATCACCGACGACGACAACCCGCTCGGGTCGCTGCCGGGCGTCGAGACCGGCTACGCCTTCCAGTTCGATAACTTCCCCGCCCTGACCATCGACGACGCGGCCTGGGTCGCCATCCGCAGGCTCGGGGAAACCGCCGCCGCCGGCACCGTGCAGCTCGGCACCGCCGATGGTACCGCTGTCGCGGGCGTCGATTACGCGGCCACCTCGGTCACGGTCGACTTCGCCGCCGGACAGACCCTCGCCTTCGTGCCGATCGACCTGCTTGCCCCGACCGGCGGCACCAGCTTCACGGTCACCCTCTCCGCGCCGACCGATCCGGATTCGGACATTCTCGGCGGTTCCGCCACAGTCGATCTAACCGGTGCCGTAGGCACCTTCCTTGATCCCGTCACCGTGGTCTCGCGCGACAACGCCGGCGGCACCCCCGCAGGCGTCAGCGGCACCACCCGAATCGATGCCAGCGCGGATGGCCGCTTTATTGTCTTTGATTCCATTCTCGACGGGCTGGTGCCCGGCGACGGCAACGGCCAGAGCGACGTCTTTCTCCGCGACGAGGCCACCGGCGAGTTGAGCCTCATCAGCCTGAGCCGCTTCGGCGGCCCAGGCGAGGGGGCCAGCACCCATCCCAGTATCAGCGCGGACGGGCGTTTCATCGCCTACGCCTCGACCGCGAATGATATCGTCGCTACAGACGCCAACGAGCACTCGGACATTTTCGTCTTTGACCGCGTCACCGGAACCACCGTCCTGGCCAGCGTCAACAGCAACGGCGACCAGGCGGAGAAAAAGTACATCAACCTCGAGGACCCGGTCTACACGGATTCGATTGAACCCGAAATCAGCGGCGACGGCACCAGTGTCATCTTCATCTCCGACGCCACCAACCTGGATACCCTGCACGAATCCAACGACTGGGACGACGACGTCTTTGTCCGCGACCTTGGCACCGGGATTACCGAGTTCGTCTCGGTCGACAGCGCTTGGCTCGATGGCAACGGATACTGCGGTCAGGCGGCGGTTTCCCACGACGGCCAGACGATCGCCTTTGTTTCCGCTTGCCCCTACCTTGCGCCCGAGGACGCCAACTTCAGCAAGCGAGACGTCTTTATCCGCGAACGCACCAACGATACAACCTCCATTGCCTCCCTGCTCCCCGGCGGGGGTGGGCACGACAGCTTCGGATCATTCGAGGCCATCGCCCTCAGCGGGGATGGCTCGACCCTGGCCTTCTCCACCTACATCACGGGCTATGCGCCGGGCGACACCGATTCCGACCTTGACGTCTTCGTGCGCGACCTCGCCACCGGCGACATCACCGTGGCCAATATAAACATTCTCGGCTTGCGTATCAGTCTGGCTTCCGGTGACGCGGATCCCCTTGCCCTGTCCCATGACGGGGAATACCTTGCCTTCGGCTCCGTGCAGGAAGGGTTGATCCCCTACCCGACCGGGGAATCCACTTCCGAACTGCTCTTCGTTCGCCACCTTCCCTCCGGCAGCCTGTTCATTGCTTCCCGGGCCGCCGACGATTCCCTCCCCTACGGCAGCATTGGGCCGGTCGCCATGACCCCCGATGCCTCCTCGGTCCTCTTTTCCTCCAGCATGGAGGACCTTGCCGGCGGCGGCAACCCCGCCGCGGATGACATCTTTGGAGGGCCCTCGGGAATCCATGACACCCGGAACCGCTTTTTCTTCGACGCAGCGGCCAGCGAGCTCGTCAAGGGCGCCGGCGATTCCGTGATTGAGATCCCCGTCCGGCGCAGCGGCAACCTGGCCACGCAGGTATCGATCGATTACGAAACGATTAGCGGCACGGCCTTGCCCGGCATTGATTACAATCCTATCAGCGGAACCCTGGATTTCCTCGCCGGGGAAGTGGAGAAGCTTGTGCCCATCACGATCCACAACCCGCAGGGAACCGAACCCGCGCGCTCCTTCCAGTTGGTCCTTGACGACACGCCGCCGGATTTCCTCTTTCCCATCGGCAACAGCCATGAAGTGACCCTGATTGACCAGCAGGGCCTCCTCCAGTCCATCCACCGCATCAGCGGGAATTCCGCGGGCACGGGCGGGGACCAGAATTCTGATTTTCCCTCCATTGACGCGACCGGTACCCTTGCCGTCTTTTCCTCCAAAGCCTCGAACCTTGCTGGCGGGGCAACGGTCACCACCGCCAATCTCTTCCTATTCGATTATTCCACCAATTCTCTCCAACTCCTTGCCCTCGACCCGCATGTCCCCGGCACCGAGACCGGCGCCACCTATCCGGTGATCAGCGGGAACGGGGAGTGGGTCGCCTTCCGGTCCTCCGTTGACGGGTTGACCCCGGAGGGAGGCCTCAGCTTCGTCTACCAGGTCTATCTCGCCAACCTCCAGACCGGCGCCATCACCCTGGTGTCCAAAAGCGCCCTGGAGGAACCGGGTAGCGGAAGCACCCATCCCTACAGCGGAAATGCCACCTTTAACGACACCAAGCGGTTCCCCTTTGACCTCAGCGACGATGGGCGCTTCCTCGCCTTTCATTCATCCGCCACCAACCTCATCGCTTCCGATACCAACGGCAACAGCGACATCTTCCTCTACGACCGCGTAGCGGACAGCCTCGTTCGTATCGATAATTCCGATACCGGCGGTGAATCCTCCGGTGAATCGTACAACCCCACGGTCTCCTCCGACGGGCGCTACGTCGCCTTTGTCTCGGCCAAGGCCGACCTCGTCCCGGACGACACCAACGGGCTGGCCGATGTCTTCCGCTACGACGCTATGACCGGCACTACCGAGCGCGTCAGTGTGGCCGACGACCAGTCCCAGGCCAACGGGCCCAGCTACAACTGCTCCATCTCCGGCGACGGGCAATTCGTCGCCTTCGACAGCGCCGCCGGCAACCTCATCGGGACCGGTGACACCAACGGTTATGTCGACTGCTTCGTCCGGGACATCGCTGCCGGAACCACCGAGCGGGTCTCCGTCACCTCCGATGGCAGCCAGACCGAGCCTTTCTATTTCGGCTATTGGCTGAGCTCCGACAAATGGGCCGGGGATTCATGGGGCCCGGTCATTTCGGCCGACGGCGAACACATCGCCTTCTTCTCGCACGCCGCAAATATCGACCCGACGGTCCAGTTCCCGGAAATTCTAACCGACATTTTCTCGCCCAACAACAAGCTCTACATCCACAACCGGGAAACCGGCGAGACAACCGGCCTCATCCCGGTCCAGATCCCCGGGGCCTACGCAGACGCGCCGGTGCTCTCGGCCGACGGACGTGTCGCCGCGCTCTGGTCCCAGAGCGCCGACCTGATCCCGGACGACAACAATGCGCGCTACGACGCCTTCCTCGCCCCGAACCCGACGCACCCCGCCCTGGTCGCCACCGGCTACGCCCTCTGGCAGGTGCTCAACTTCTTCCATGAGGCGCGCAATCCCGCCGTGGCCGGCCTGGACGCGGATCCGGACAATGATTTCATCAGGAACATCCACGAGTACATGCTTGGCCTGAACCCGAACGCGGCGGAGGCGAACTCCGGCAGCTTCGTCCGCTTTGGTATCGATTCCTTGGGTACGGATTTAGAGCTTTCCTTTCCGATCAGCGAGTGGATCAGCGACGTTTCCTGGACCCTCGAGGCCAGTCCCAGCATGCAACCGGGCACGTGGGCCCCCCTCGGAGCCGGGGAGATAAGAACCGGGTTTTCCGAGGACAGCCCGTTCCTCGACCGCGTGCACCTCTTCGTGGCCCCTCCGGATCCGGACAGCGCCCGCTTCTACCGCCTGGATTTCCAGCCGGATTCAACATTCTGACCGGTACCGGTTTGACGAATGGTCAAATCTGCCTCCATTGAGCAGACGATGGCGCAACGGAAAGGGACATGGGAACGCGTGCTGAGGGATGGCTTCGCGAAAATCGACCAGGATTTCGAATTTCTGGTGGATTGCCTGCAGGAGGTGCTGGAAGAGTTGGGACAAAAGGAGCTGAACCGCCTGCTACCCGGCGGTTCGCGGGTCAAGAGGCCGGGTCCCCTCCCCGATCGCGGTGCCCAGGCGATCTCCATCGCCTTCCAGTTGCTCAACCTGGTCGAGGAAAACGCCGCCCAGCAGGCCATCCGGGCGCGCGAAATCGCGTTGGGGAAAGCGCATCAATCGGGCCTGTGGAGCGATTACCTGACCCGTCTCAAGCAGGCCGGGGTTCCCGGAAGGAAGATCCTCGAGCGGATCTCCCGGCAGGCCATCGAGCCGGTCTTGACCAGCCATCCCACCGAGGCCAAGCGCTGGACCGTGCTGGACCAGCACCGGGAACTGTACGTCCTTCTTGTGCAACTGGAAAACCGGATGTACACGGACGCGGAGCGAATCCGCATCCGGGAAAAGATCAAGGCGGTACTGGAACACCTCTGGCGCACCGGGGAAATCCTCATGACCAAGCCGGATGTGCGCACCGAACGGTTGAACGCGCTCTATTATTTCCGGGAGCGCTTTCCCGTCATCCTCGAGCAACTGGACGACCGCTTCCGGCTCGCGTGGGAAAGGAGCGGGTACGGCCGTCCCCGTCCCCGGCCCCTTGCCACGGAGGATTACCCGCGCCTGCGGTTCGGATCATGGGTTGGCGGCGACCGCGACGGGCATCCCCTCGTCACAGCGGAAGTCACGCGCGAAACCCTCGGGGAGTTGCGCCTGAATGCCCTTCGTGTCCTCGATGAGCGACTCGCGCGCGCCCAGAACCGGCTGGGATTGTCCTGCTTCGGACAGCAGGTCCCGCTCATGCTGGCCGACCATATCAAGGGGCTCCGCAAACGTTGCGGCCCGGCGGTGGAATCCCGCCTTGCCCACAACGAGGAAGAACCATGGAGACAGCTGGTGATCCTGATCCGGGCGCGTCTTCCCCTCCCCGGGAACCGGGACATCTATGCCCCCTACCGCCATGCCTCCGAGGCCCGGGTAGACCTCGGCCTGCTGGCGGAATCGCTTCTCAAAGTCGGCGCGGAGCGGCTGTACCGCGAGGACATCCTGCCTCTGCAACGGATTCTCGACGTCTTTGGCTTCCATCTGGCCCGGCTCGATATCCGCCAGAACAGCGCCTTCCACGACAGGGCCGTGGCCCAGCTCATGGACGCCGCCGGCCTGGATGGCCGGCGTTTCCTGAACGGCAGCGAGGAGGAACGCCTGTCCTTTCTGGAAAAGGAGCTGCGGAGCCTGCGCCCCTTCACCCGTCCCGAAATGCATCTGGGACCGGAAGCGCGCGCCATGGTCGACACCTACACCGTGATCCACGACCATATCCGCGATTTCGGCGCCGAGGGGATCGGTGCCCTGATTGTCAGCATGACCCGTTCCCTCAGCGACCTGCTGGCCGTCTACCTGATCTGCCGGGAAGCGGGCCTGATGAAGGACGAGGGCAAGGGTCCCGTATGCATCCTTCCGGTGGTGCCCCTCTTTGAAACCATCGACGACCTTACAAACAGCACCTCCATCATCGATGCCTTCCTGGCCCATCCCATCACAAGGGCCGGCTCCACTGGTCGCCAGATGATCATGCTGGGCTACAGCGATTCCAACAAGGACAGCGGGATCCTGGCCAGTCAGTGGGCCCTGCAGGCGGCGCAGGAATCCCTCCTCCGGGCCGGCCGGCGCCACGGGGTGGAAATCCAGTTCTTCCACGGCCGCGGGGGAACTGTCAGCCGCGGAGCCGGGCCGACCCACCGCTTCCTGGAGGCGCTTCCCGAGGGCTCCCTTCTCGCCGGCCTGCGCGTCACCGAACAGGGGGAAACCGTAGCCCAGAAATTCACCAATTTTCGCACCGCCACCTACAACCTCGAGCTTCTCATGGCCGGTGTGACCGGGGTTTCGCTCCTGAACCTGAACCGGAAACCGGACCCGAAACTGGCCGGGGCCATGGACTTCCTGACCGCCGCAAGCCGGAAGGCGTACGAATCCTTCCTGCAGGATCCCGACTTCATGGCCTTCTACCGGCAAGCCACCCCCATCGACGTTCTCGAATCCAGCCGGATCGGCTCCCGTCCGGCCCGGCGTACCGGACAGACGACCCTCGATGACCTGCGCGCCATTCCCTGGGTCTTCAGCTGGACCCAGGCCCGGTTTTACTTCCCCGGATGGTACGGCGTCGGAACCGCCCTCGAGCGCCTCCGGAAAGAACATCCCGAACTGCACCGCAAAGTCAGCTCCTCCTATCGGAAATGGCCCTTCCTGCGCTATGTCCTTTTCAATGTCGAAAGCGGCCTCGCCAGCGCCAACCCGGTCTGGATGAAGGCCTACAGCGGCCTTGTCGAGGATCCCGGCATCCGCCGGCGCCTGATGGGCCGCGTCACCCGGGAATACAACCGCACCCGGCGCGAGCTGGATGCCATCCTCGGGGGATCGCTGCACAAGCGCCGCCCGCGCTTCCACAAGACCCTCCAGGACCGCGAAAAGGGGCTCAACATCCTCCACCATGAGCAGATCCGCCTGCTGCGCCAATGGCGTGCCTGCAAGTCCGGCAAGCAACGCAACGATCTCCTTCCGGACCTGCTCCTTACCGTCAATGCCATCGCCAGCGGGCTCAGGACCACCGGATGACCGCTACTTCGCCGCTCTCCGCTGGATGAAGAATCCCAGCAGGCCGATCACCAGGGCGATACCGGCCGTATACAGATCCAGGTCCAGGTACAGGATCCAGCCGTCCTCGCCCTCCGCCGCCTTGTGGACCGCCTTGCCGGTGATGAAATACGAGGCGCTGTGCGCCATGAGCAGCCCCCCCAGCATCGCCGAGGCCAGCTGGATCATGAGGTTGGTCACGGCGGTTGCGACAAGGGCGGCAAGGAGGGCGGCGATCCCGATCACCGACCACTGGATCCAGACCTCGTAGGGCTGGATCCACGGCATCAGGCTGGTGGCGACGAAGAGGGCCGCCATCGTGCTCACCGCGAGGCGGTAGAAAAAGAGCGCCAGGATGGCCCCGAGAATCCCGCCCATCAGGAGGCCGCCGACCGACCACAGGGCCGGCTGGTCCCCGTAGGTGTACCCGAGCCAGGCCAGGCCCCCTGCCCCAACCAGGGCCATCAGCGCCACCACCAGGGCCTTGAAGAGCTTGAAGCCGAAAAAGCAGCTGACCAGCCCGAGGAAGCCGGCCGCACCGTAGATCAGTGGTTCATAATACTCCGGAAATTGCGGCATCGTCTGTAGTGTTTATTCGATACAGCTACCTGATGTAGCCCATGTTCTCCAGTTTGACAAGGATCCGCTGTGCCGCCAGGTCCGGGGAGAGTTTCCGGGTGTCAATCACCATGTCGGCATGTTCCGGCTCCTCGTAGGGATCGTCGATGCCGGTGAACTCCTTGATCAGCCCGGCCCTGGCCTTGGCGTAGAGCCCCTTCCGGTCGCGCTTCTCGCAGACCTCGAGCGGGGTCGATACATAAATCAGGACAAAGCCCCCGACCGCCTCGACCATCTGGCGGACCTTGCGACGCGTGGCCCGGTACGGGGCGATGGGCGCGCAGACGGCGATCCCCCCGTTCTTGGTGATTTCCGAGGCGACAAAGCCGATGCGCTCGATGTTCAGGTTGCGGTGCTCCCGTGAAAAGCCGAGCTCGCTGGACAGGTTCTTGCGCACGATGTCACCGTCCAGCAGCGTGACCCGCCGGCCCCCGATCTCCAGCAACTTCACCAGCAGGGCGTTGGCGATGGTCGATTTCCCGGATCCGGAAAGCCCCGTGAAGAAGATGGTCAGCCCCTGCTTGTGGCGCGGGGGATACATCTTCCGCAACTCCTCGATGATCTCCGGATAGGAGAACCAGTCCGGAATCTCCAGGCCCTCGCTGAGGCGCCGGCGGAACTCGGAGCCGGTGATGGTCTTGATCCGCATGTCCGGCGTGGTCTTGTCGACCGGCACATACTGGGCAAGGTCCTCCACGTAGACCATCTGCTGGAAGGGAACCAGGGAGATGTCCATCTCCTCCTCGTGTTTCTGGTACAGTTCCTGGGCCTCGTAGGGACCGTAATACGGCTGGCCGTCCGGCCGTTTACCCGGACCGGCGTGATCGCGCCCGACAATGAAATGGGTGCACCCGAAGTTCTTCCGGATGAGCCCGTGCCAAAGGGCTTCGCGCGGCCCGGCCATGCGCATGGCAAGGTTGAGGAGGCTCAGGGTCGTGGTCTGCTCGGGATATTTTTCAAGGATCTTCTCATAACAGCGCACCCGCGTGAAGTGGTCGACATCCCCCTTGCGCGTCATCCCGACCACCGGATGGATGAGCAGGTTGGCCTCGTGCTCGTGCGCCGCCCGGAAGGTCAGCTCCTGATGCGCCCGGTGCATCGGGTTACGGGTCTGGAAGGCCACCACCTTGCGCCAGCCCATCTTGCGGAACCGCCCCCGCAGTTCCGAGGGACTGTCCCGCAGGAGCTTGAAATCGTAATGCACGGGCGGCTCGATGCCGCGAAGCTTCCCGCCAACATAGACCTCGTTGGCGTGGTGCAGCAGGTAATCCACCCCCGGATGGGCGTCCAGGTCGGTTCCATACACCAGGTTCGCCTCCTCCAGCTTGTCCGGCTTCCAGATGTCCGAAATCTCCATCGTGGCAATGATCACCCCCTCATGGTCCCGCAGCGCCAGGTGCTCGCCCTTCGAGAGGCTGTCCGCAAAGGCCTCCGTCACGTCCAGGGTGACCGGGATCGGCCACAGCAGGCCCGAACCCAGCCGCATCTCCTGCAGCACCCGCTTGTATTCCTCCTCGCACAAGAATCCCTCCAGCGGGGAAAAGGCCCCGTTGAGCACCAGCTCGATGTCGCAAAGCTGGCGGTCCGTCAGGTCCCAGGATTTGTAATCCCGGGCGGTCTCCTTTTCCTCCTCGGCCGCCGATTCGCCCAAGTAGAGCTCCTTCAGCACGCCCCCGTGTGGTTCCTTGAATGCTCCCATGGGCAATGTTCCTAAAGAAGGCCACCGCCGGCTGCAAGGGGGATTTTTCCAGATCGGTCGCCAAGGCTGCGGATCTCTAATCCAATTCCCTAGCCTGAATGGCACTCGGTTAAGCGGGGTTGTCGAGGATTTTCCCGGTGGCTTCCCCGGGGGAATGGGATGCTCAGAATAGCCAACATGCCTTAACAAAGAGCGGAGATCCTCGCGGCCCTTCAGGCGGACTGGAGTTTGGCCATTTTACCGGGCCAC
>JBNGDP010000096.1:0-14589 GCA_049975345.1 Oceanipulchritudo sp. | reverse complement strand
CCGTTCGCCCAGGTCAGTCCAGAACTGCCGGTCCCCGTCTGATGTGATTCCTGCCGCCATGGTGAAGTTTGTTGTTCCCAAATAAGGCAAAAGGCGGTTTCAAGGAAAGCAGGAATGTCATTGAAGACCATCAGTGCCCGGCATGTCCTGCATGTTCCGACCTCCGGCACGGACCGTCTGCACGCATGGCGCGAGGCCACCGGGGAACCATTTTTCGTCTGGGGCACCGGTTCCGGAGAGGTGGAGGGAAGCCTCTTCCTCCCCGTCAAGGCATACTTCCGGCGCTGGCTGGAGGCGACCGGGGAAGCATCCCTGACCATATATCATGACGGCGCCGGCTCCGACGCCCTCGGTCCCATGGATCCCTGTCCGGCCAAGGTGTTCTTCCTCCATCAGTGGTTTCCGCGTTGGGAGAATCATTTTGAATGGCTGATCCGCTGCACGGGCAAGGTGCTGGTTGGACACCCGGACCTGGCCGGGAGGCTCGGGGAGCGCTTCGCCTGGGTACCCAAAAGCCATGTCCAGGCCATTCGCGGCCCGGTTGTCCGGATTGGTGAATCTTTGCACGAAAGCGGCCATGGCGGGAAACCCCGAACTGGCATCTGGCTGCACGGCATCCCCTGGCGCCGGCATGGCAACCGGCTGCGGGCCATTCTGGACCGCTGGTCCCCGGAGCAGGGGGAGCTGGAGGTTGTGGCCAACGGGCGTGCGCGCCCCCGCTGGTCCCGCGGGGATTCCATTGTCTGGAGCATGAACCTGCCCTTCCAGTTTGCCCTGTACCGCCTGTTCACGTGGGACAGTGTGCTGTTGGTGAATGATTTCTCCCTGGACGCACCCTGGTTTTTGCGGGCCCTTGAACTCGGGTGTTTTCCGTTGGTCCCGCAAGGGGAGGGGATTGCGCGGACGCACGAATGGCAGGCACCGGGGGCCCCGCAGCCTTATCCGTGGGGGGATATCGGAGCGGCTCAGGAGCTCCTCCGGCAGTGGCGGACTGACAGGAAGGCCCTGCTTCCCGCCTTTCGGGAATGGGTGGCCACGACCCGCGGCCATGACGGGGAGCCGGCCGGTTTTTCCACGCGCTGGAAAAGCGCGAAGGAGGCCCTGCTGGCCCATCGCGCTCCAGCCTTGAAACGGCGTAAACCGGCCCCCGCCTGGTATCCGGTGCCTCTTTACGAGCGTATCCAGCGGCTGCGGGCCGGCCTTTAGCCCCTTCCTCTTCAGCCTCCCAGAACCCGGCGGGCACTCCGTTCCCAGCTGAAGGAGGCCGCAAACCGCCGGCCGGCTTCCCCCATGTGCCGGCGTCGCTCCGGATGTGCTGCCAGTTGGTGTATCGCCCGGCGCAGCGCTTCCGGATCGCCGGGGGGGATCAGAAGGGCGGTTTCCCCGGGAACAACCGCTTCCCGGACGCCCCCGACGTCGGCGGCGATTACCGGAAGCCCTGCGGCGGCCGCTTCCAGATAGACGATCCCAAAGCTCTCTATGCTGAACGGGTCCGGGCGGGAAGCCATGATAAAGATATGCGCATCGGCAAAGGCGCCCCGCAGGGCGTCCCCGTGCAAATCCCCCGTGAAACGGATTGGATGCGGGCACCCCGCCGCGGCCCGGCGGATCCGGTTTTGGAAGGCTTTCCTGCGACCGCTCCCCACCAGCGTGTAGGTCAGGCTCCCGACTTCTTCCCGCGAGATGGTTCGAAGCGCTTCCATCACCTCCAATTGTCCCTTGCGCGGGTGCAGGCGGGCAACGGTCAGCAGCTTCACCGGCGGGGTTGACGGCCGCTCCAGCCGCTCAAAGGCCTCGAGCCAACCGGGCTCCAGCCCCGGCGGGGCCACCACCAGGCGGGATTCCCAATCCGGGAAGTGCTTGCAGGCGAGCCGCCCGGTGTATTCCGAAATCACCACAAAACGATCTGTCTTCCTTCCCAGCTTTTGCAAGAGCCCGCGCCAAACCGGGTTCGCCGCCATGCGGGCCAGTTCGGAGCCAAAGAAAACCAGCCACAGGGGGGCCTTTGAGAAGTCAAGCCAGGCTTGGCTGAGCAGGGCCGCACGGATTGGGGCCGGCTCGGCCAGCAGGAGAACATCCGCCGGGCTACCGCGAAGATGCCCTCCCAAGACCCGGGACAGGCGCCACAGGTCGTCCGGATCCTGGCTGCCGCGGCTGGGCCGCTGTTCGATGGCAAACGGTACCAGCGGCTCCGGGCCCGAAAAGAAGGGGCAGGAAACCGCGACATCCCGGCCAAGGGTGTGGATCGCTCTCGCAAGCTCCATCCCGTAGGTGGCGATTCCCCCGGTGCGCGGGTAAAACTCGTTCGTCACGATGCGGATCACTGGAGCCACAGGGTACGTCCCCCCGACCGGTCCGGCGAGATTTTTTCCAGTTGCGATTCCACCGTTGCACACTTGGCTGGGGATTTCCCGAAACCGGAAACCCGCCATGTCGACTCCCCAAGTCCTGCTCCTTGTCCTCAGTTGTCGGGCCCACAGGGACACACGCCAGCGGGCCGTGCGGGAAACCTGGTTCGCCGCGGTTCCCGCGCACTGGAGGATGCTGTTTGTCGAGGGGGGCGCGGACAGGGAGGCCCGCATCCAGGACGATCGCCTGCTGCTGGGAGTCCCCGACGATTACAACCACCTTGCCGAAAAGACCTTCCGCGCTGTGGAAACCCTCCTCCCCCGGATCCCCTTCGCCGGCATTCTCAAATGTGACGATGACACCTATCTGCATCCCTGTCGGTTCGAAAAGGCCTTTGACAAGGAGATCCCCTACGCCGGCAACACCCGCGATACCCTTCCCGGCAAGGTGCCCTACGCCCAGGGCGGCGCATACTGGCTCAACCGGCAGGCCTGCACGAGCCTGGTCGCTCAACCCTTCGCATCCCACCGGGAGGCGGACTGGTTCCTCGGACGCACCCCCATGCGCAAGCGCGGGGAGCGCAGGAAACGCCCCGTCACCAGCATCGAGGACTTCATGGTCGGGGATATCCTCCTTCGACAGGGTATCGGCGTCCGGCATGATCCCCGCTTCAGCCCGGATCCCTTCCCCTCGGTTTTCGAGGATTTGTCCCTGTTCTCCTGCCACCATGTCAACCCCACGACCATGCGCCGCATCCATCTGCAGCGACTATGGCGCATGCATCCTATCAAGCGCCTTCTTTTGCCCTTTTTCCGGTACCTGCCGGCCAGCCGAAAACCAGGATGATCCCCCGGGATGAATGATTCCCCCTCTTTTCTCCATCATACCAATTTCCTCCTTACTCCCGGCGGTATGCAGCGCGTGATCCAGCTCCATCTGCATACGGGCGCCGGCCGTCATCGCGCCGTCGCTTTCCGTGATCAGGTCAATCCCAGTCATCCCGGCCAAACCGCCGACCTGCTCGCAATCCCCCCTTCCCGGTCCATCCGCGCCCTTCGCCTCAGCTACAACCGGGCCGTTCACAACCGGATCTTCGATGTCGCCGTCTTCCATAACGGCTGGGGGCTCGAATTGGTCCACGACCTCGTCCCCGCCCCCTTCCGGGTCTCCTTTCTCCATTCCGATTTTCCCCGCTTCCCCTCCTTTCTTCGCCGACAGGCTTCCCTTTCTGACATTGTTGTTAACATAAATCCAGCATTGCATGAACTATCTGTCGCGGTCCTGCCCGGCTATCCGCGCGAGCGCTTTCTGCTGCTCGATTATCCGATTGCCTGGCCGGCCCGCCTTCCGGAATTGCGGGAGCGCAGCCGCGACGCCTTCCGGATTGGCATCGCCGGGAGAATCAAGCGCGCCCAGAAGCGTCTCGACCGCCTGCCCGCCTTTCTGGATCTCTGCGACCGCCTTTCTTGGAACATCGAGTTTGAAATCCTTGGCACCGGGGATTACGAAAAGCGGCTCCGGCAGCGGCTGGCGGGTCGATCGAATGTCCGCTTCCTCGGGTGGCGCGAGGGGCCGCAATACTGGGACACCCTTGCCCGCTGGCGCTATATCCTCTTCCTCAGCGATTACGAGGGCACTCCCCTCACCCTGCTTGAGGCCGCAGGGGCCGGGACCATCCCCCTTTATCCCGATTTCCACCCGGGCCGGACCCCGCCCCCCGGGGTGCTGCACGAGCAAATGTATCCGACCGGTGACATATGTGCGGCGGCCCGGGTCCTGGCGGACCTCGAGGGGCGGCAGGCGGAATTCCGGGGGCACTGGCTGGAGGCGACGAAGGGGCTGGTGCGGCGGCACAGTGAGGAAGCGTACCTGCGGAGCTTTGCGGAGCAGCTGGACCCGGCGCGGTTGGCGGAGCTGCCGCCGAAGCCGGAGGTGGAGGCACCGCGCAGGCTGCCGGACTGGCTTCCCCTGGAAGTGTACAACTGGCGGGTGAAGCGGGAGCGCTTCGGCCGCCGGGGCGTGCTCTGGCACCGTTGAGGGCGGGCCGCTAGCCGGACCGGAAGCGTTGGATCAAGGGATCTTCGGGGGTAAGGAGGAAATCCTCGACCTGTTCCCTGAGCTGGCGATGCTTGCGGGCGGACTGGGGGCTCAAACGGTGTTCATCGGGGACGACGATGGCTTTCCCGAGCCAGGCGCTTTCGATGAGGAGGCGGGGATTTTCATCATACCCGCCGACTGGGGGGAGATAGAGGTATTGGTCAAAGCGGCTGAAGAGGTTTTCCACGGGCGGAGTGAGCACCTGGAAGCCGGCACGCTCATATGCGCGGGCGGTCCGGCCGCTGGCGAGAACGAGGACGGCCTCGTGGTGCCGGCAATGGGCGAGGGCTTCGCGGATCTCACGGGGATGGTGCCGCTTGTGGGAGGACTGGCAGTTCACGAGCAGGTTTTTCTCGGTGCGATGGGGTTTTTGAAGGCAGTCCAGGAGGAGCTTTTTCTCGTAGGATTCGACACCCGCGAGGCGGTAGGAGTGTTGTTCCGGGTTGAGCAGGTAGGTGATCCGTCCCCGGGTGAGGGGCCAGCCGAAGGGGCGCCGGCTGTCCCTTCGCATCCACATGGTGGGAAGGACGAAGGTATGGGCGGCCTTGAGGAAGAGGGAGATCCGGCGGAAGGTGGTGTAGGGAACCAGCACCTGGTCGAAGGTAAAGCGGGAGAGATGCCAGCGCCACTTCAGGAAGAGGGCATCGGCGAGGGGATCAAAATCCAGGGTGTAGCGGTCCGCAACCAGCCGCCGCGGCAGGGTCGGATCGCGGCCCATGTGGATGAGGCGGGCTTGTATGCCGGCGCGTTTGAGGGCAATCAGGTAATCGAGGCTGTCGATCAGCGAGCCGGTCACCTTGCCCAGCGGGGAAAGGTACAGGACCGCCTTGCCGCCCACCGTTTTCATTTCAGCCCTCCGCGATGATGCGGGCCAGCATTTCCCGCACGGCCTGGGGATCGGCCTGGCCCCGGGAGGCCTTCATGACCGGGCCGATGAAGCTGTTGATGGCCTTGTCATTGCCATCCCGGACCTGTTGAGCGGCCACTTCATTGGCGCCGACCGCTTCCCGGCACCATTGTTCCAGCTGTCCGGAATCCTGTTCCTCCACCTGCAGGCCCTTTTCCTCCATCACTGTCGGGGCTTCCTTGCCGGTATGGAACATTTCCACAATGACATCCTTGGCCATCTGCTTGGTCAACCGGCCTTCGTCAATGAGCTGGACGAGGCCGGCGAGGGCGGCCGGGGTCATCCGCACCGAGGACATGGAAAGAAGCCCGTCCCCCTCCGCCTGGGCGCGCTCGCGCTGCAGCTCATTGGCGATATAGTTGGCGAGGGCCTTCGGATTCGCGGAATAAGAGGCCATGGCCTCCTCGAAATAGGATGACAGCTCGTGGTCGTGGCAAATCACCGAGGTGACGGTGTAGGGCAGGCCGAATTCCTTTTCGTAGCGTCGCTGGCGGTCGAACACGCCCTCGGGGAGGTCGGCCTTCAATTCCTCGATGCGTTGGCGGGGAAAGCGCACCGGAAGAAGGTCGGGATCCGGAAAGTACCGGTAATCATGGGCTTCCTCCTTGGACCGCATGGAGGTGGTGCGGCCGGCCTCGGCATCCCAGCGCCGGGTTTCCTGGGGAACCGTGCCGCCTTTGTCATAGATCCGGGACTGCCGCCGGATTTCATACGCGATGGCGTTCTTCACCCCGGTTATGCTGTTCAGGTTCTTCATCTCGGCGCGGTTGTTCAGCGCGGCCAGTCCTTTCGGTCGGACGCTGACGTTGGCGTCGCAGCGCATCTGGCCCTTCTCCATGTCGCAATCCGAGACACCGGCGGCGGTGAGGTGCATGCGGATCGACTGGAGCAGGGCGACCGCCTCCTCGGGGCTGCGCAGGTCCGGCTGGGTGACGATTTCCAGCAGAGGGGTGCCGGCCCGGTTGTAGTCCACGAGGGAATCGGTCTCGAAGTGGGTCAGCTTCCCGACATCCTCCTCCAGGTGGGCATGGTCCAGATGGATGATCTTATGCTCGCCCATCTGGTTGCGGGAAGGCCCTGCCAGCTCGATTTCAACGGCACCCCCAAGGCAGACCGGAGCGTCCTTTTGCGTGAGCTGATAATTCTTCGGGCTGTCCGGATAAAAATAATTTTTACGGTCCCAGGAAAAGACCTCCGGTATCTCCGCCCCGAAAATCAGGCCCATCCGGATGGCCTGCTCGATGGCGCCCCGGTTGAGGACCGGCAGCGTTCCCGGAAGCCCCATGACCACGGCGTTGGTCAGGGTGTTCGGGGGTTGTCCGAAACCGGTCGGCGCATCCGTGAACATCTTGGAGACGCTCTTCAGCTGGACATGGATTTCCAATCCGATGACGGCTTCGTATTCGGCCATGATTTCAAGTGAGTTTTGCCAGCGGAGGCGGGTCGGTGAAGGGGCGCGCGGATTCCCAGGCCTGCCCGATCTGCAGAAGGGATCCCTCGGCGAACGGCCGCCCGATCAGCTGGAACCCGATCGGAAGGCCTTCGCGGGAGAGTCCGCAGGGCATGGAAAGGCCGGGCAGGCCGGCGAGATTGACGGAAATGGTGAAAATGTCCGCGAGGTACATGGAGAGGGGATCGT
The DNA here is from genome assembly GCA_049975345.1 of Oceanipulchritudo sp. Lineage (GTDB taxonomy): Bacteria > Verrucomicrobiota > Verrucomicrobiia > Opitutales > Oceanipulchritudinaceae > Oceanipulchritudo. Next base: position 7,597 of record JBNGDP010000096.1, on the reverse strand, counting down.
TGAGCTTTTCCCCAAGGCGGAAAGGAGGCGTGGGTGTGGTCGGGGTCAGGATCGCGTCCACCTCCTTGAAAGCCCTCAGGAAATCGTCCCGGATAAGGGTGCGCACCTGCTGGGCCCGCTTGTAGTAGGCATCGTAATAGCCGCTGCTGAGGACATAACTTCCCAGGATGATGCGCCGTTTCACCTCGGGCCCAAAGCCTTCCCCGCGGGATTGAAAATACAGGTCGACGGCATCCTTCACCGTTTCCGAGCGGTGGGAATAGCGCACCCCGTCGTAGCGGGCCAGATTGGACGAGGCTTCCGCGGTGGCGATGATGTAGTAGGCTGGCACCGCGAGATCGGTGTGTGGAAGTGAAATCTCCTTCACCGAATACCCGAGTTCCCGGTACTGGCCGATGACTTCCTCGAGGGCGCAGCGGACTTCCGGATCGATGCCCTCCCCGAAATATTCGCCGGGCAGGCCCAGCACGCCGGGTTCATGGGGCATGTGCAGCTGCACGGAGGCGGGTTCCAGGTCCTCCGGCCAGGAAGTGGAATCCAGGGGATCGTGACCGCTGATCACGTCCAGCAAGGCGGCGACATCCTCAATCCGGTGCCCGATGGGGCCGATCTGGTCGAGGCTCGAGGCAAAGGCCACGAGGCCGAAGCGGGATACCCGCCCGTAGGTCGGCTTCAACCCCACCACTCCGCAGAAGGCGGCCGGCTGCCGGATGGATCCTCCGGTGTCCGAACCCAGGGTCCACGGGCACTCCCGGGCTGCCACGGCGGCCGCGCTGCCCCCGGAACTGCCCCCCGGCGCATAGGCCGGATTCCAGGGATTACAGGTCTTGCGGAAGGCGGAGTTTTCGGTGGAGGACCCCATCGCGAATTCATCCATGTTGATCCGGCCGAAGGGAATCAGGCCGGCCCCCAGGAGCCGGTGACCAACCGTCCCGGTGTAGGGGGACTCGAATTTTCCCAGCATCCGGCTGGCGCAGGTGAGGGGTTCCCCCTTGATGGCAATCAGGTCCTTGATCCCCACCGGTATTCCGTCCAGGGGGCTCCGCTCCTGTCCCCGGGCCCGCCGGCTGTCGCTGGCCGCCGCGGCCCCAAGGACCTTTTCCCGGTCTAGATGCAGAAAGGCGCCGACCTGTTCGTCGACCGTCTCCACCTGGCCGAGGAAAGCCTCGCAGATTTCGACCGAGGAAGTCTCTCCCCGGTGGAGAGACCGCCCGAGTTCGAAGGCTGAGGAGGTGAGAATTCGCTCTTTTTCCATATCCGGCCTGGTTTCAGGCATCCTCCACCACCTTGGGGACGACAATCTGCTCGTCGCGCTTGGCCGGCGCATTCTTCAAGGCCAGCTCCGGGGCCCAGGGATCGGCGGCCACATCCTCGCGCATCGGTCCCTGCACGTCAAAGGGGTGCGCCATCGGCTCGATGCCGCTGACATCCACTTCCTGCAACTTCTGGAAGAAGCCCAGTATATCCGCCAACTGGGTGGAAAAAGCCGCTTTTTCCTCCTCCGTGAGTTGAATGCGCGAGAGGTCTGCCAGCTTCTCGATATCGACTTCCGGGCGGTCCGACATAAGGGGATAAGGGCGTAAGCCTCGGGGCCCTGGTGGCAAGATTTTAATCCAGTGTCCGTTCCAGCTCGCGGATGATCTCCCCGGCCGGTTCCAGGCCGACCGACAGGCGGACAAGGTCCGGGTCCACCCCTTGCCGCTCCAGCATGGCCCGGCCGGAGGGGGAACGGACAAGGTCGTAATGGGCCAGATACATGAAGGGACACATCATGGTGAAGCGGGCTCCGAAACTCGGGCTTTTCACGATCCGCGAAGGGTCGTAAAATTCGGCCAGCGGCTTCCGTAGGGTGAAGGAAATGACCCCGCCCGGTCCCGCCTCCTTGTGCTGGAGCCAGTTGTAGTTGTATCCCGAGGGCTGCTTCCGCGCCCAGTATACCGATTCCACTCCCCCATGGGATTCGAGAAAATCCACCACCTCCAGCGTGGTGGCGTTGATCCGCCGGATGTTTTCCGGATATTTCCCGATTTGAAAGGCCATGCGGGCCAAATCCCCATCCCCCGGAGCCGATCCGAAGACCGTCACTGTGGCCAACAGGTCGTCGTAAAAGCGGGAGGCGCGGTTCAGTGCCAGGGCTCCCATCATCACGTCCGCCTCGGAAGCCGCATACTTCGTCAGGCTGTTGATATGTAAGTCGGAGAAGTGGAGGATGTTTACATTATGGGGGCTGACAAGGGTTGGATCCAGGATCAGGGCCGCCCCGTGACGGTCGGCGAGTTCCCTCAAGGCCTCGATATCGGGGGTCTGGACAAGGGGATTGGTCGGGACCTCGGTGACGATGCCCGCGACCCGGTGCCCCTCCTTCCGCATCAGGTCCTTCAAGGCCCCGGTTTCCAGAACCTCCAGAAGGCGTACCGGCGGCGCTTCTGGCAGGGAGAATTTTTCAAGAATCCGGGAGGTGTCCACATAGAGCCAGCCCAACTGGATCCAAAGGTCGCGGTTTTCCTTCAATTGAATGGCCTGAAGGGCGCGGAATCCCGTGTAAAATGCGTTCATACCACTCCGGAAGAGGTGGATGTCCCTCTCCGCCGCCGTGTCGTAAACCGAGTGCAGGCTGGACCGGATCCGGGAGATATTCTCCGCGTACGTTCCCGCAGCGCGGTCCTCCGTGTGGGGCTTCCCATTAAAATTAGCGGCGAGAAACCCCTCCGCTTCACGGGAGGATATGCCGCAGCCCGTGTGTTGAAGGAAGGCCCGGGCGGACTCCGCCCAGTCCGGCCCATCCGGAAGCCGCACCGTCCAGAATGGATCCACCTCCGCCACCCGCGTTTCCTCCAGGCCCAGAAAAGCGCACATGTCCAGCGCCGCCGCCTGTGTCGGGAGAAGGGGATCGGCGCCCCCCATGGCCCCCTCCGCGGCCAACCGCGCGCAACACTCGCCGATGAGGGGATTCCGGAAAAACCGTGGATATCCGGCGGAAAAAAGCCCCAGGACCCGCGGGTCCTTCTCCTCGTAGCCAATCACGTCCGCCACCGTCGGCAGGCTCACGCACACGCTGTGCGGGCTGCCGGTAATCGAGTGGCCGAGCGGGTAGGGTCGAAGGTCGAAGGTCAAAGGTCGAAGGTCAGGGTTTACGCCTCGTTGGCGATGATCTGATCCAGGGTCTGGCGCTTGCGGATAAGGCGAATGTCCCCCCGGGACCCCAGCAGCACTTCAGGTGCTTCCGGAAAGGAATTGTAATTCTTCGCCGACATGGCCGAGCAATAGGCCCCGGCCCCCCCGATCAGAATAAAGTCACCGATTGAGGACTTTGGGAGCGAGCGGGTTTGCAGAGCCTCCGGATCGCCCGGGGCCGGGGTGAGGATGTCACCCGATTCGCAGCAATGGCCGACCACGATTGCCTCCGCGGTTTGGTCGGCCGGTTTTGTTTGCAGCACATGGATGGGATGCTGGGAGCCGTAGAGGGACGGGCGCAGGATTTCGGTCATCCCGCAATCAAGCTTCAGAAAGGTGTAGCCGTCTTTTCCGGTATGGACGACATCCTGGATGCGGGAAAGGACGGCTCCCCCGTTGGCGACAAGGAAGGTTCCCGGCTCGATTTCAAAGTGGAGCCGGCGGCCCGTGCGTTGTGCGAAATCCTCGAGCAGACCGGCCAGGGGCGGGCCGATTTCCTGGAAATCGGTGGCCTTCTCGCCCTCCACCCGGGCGACCTTGTAGCCGCCCCCGAGGTTGAAATGGGTGACGGATGCAAAGGCCTCCGCCATGCGCAGGCTGAGGGAAGCGGCGTGCTTCCAGATCTCCGGATCGCTCCCCGAGCCGATGTGGGTGTGGATCCGGAACGCGGTCAGCCTGTGCTTCCTCACAAGGGATCGGGCTTCCTCAAGGGATTCGTGCCAGATGCCGAAGCTCGAGGCGGGTCCCCCCACGTTCGTGCGGTTGGTTCCCCCGGAGCCCAGGCCCGGATTGAAGCGCAGGCCCACCGGTTTCCCGGGAAAGACTTGACCGTACAGGTCCAGTTGGCGAAGGGAGCAGGCGTTGACGGAGATTCCTTTCTCCACCAGTTGCCCGAAATCGGCCGGCAGCTCCTGCGTGCTGAGGGAGATTCGCGCCGGTTCGATGCCGGCTGCTAAAAGGCGCTCCACCTCAGCACCGCTGCTGGCATCGAAATGCAGACCGGCCTCGTTGAAGAGCCGCAGGATGGCGCGTGTGGGGGCCGCCTTGATGGCGTACCGCACCGTCAGGCCGTAGGGCGCGGGAAAGGCCAGCGCCGCCTCCGCCTGGGCGCGAAGCACCGCCTCGCTGTACACGTACACCGGAGTTCCGTGTTCGCGCGCAATTTCCGCGGCCTCCTCATAGCTGATCATGGGTTCCGTCATATCCGGCCAACTAATGGCGGAATCCATCCCGTTGACAAGCGTGGAACCGGGGCTTGCTACTGCCGCCCTTGGATCCGGTAATATCTCCCGATCGCCCGCAACAGGCAGGAGGTCGGAAGAATGCGCGCTCCCAGAGGGGCAAGACAGCGCTGGAAAAAACCGCCGCTGTAGACAACCCCGCTCCGTCCCCGGGCCAAGGCCCGCATCAGGTCCTTCGCCGCCCGCTCCGGCGGCGGACCGGTCGACATGTTCTCTTCCAGGCGCTTCCAGGCCCGCTCCGATGAACCTGTTTCCCGTCCGTGCCGGTCCATAGCCGCATTGAACGCCGTCCCATAGTCCCCCGGCTGAAAGTCGATCAAGACCAGTCCCCGTCCCCGCTCCGTCAGAAGGAGGGAGCGTGTGAAGGCGCTCAGGCCCGCCTTGCACGCCGAGTAGGTGGCCATGTACGGCAGCGGGAACAGCGCCGCCAGCGAGCTGACATTGACAATCGCCCCGCGGCCGCGTTCCCGCATCCCGGGCAGCACCGCACGGGTCAGTTGCACCGGCCCCTCCAGAAGCAGGTTGTGTAGCCCCGTGATCCGCTCCCTCGGCACCGCGTCAATCGATCCAAAAAAGCTCCCCCCGGCGTTGTTAATCAATAAATCAACAGAACTTAACAAATTGGGCTGTTCCCGGAGAAAGGCGTGAATTCCCTGAAGGGAATCACCCTCGAAGGGGAGCCAATGGATATCGGGGTGGAGGTCCGGGCGGTCGGGGCGGCGGCTGGTTCCGTGGACGGTGAGGCCGGCGGCAAGGAGGTTTTCGGCAATGGCCCGGCCGATTCCGGAGGAGGCTCCGGTAACGAGGGCGGATGGAAACTGCCCGGACAGCTTGGTGCGGGGTGCTGGCATGGGAAGGAATGATGGGATCAGGGGAGGGCACAGGCAAGTCTCTTGAAAAAGGACTTGGTATTCGCAGCCCGGTGGGGTCCCGGCTTGTCCCGCTGAGGACATTGAACTGGATGTAGTCAGGCCTTTCTCCGCCGGGCACAGCCCCCGCATTGGAGGGGGACGGTGTTGATCCGGAGATGGATTAGTTAAGCTAACCGTAACAAGTATGGGATCTTATACAAAAGGGGGGCGAATAGCAGACTTCCATAATTCCTTTACTGTATCAGTGGAGCTAATTATCCCATGAACCTCAAATTTAAGAACGAGATATCGGCAAACGAAACGGACGAGAGGAAATGAGTTCACTTGGGAAGAAATACATCATGGCCCTGAGCGGCCTGGTCCTGGTAGGCTTTGTGATGGGGCACATGGTGGGGAACCTGCAGATGTTCCTGCATCCGGACTGGATCAACGAGTACGCGTACAAGCTGCAGCATCTGCCGTACGGGCTGCTGTGGTTGGTGCGGGGGGTTCTGCTGGCCTGTGTTGTTGCGCACATTGTGACGGCGGCGCTGCTGGTGGTGGAGAACCACCGTGCGCGGCCGCGCAAGTACGAGGCGCGGGACAAGCTGCAGGCGAGTTTTGCGAGCAGGACGATGCGCTACAGCGGGGTCGTCCTGCTGGCGTTCATTGTTTTCCATCTGTTGCATTACACGGTGCAGAGCGTGCATCCGGAGTTCCGTGAACTGGAGACGGAGCTGGCCGGGGTGGGGACGATGCACCACGTGTACGACAAGCTGTCGGCGGTCGGAAAGACGACGGTGCATGACGTGTACAGCATGGTGGCGATCGGGTTCAGTCCCCGGTACTGGTATGTATCGGTGTTTTACATTCTCTCGATGGGGCTGCTCTGCCTGCACCTGATGCACGGGATCAGCAGCATGTTCCAGAGCCTGGGGCTGCGGAACATGGTTTGGCGCGCGCGACTGGACAAGCTGGCGATGGTCATCGCCCTTGTCGTCTTCGCGGGCTTTGCCTCGATTCCGCTGGCGGTGCTGGCGGGAATGATCGAACCCCTGACGCCCCTACTGGCGGTACACTAAGGAAAGAAGGATTTTCAGCATGAACCTGGACGCAAAAATACCCGAGGGTCCCATTGAGCAGAAATGGACCAAGGCAAAATTCAACAACAAGCTGGTCAATCCGGCGAACAAGCGCAAGTACAGTGTGATTGTGGTGGGGAGCGGCCTGGCGGGAGCCGGGGCGGCGGCCACACTCGGGGAGCTGGGCTACCAGGTGAAATGCTTCTGCTACCAGGACAGTCCCCGCCGGGCGCACTCCATTGCGGCTCAGGGCGGGATCAACGCGGCCAAGAACTACCAGAATGACGGGGACAGCGTTTATCGTCTCTTTTATGACACCGTGAAGGGGGGGGACTTCCGCAGCCGGGAGGCCAATGTGTACCGTCTTGCGGAGGTTTCCAGCCAGATCATCGACCAGTGCGTGGCGCAGGGGGTTCCGTTCGCCCGCGAATACGGGGGGATGCTGGCCAACCGTTCCTTTGGCGGGGCCCAGGTCAGCCGGACCTTCTACGCGCGGGGCCAGACCGGGCAGCAGTTGCTGCTCGGGGCGTATCACAGCCTGAGCCGCCAGATCGGCCTCGGGCAGGTGAAGATGTACAACCGGCATGAGATGCTGGACCTGGTGCTGGTCGACGGGGTGGCCAAGGGGATCATCACGCGGAACCTGGTCACCGGCAAGATCGACCGCTGGGGCGCGGATGCGGTGGTCCTGGCCACGGGGGGCTACTCGACGGTCTTTTTCCTCTCGACCAACGCGGCGGGGTGCAACGTCACGGCGGCCTGGCGGGCGCACCGCAGGGGAGCCGGGTTTGCCAATCCCTGTTACACCCAGATTCACCCGACCTGCATTCCCCAGGAGGGCGAACACCAATCCAAGCTGACCCTGATGTCGGAGTCCCTGCGCAACGACGGCCGTGTATGGGTGCCGAAACGCCCGGAAACGGCCGACCGCATCCGCCGGGGCGAGTTGAAGCCGTCGGATGTTCCGGAAGGGGAGCGGGATTATTACCTTGAAAGAAAATACCCGAGTTTCGGCAACCTGGCCCCGCGGGACATCTCGAGCCGGGCCGCCAAGGAAGCCTGCGACGACGGGCGGGGCATCGCCCCGACCGGCTACGGGGTGTTCCTTGATTTCTCGGACGCGATCAACCGCCTCGGGCGGAAGGTCATCGAGGAGCGGTACGGAAACCTCTTTGACATGTACGAGAACATCAAGGGGGAGAGCGCCTACGAGCAGCCCATGCAGATCTACCCGGCCCCGCACTACACG
>JBNGDP010000095.1:0-14897 GCA_049975345.1 Oceanipulchritudo sp. | reverse complement strand
GAAACTGCTGCCACCCGTAGGTGTCTGGACCGTGTCTCAGTTCCAGTGTGGCTGACCATCCTCTCAGAACAGCTATCCGTCTTAGCCTTGGTGAGCCGTTACCTCACCAACAAGCTGATAGAGCGCGAGCCCCTCCTAAAGCGCCATTACAAGCTTTAGTGGCCCCCCCATGCGAGGGGGCACCACATCCGGTATTAATCCACCTTTCGGCGGGCTATCCCGGACTTTAGGGCAGGTTGCTCACGTGTTACTCACCCGTTCGCCGCTCTCATCAACGACAAATCACCCGAAGGATCAAAGTCGAAGAATCCCGCTCGACTTGCATGTCTGAACCACGCCGCCAGCGTTCACTCTGAGCCAGGATCAAACTCTCCGAAAGAAAAACCTTTCAGATCGTTGTGGATCCATGAAAAATTTACGGACCCTCAAACGTCTGGACCACCGGAAGAACCGGTGGAGACGTCCCAGGTATATTTAGGACATGATAACAAAGGGTTGACTGGTATTTGCGACCTACCAATCACACTTAGTAAATTTCAAAGAACGGAGCGCTTTTCCAAGCGCGAAAGCCCTCCAAAAAGGGGGTGATTCGGAAAGCCGTCAAGCCTTTTGGCAAACTTTTTTCAAGAATCACGGTAAGAGGGCGAAAAGAACAGAATTTCCGATCAGGGAAAGACGACTATCCTGCAATTCTGGAGACCACCCGGTCAACACAAATCTTGCTGAAAACATCGAATTCAGGAGAACAGAAAGCGAGCCAACCAAGCAGGGAATGGGAAACAGGCAAGCCTTTTCGGAAAACTTTTAAAAAAAAGTCAGGAGGGGCGGAACTGGGCGAGGAAATCCTCACGCCAGCGGTAGTGGTCAAGGAGTCCTGCGCGGGGCCGGTCCTGAAGGAGGCGGGCGGCGTAGAGGGCCTCGACGGAAGCGAGGCCACGGGGGGGATCCGGGGCGATCTTGCTGACGCGCGGACAGGCGGTGCGGAGGCGGGCGGGCAGGGAGCGCCGGAGGGGGTCGCCGGTGATGGCGCGCTCGAGCCGGGGGAGAAGGCGCCAGGTACTGTCGAGGAGGAGCAGGGGAAAGGGCGCATCGGCGGGGGAGAGGACGGGGGCGTCGAGGGAGAGCAGGACGTAGCCGGTGGCGTCGAAGGAGAACCCCTCGCGGGCGGTAAGGAAGCGCAGGTCGGGTCGGTTGCGGAGGGGCTGTAGGCTGCACTTGGACTTCCGCTCACGGGGATGGCGGATGACGACGTCCACGAGCGGGGTGGAATCCTGTGCGGGGCGGGTCATGGAAATGCCTTGAGGTAGCCCTCGACCCGCGCGACGACCTCCTCCAGGGAAAGGGTTGAATTATCGAGGACGATAGCGTCCGGGGCGGGGCGGAGGGGGGCGGTGGCGCGGGAGGAGTCCTGCCGGTCGCGGTCGGAAATCACGTCGCGGGCACCCTCGAGTTCACGCCGGCGCTGGCGCGTGGCGGAATCGGCGGTGAGGAAGATCTTCAGGTCTGCCTCGGGAAGGATGACGGTCCCGATATCGCGCCCGTCCATGACAATTCCGGAAAATCCGGCTTTCCGGGCGAGGGGGACCTGGTCCCGCTGGTAGGCCTTGACCGCCTCCCTGACGAAGGGAAGCGCGGCGAACCGGGAAACAGACTGGTTGACCTGCCCTGAGCGCAGATCGGCCATATCCGGGGGATCCTGGCCCATGAAACAAATCAGGCTTTCCCGTCCGACGATGCGGGAGGAGATTTCAAGCCCGGCAAGGAACCGGCGCATGGCAAGGGTGTCCTCCGGTTGCAGGCCGGCCTTGAGGGAGGCGAAGGCGACGGCGCGGTAGTGGCTGCCGGTGTCGACGTGCAGGAGGTTGCGCCGGGCGGCCAGCAGCCTCGAGGTGGAGGACTTGCCGGAAGCCGCGCCGCCGTCAATGGCGACCACGACGAAAGGCCGGGGGGAATCGGGTTCACATGTCATGACATTTCAGATACAAATCCTGCAGTTGGGCGAAAAATCCGGGAAAGGTCTTGCGGCAGCATTCCGGGTCGCGGATGCGCAGCCACGGGGAGCCGGCGCCGAAGCGCGGGCTGGAGCCCAGCACGGCGAACGACATGGCGATCCTGTGATCCCTGTAGGTTTCGATATCGACGGGGAACCGATCCGCGGTCAAGTCCGGGGGGAAGGGACCGATCTGGAGGAAGTCGGGGCCTTCGTTGACGGGAGACCCGACGCGGCGCAACTCGGTGGCCATGGCCCGGACGCGGTCCGTCTCCTGATGGCGGGTATGGCCGATCCCGGTGACGCGGACCGGGAAGGGCAGCAACGGTGCGAGCGCGGCAAAAGTGAGAAAGGTGTCGGAAAACTCCTCGAAATCGAAGGAACCGCCCGGTACCGCAGGAAAGGTTCCGGCCTCCACGCGCCATCCCTGGGTTTCCTGCCGGACGCTCAGGCCGAGGCGCTTCAGGATGCCGGCATAGGCCCGGTCCCCCTGGAGCATCCGGTCGTGCAACCCGCGCAGGAGAAGGGATCCCCCGGTGACTGCGGGCAGGGTTAGAAAATAACTGGCCGCGGTGACGTCCGGCTCGATGGCGAACTCCCCCTCGGGCGGGGCATTCCACTGCTGGTTGCCCGGGATGCGGAATCCCTCCCCTGCGGACCCCTCGATGGTGACGCCCGACTGCCGCAGCAGGCCTGCGGTCATTTCGACGAAGGCCGGACGGACGGCGGGCGCCTGGAGGCGGACCTCCCCCCCCGCCTTCGGGGCGACGAGGAGGAGCGCCGAAAGCATCTGGCTGCTGGCCCGGGCGTCGACGTGCCAGTCGCCCCCGGGGAGGCCCGCGGTTTCAATCTCGAAAGGGAAGCACCCGGGCCTGCCCTTGAAGTGAAAACGGGCGCCAAGGGACTGCAGGGCCTCGATCAGGCCCCCCATGGGACGCCGGTACATTTCCTCGTCGCTGTCAAACCCGAATCGGCCCCCCGGTCGCAGGCAGACAAAAGCCGTAAGGAAGCGGGCGACAGTTCCGGCATTCCCGACGTGGAAGCGTCCGTGCGCCCCGGGGATGGAGCCCCCCCGCCCCACGATCCGGATGGAGGCGCCCTCCGGATCGGCCTCCAGATCGAATCCAAGGGCGGCCAGGGCTTCAATGAGCAGGCGGGTATCCCGGCTGAAGAGGGCGCCGGACAAACGGGTCTCCCCGGCGGCCAGAGCGGCCAGCAGAAGGGCCCGGTTGGTGAGGCTCTTGGAACCGGGGACAACGACCTCGCCGCGGCAGGGAGCCTCCCATGGCCTGACTGGATAGGGATCCGGCAGCATCAATCGAGGCCCTCGCGATAGGATTTCCCCAATTCCAGGAGGTGCCGCACCCGGGCCCATTCCCCGTTGTGAAAATGGGACCGCATCGCCGCCACTTCCCTCTCGAAGCCGTCGAGGGCGCGCAGCAGTTCCTCCTTGTTCTCCTCGAAAATGGACCGCCAGATGGCGCTGTTGCCGGCCGCGATCCGGGTAACATCGCGAAGCCCGTTTCCGGCAAAGGCCTGCCATGAGCCGGGCTTGCGGCTGAGTTGCAGGGAAAGCAGGGAGGCCAGCAAATGGGGAAGATGGCTGATATGGGCGACAATCTCGTCATGGTGTTCCGGTGTCATGGTGGTGACCTCCATCCCGAGGGAACGCCAGAAGCGGACCAGCCGGTCAAGGGGATCGGGATCGGTGTCCTCCACCGGCGTGACCATGCAGGCACAATCCCGGAAAAGGTCCACCCGTGCATGGGCCATTCCGCTTTTCTCCGATCCGGCCATCGGATGGGATCCGATAAAGAAGGCGCCTTCCGGGACATAGTGGGAAGCCAGCCGGCAGATCCGGCTTTTCGTGCTCCCGACATCCGTGACGAGGCATCCCTTGGCCAGGCCGGGGGAAATCTGCCGGACCATGGGGGCGATGCTGTCGACCGGGGTACAAAGGACCACAAGGTCGCTCCCGTCGACGGCCTCCACGGGGTCGGAAAAGGTGCGGTCGCACCAATTTGCGCAGATGCAGGCTTCACGGCTTTCCGCCCGCCTTGCCCAGACATGGATGGTCCGGGCCAGCCCGTAATGGCGCGCCGCCATCCCGAGGGAGGCTCCCAGTAGGCCCGGAGCAAGTATGGTCAGTTGTTCAAACACGATACCTACCTGTATGGGGAATCCCGCCTGCTCTGGAAACCCATTTTTTCGCGTCCGGAAAACGAGCGCGAAACGTGGTTGATGTTGCCTTTTCCGGGATAAAGCAAATGGTCTGGGGTCTTGAGCGAAGATACCCCACACCGGCATGAAGTTTCTGAATAAATACGGCAAACAGACACGGAAGACCCGACGGGCCAGGCGGCGCCTGCAACTGCGCCTTGCCTGGGCGGCCGCCATCCTGATTTTCCTGGCCCTGATCATCGTGGTCTCGCGCTTCCAGCCCAGGCTGGAGGAAGGGGACCGGGACGCCCTTCCCAATGAGGTGAACACCGGCGATCCATTGAAAAACCCGAAGCTGATGCGGCTCAGGACGGAAGTGGACGACCGGATGGGGCTCTTTGCGGAGCGACAGCGCGAAGATTCCGTGACGATGGACGATCTCAAATTGCTGGAACAGGCCATCGACCTGCAGCGCCAGGTCATCCGGTCCCGCGGCAGTGAAATCGCGCCCAAGCAGGACCTCGACCGCCTGGAGGAGCTTTTGGGCTTGTACGATGAGGAAATGGGCAGCTTCTGGATCGCCCAATCGCTGCGTCTCCAATCCGAGGCGGAAGCCCTGTGGGAGGAGCAAGCCTGGGAGGAGGCCCTCGAGCGTCTGGTCGAGGCCCGCGACATCCAGGAGGATGTCAACAACCAGTACCCCCGTTCCTCCGGCAGGGATCCCTCCCGGCTGCACCTGTTGAACAACCAGATCCTGCGCTGGCAAACCGAGCCGGTGGCCATCCGGGCGGACAATCTCAAGACCGAGGCTTTTGAACTGGCGGATGAGGGAAAGTACAGCGAGGCCATCCTGAAAATGCAGGAGGCCCTTGAGGACCAGCAACAGATCAACCGCAACTACCGCAATTCCCGCTTTGCCTCCCTTGCCAGGCTGAAGGAATTCGAGGAGGCCTGGCAGCGGATTCAAGCGGCCGAGGACAGCGACCGCGTCGACGCCCTGATGGCCGAGGCCGAAGAGGCGCTTCGCAGCGGGGGCCAGAAGGAAGCCCTGGAAGCGGCCGAAGAGGCCGCGCGTGTGCAACGGCGTATCATCGGGCGATTTCCCACGATCCGCGACCCCATGGAGAAAAAGCTCGGACAGATCGAGATTCTCCGGGAAACCGGGGCCAGCCTCCCTGTTTATGAGCGTATTGTCGAACTGCGCGACAAGGCCCGGCAGGCACTGCGGGACCGGGAAGTGAACACTTTCAAGACCACGGTGGCGGAATGGCTCCGCGAAACCCAGAGCTTTCTCCAGTCCTACCAGAAAAGCCGGTTCCGTCCGCAAATCGATGACGCCGAAGTCAGCTATCTGCACAGCCGGCGGGATGAAATTCCGGGCATTCTGGAAATCGTCCACAGCGGCCTGGTGCCGGTCCCCGGGCATGAGGGTCTGGAAATGTACCGCACGGAGGTCCCCCAGGTCCTGTACACCAATGTCACGGGGGAAAACCCCTCCAATCGGAGGGATCCCCAGTATCCCGTGGAGTCCATTACCTGGTCCGAGGCGCGTGAATTCAACCGGCTCCTCTCCTGGGTTCTGGCAAGGCCGGTGGAGCTGCCGTCCCGGGAAATTTACCTGGGCGCCCTTGGCGACGTGGTGGAGGAGGATCTTTCCCGGATTGCCTGGTCCAGGGAAAACGCGGACCGGGAAACCCAACCCGTGGGCACCCTGGCACCCAATGCATTCCAGTTCCATGATCTCCTCGGCAACGTTGCGGAGTGGCTCCGGGCGGACACGGATTCCCCGGACCGGGTCATCGCCTTCGGGGGTGCGGTGCGGGATACCCGCTTTCGCCTGGCCGGAATCCCGGAGGAATCCCGGGAGCCCGTCGAGCGGAACCGCTTTGTCGGGTTCCGCTTCGTGGTCCGCTAACGTTTCACCGCTGCCACAGGCGGGGAAGGCTCCACGCCACCAGGTACACGAACGGGGTCAGCACAACCCAGGCCGGCGCCACCATCTGCAGAAGGCTGAAGGTCAGGATGAGGACCAGGTAAACAGCGGCGATCCCCGCGCTCAGGAGCAGAACCCGCTTTTCCCGGCGCGCCTCCAGCATGTGGTCGACCAGGGCCCCCGAATGCGCGCCACGGCGGATGATCCGGTAGGAGTGGTACAGGCTCAGGCCGATCGCGGCCAGCATCAGGTAAAATACGATCATCCAGATCATTCCTTTCCGGGAAAACACCAGTTGAGGGCCGCCCGCAAGCTCCTTTCGCCATTAACCGGACAAAAAATGAAACAAATTCCCGGAAACGGGTCTAATACCCTATGAACAAGCAAACCATACTCCCCGTGCTGGCCATCGTTCTTTTCCCGCTCGCAGCCCTTCCCGCGGGAACCATCACCACGGAATTCGAAAACGTCGAGGACTACACGGACCTGTCCGTCAGCGGCATGTCCGAGGAGAAGTCCCTTCCCCTCTTCAAGGCCGAGATGGATGAAGAACTCGAGGCCAGCGCCGAAAAGTACCTCCAGGACGGCCAGACCCTTGCCCTGACCTTTACCGATGTGGACATGGCCGGGGATATCCAGCCCTGGAGGAACCGCTACAATGCCGACATCCGCTATGTTGAGGCCATCTATCCCCCCCGGCTGAAATTTCGCTACACCCTCACGGACGCTGATGGAAAGGTCCTCGAGGAGGGAGCGGAATCCATCTCCGACCTCGCTTTCCAGATGAACGTGACCGCCTCCATCCGGCAAAACTTCCGGAACTTCCATTACGAGACCGACCTGATGAAGGACTGGATCCGGAAAATGTTCCGGAAAAAGGACTGATCATTCCACCGTTGAAGGGTCGATTTTCCACTCGGAGGCGAGGACGCTGTAGACTTCGAGATCCACGAAATGATCGTACAGCCACTCCGCCTGCCGCTGGGTCCCCTCGTGGACAAAGCCCAGCGCCTCCGGAATGCGCCGGCTGCGCTGGTTTCCCGTGGCGCACCGCACGTACAGCCGGTTCATTTCCTGCACATGAAAGGCAAATTCCACGCAGGCGGCCACGGACTGCCGCATGATCCCCTGCCCGCAATGGTCCACGGATAGCCAGTACCCGAGGCTGGTGACCCGGTTCACCCGGTCAAACCCGTGAAACCCGATCACCCCGACCAGGCCGCCGCAAAAGCGGATCCCGTAATTGAATCCCGCACCGCGCAGAAATCCCGAATAACTCATCTCCAGAAACTTCCGGGTATCCACGGGGCTGCGTGTCGCATCCACCCATGGGAGCCATTCCCGAAGATGATTCCGGTTTTCCTCGACGAGGGAAAAGAGCATTCCCGCCTCGTTCGGGCGCAACACCCGCAGGGACAAATCCGGACATATGGAAATGAATGGCTTCACGACAACAACTGCCCATTCTTCATTCAGAAAGTACCCGGAAGAGCAACGCATTTTCTGTCAAGATGCTTGAGCCCTTGCAGCGTTGCGGAATAAATGCCCCGGATTACGTTCTGACACGACATGGAGAAGCGATTGACCCGATATGGCCGCGCGGCCCTCATGCTGGCACTCTGGCCGGCCTTTCTGAACGCCCAGAGCAGCCCCGCTCTGCGCGACCGGCACGTGGAAGCGCGCGTGGTCGGGGAAACCAGCCACCTGCAACCGGGCCGGCCGTACCGGCTGGGGCTGCTCCTCCGCCATGACGAGGGATGGCACACCTACTGGAAGTCGACGGCCACCGGGTATGCCACCTCCGTCGACTGGGACCTTCCGACGGGGTTTACCATCAGCGAACTCTCCTGGCCAACCCCGAAAACATACAATTTCCAGGGCTTCACGGAATACGTCCACGAGGGGGAGGTGCTCCTGATGGCCACACTCACGGTTCCGGAGGATCTGGACGCCGGGCAGGTGGAAATCGGGTTTACCGCGGAATGGCTGATGTGCGAGGAGATCTGTATTCCGGGGGAAATCCAGTCCATGCTGGTGCTGCCCGTGAGGAGGGAGGCGGCGGCTCCGTCGGAATGGGCCGGCTTGTTCAGGGAAACGGAACGGGCCCTGCCGGCGGTTACCTTCCCGTACCGGTTATCCGCATGGAGCGAAGGCCGATCCGTGGTCCTTGAAGTGAGAGGTTCCGGACTTCCGGAGCATCCCTATTTCTTCGATGACCAGGCGGTTTTCAAGCCGCTGGCCTCCCCGGTTATCCTGCGCAACACCGGGGAAGTCCTGCAGCTGAAACTGGAGCTTGACGAATCCGTGGAAACTATGCGGGAACGCATCAGCGGGGTCCTCGCGGCCAGGGAAGGCTGGCCGGCGATGGACGGGCGCCCCTCCCTCGCGGTGGACCTGGCCATCGCACCGGCTCCGCCGGTTCCGGAGCGAACGGAATCCTCCCTTGGGTCCGGCATCCTCCTCCTCGCCTTCCTGGGAGGGCTGATCCTGAACCTCATGCCGTGTGTTTTCCCGGTCCTGGGGATCAAGATCATGGGCTTTGTCAGCCAGGCCGGGGAAGCGCGCGGGAAAATCATTTTCCACGGGCTCACCTTCAGCGGGGGCGTCCTGGTCTCCTTCTGGGTGCTTGCCGGCGTGCTGCTGGCCCTGCGGTCCGGCGGGAACCAGCTCGGTTGGGGATTCCAATTGCAGTCGCCCGGTTTCGTCCTGGCCTTGACGCTCCTCCTCTTCGCCTTCGCCCTCAACATGAGCGGGCTGTTCGAGGTCGGCCAATCCGCCGTCGGGGTCGGATCCGGCCTGACGGGGAAAAGCGGTCTGGCCGGTTCCTTCTTCAGCGGGGTCCTTGCCACGGTGGTGGCCACGCCTTGTGCCGCCCCGTTTCTGGCCCCGGCCCTGGGGGCCGCCCTGGCCCTTCCCGCCATGGCTTCGCTCGCCGTTTTCACGGCCATCGGGCTGGGCCTGGCCACTCCGTACATGCTGCTTTCCGCCTTTCCGGGAATGATCCGCCTGCTTCCCAGACCAGGGGCCTGGATGGAAACCTTCAAGCAGGCGATGAGCTTCCTGCTCTACGCGTCGGTGGCGTATCTGCTGTGGGTGCTGGCCGGCCAGCTCGGGGAATCCGGGGACTACTCCGGCTTCGCCTTCCTCAAGGTCACCGGGAGCCTTGTCATCCTCGCTCTCGGGCTCTGGATCTACGGGCGATGGGGCGCTTTCCACCGGCGCCGCCGATCCCGCGTCACCGGCATCCTGGTCGCCCTCCTGCTGTGCGGGGGAGCGGTTTGGACCGGATTCTCCGGCACCCGCCCAGTCAGCAGCCAGGCGGCCGCGATCGAATGGGAAGCATGGGCACCGGGCAAGGCAAGCGAGTATGCCGGGAATGGCAAGGTGGTCTACGTTGATTTCACCGCCCGCTGGTGCGTAACCTGCCAGACCAACAAGGCGGCGGTCTTCAGCTCCGGCCGGGTCCAGGACAAGCTGAAGGAACTCGATGTGGTCCTGTTGAAGGCCGACTGGACCAACCAGGACCCCCGCATTAGCGCCGCCCTGGCCAGCCATGGCCGCTCCGCCGTGCCCTTTAACCTGGTTTACGGCCCAAAGGCCCTCTCCCCCATCGCCCTTCCGGAAATCCTCACCCCGGGGATTGTCCTGAAGGCCCTCGAGACCGCCGCGGGGGCGGATTAACAATTTGCCCCGCCAATATTCATCCGAGGCTTGCAAAGGGGCGCTTGCCCGCCATGATGGCACCTCACTTGCCGGAAGGCAGTTGGATGATTATGGAAAGAATAATTGAAGTGGCCCCGGGCGAAACGATCCTCGAACAAGGCGAGGAGGGTTCCGGTTTCTTCATCTTGAAGTCCGGAACCCTGGAAGTCTTCAAGGATGACGTCCTGCTGGCGGTCATCATGTACCCGGGGACCATCTTCGGGGAAATGGGCGACATTCTCGGCCGCCCCCGCACCTGCACGGTCAAGGCGAAGAACAGTGCCAGAATCGCCTTTTACCCGATCGACTCGCTGGACAACCTGGTACGATCCAACCCCGAAATCGCCGTCAAGCTGATCCGCACCCTGGCCAGCCGCCTCGACCGCACCACCCAGAAGCTGATCGACACCGCCCGGGAAAATCCCCTCTGGTCGACAAAATAAGCCGCTCCCCCTTCGGTGGTTGCGAATGGGGATCCTCTGCCCAAAATAACTTTATGAAACGTAACCCGACCATCCTTTTCCTCCTCATCCTCATGACCGCAGCCTCCCTGTTTTCCAAACCGCTGGCGGTGGGAGACCCCGCCCCGAAACTCATCGTGACGACCCATACCGGGGAATCCCTCGACCTTGGCGAAGTCTATGCCAAGGGGCCGGTCGTGGTGTACTTCTACCCGAAGTCGGACACCCCAGGCTGTACCAAACAGGCCTGCAACCTTCGCGACAACTACAGCGACCTGCAGGCCGCCGGCGTCCAGGTCGTCGGGGTGAGCACCGACAGCGTCAAGGATCAGGAAGCCTTCCGGGAGAAATACAATCTGCCCTTCCTCCTTGTGGCCGATCCGGACAAGGAACTGGGCAAAGCGTTCGGCACCGGCTCCCTCCTCGGCATGGCCTACAAACGCCAGACCTTCCTCATCGTGGACGGAAAAATCGCCTGGCGCGACCTCAAGGCCAAGCCGGCCACCCAGAGCGCGGACGCCCTGGCCGCATTGAAGGCACTCGGGGACTGATTCAGGACGAAAAGGGGGCAAACTGGGCCTTTAATCGCGAAGGGACGTGCCCAGTGAGGTGGACCCCGTCCTCTTCCGCCTTTTCCCGCAAAATCCTGCCATGCTCATGCAGCAGGCTGATGAGATCGTATCGAGCAAAGGGAATCACCAGTTGCATGGGCACGAGACGGTCCTCCAGCTGCTTCTCAAACTGGCGGGCCAATTCCGGAAGACCTTCGCCGGTGAGGGAACTGACGGGAGCTGCCTTACCCGGGCCGGCTTGATCATTCCTTAGCCGGACGGGACTCTCCGAACAACGGTCAATCTTGTTGTACACCGTGATGATCCGCTTCTGATCGGCCCCCAGTTCCCGGAGAACCTCCAGGGTGGTCTGCAGGTGCTCCTCGAATTCCGGATTGCTGACATCCACGACATGCACGAGGAAATCGGCGAGGACGGCCTCCTCGAGGGTGGCCTTGAAGGCGTCGACGAGTTGGTGGGGCAGACGGCGGACAAAGCCGACGGTGTCGGTCAGGAGCAGCTTCTGCCCGGACGGCAGTTTCAACTGGCGGGTGGTCGGATCGAGGGTGGCGAAGAGCTTGTCCTCGGACACGACGCTGGAGCCCGTAAGGGCGTTCAGGAGGGTTGATTTTCCGGCATTGGTGTAGCCGACAATCGCCGCCGTGGGGACCGGCACCTTCTGCCGCTGCTTGCGCTGCGTCTCGCGATGCCGGATGACGGCGTCCAGTTCGCGCTTGAGCTTGGCGATGCGCTGGCGCACCATGCGGGCGTCCAGCTCGATCTGCGCCTCCCCCTCGCCGCGCTGGGTGACGCCGCCCCCACCCCGCTGCCGGCTCAGGTGCGTCCAGGCATTTTTCAGGCGGGGCAGGGAGTGCTCCGCCCGGGCCAGCTCCACCTGCAGGACGGCCTCCCGTGTGCGCGCCCGCTCGCTGAAGATATCGAGGATGACCTCCTGCCGGTCAATGACGCACAGCCCGCTCGCGGATTCCCAGTTGCGCTGCTGGGCCGGGGTCAATTCCGCATCGAGGACCAGGCAGTCGGCCTCCGCCTGACGGGCCCGCTCAACGATTTCCTCCACTTTCCCCGATCCGAGCAGAAAACGCGCCTGCGGCTTGCGGATGCGCACCTGTTCCTTGCCGATGACCCCGATCGAGAGGGTGCGCACCAGCTCCTCCAGTTCCTCCAGGAGGTTGCGGCAGTCGGTATCGCTCTCCTCCGGGACCGCCACCCCGACCAGATAGGCGCGCTCCACCATTTTCGGCTTTTCGCGGACATCAAACATGGATCCTGCAACTTCGTCTCCCGGCGAAGGGCCTGTCAATCCGACAGGTGAAAATTCAGGGAACAATCCACCGTTTCCGTGGTCAGAGGGCCTGAGAGTACCCGATTCCCAACCATAGTGAAAACAGGTTCCTGTTCCGGCCGCCCGTCAGTGCGTGTGTCGAGCCCCCAAGAACCAGCCTGACAGGGCGCCGGGCCCTGGCCGGTCGCGTGAAGCGGCTTGCCAGGGCTTCACTTTTATAAAGAATCTCCGGGCATGCTCACGGGCCGGCAGATTCTTGTCCTCGAGGACGAAACCTTCCTCCGCAAGTCCATTTGCCAGTACCTGGAATCAAAGGGGGCGATGACCTTCCCCAGCGACTCCCTCGCGGAGGCGCGCAAAATCATGGAAAATGCGGAACTGGATTTCGCCCTGCTCGACATCAACCTCCCGGACGGAAACGGGATGGACCTGCTCCTGGAACCGGGCTTTTCGAGCAACACGAAGGTGGTCATCATGACCGCGGAGGGGGGAATCCGGACCGCCATCGAGGCCATGCGGCGGGGAGCCGGCGATTATTTGAGCAAACCCTTTGATCCGGAGGAGCTGCCCATGGTCTTTTCCCGCGTGGCGCGGGAATCCGTCACCCGCCGCATCCGCGAGCATGAACGGACCAGCCGGCCGGATCCGGGGAAATCGCTCTTCATGGGGCGACGGATGGAAAGGATCCGCGGACAGCTCGAGAAAATCCTCCTCGCCGACCAGCGCCTGTCAGAGGCCCTTCCACCGGTCCTGATCGAGGGGGAAACCGGAACCGGGAAGTCGACAATCGCCCGGTGGCTGCATGAGAACGGTCCCCGGAAATCCGCCCCGCTGATCGAGATCAATTGTTCCACCCTGCCGGAGGCCCTCGCCGAATCGGAGCTTTTCGGGCATGAACGGGGCGCCTTCACGGACGCCCGCAAGGAACGCATCGGGCTCTTCGAGGCCGCGGACGGGGGGAGCCTCTTTCTTGATGAAATCGCCAGCCTTTCCCCGGCGGTCCAGGCCAAGGTCCTCACCGCCATCGAGGACGGACGGATCCGACGCGTTGGCGGCAACACCCAACGCCGGGTGGATGTCCGCCTCCTCGCCGCCTCCCTCCATCCCCTCGGGGACCTGGTGAAGAACGGAAGCTTCCGCGAGGACCTGTACCACCGCCTCAACCTGCTGCATGTGCGCATCCCTCCCCTGCGGGAATTCCCGGGCGATATCCCGGCCCTCGCGGATCATCTGCTGGAGGGTCTGAAGAAGCGGTACCGCCTGCCGGAGGCGCGGATCTCCGATACCGGGAAACAGCGCCTGATGCAGTGTCCATGGCCCGGTAACATCCGCGAACTGGTCCACGAGCTGGAGCGGACTCTCATCTTCTCCGAGGGCGACCCCATGGATTTCCCCCACCTTGGCAAGGGCGAACTCCCGCAGACCGCCCCTTCCGATCCATCGGGTTCCCTCCTGAATCCCGCATGGCACCTCCCGGAAAGAGGATTCCATTTTGAGGAAGCCCTCCAGGGCCTTACCAGGACCGTTATCGAGGAAGCCCTGCGACAGGAAAACGGTAATGTATCCGCCGCCGCCCGCCGGCTTGGCGTGCCAAGGGATTTCATCCGCTACCGCATGGAATCCTGATTGGGGAATATTTCCCAATCACTCGCCCGCGCTCCCCTGAAGAACCGGGGGAAATTTCCCAAACCGGCCTCCCGGGCCTTCGGCGCCTTTCTTCTGTTTTAATTATAAGCCTCTTTATAGCAATAACTTACCTAAATCCATAAGAGAATGGCATTCATACTGCAAGAGAAGGTGCATCTCCACGTGAACACAAACCTATCAAATACAGCAAAAATGAAAAAATTACTGATTACAATCCTATCGCTGGGGCTTGGCTTCGGCCTGTCCCAGGCGCAAATGGAAGGCCTTGGCGGCCCGGGCCCGGGACCGGGAGGCGATGTGGAACCGCCTGCGGAATTTGAGATTCCCGAAGAAATCGTCGTCCTGCGCAGTGAGCTGGAAAGTCTCAAGGTTGCCCTCAAGGAATCGCGGGATGCCCTCCTCGATGAGCTGGAAGCCAACGAAGCGACCCGCGAGGAAAAGATTGTCGCCCTCGCCGAATGGCGCGCCGCCCATGAGGAAGATATCGCGGCCATCCGGGACCTCGCCGACCAGCTGCGCGACCTTGTCGACGAATACCGGCCCGATCGGATTGATATCCCCGAAGAAATCCAGGTGAAGCGCGACACATTGCGCGAGATGCGCCAGGACCTTGCTGAAAGCCGCCGGGAAGTGATCCTCGCCCTTGAGGACCCGACCGCGGAGGAAATCCGTGCCGCGATCGAGGCATGGCGTGCCGAAAACCAGGACCTGATCGACGAAACCCGCGCCCTCGCGGAGGAAATCCGTGCCTGGTTCCGTGAAAACCGCCCGCACCGTCCCCCTCCGGGCCTTTCCGAAGGCATGGTGCAGCGGCGCGCCCAGTTCCGTCAGAACATCCAGGAAATGCGCCAGCTGCGTGAACAGCTGATGAATCCGGACCTGACCGAGGAACAATACGAGCAGATCCGCATGCAACAGCGTGAACTTCTTCAGGAGCGCAAAACCCTGATGCGGAACAAGAGGGCCGACGAGGGTGG
This sequence comes from Oceanipulchritudo sp., assembly GCA_049975345.1. Lineage (GTDB taxonomy): Bacteria > Verrucomicrobiota > Verrucomicrobiia > Opitutales > Oceanipulchritudinaceae > Oceanipulchritudo. The sequence continues at coordinate 173 of JBNGDP010000095.1, read as the reverse complement.
TGTTGGTGGAGATCGCCGCCCCGGAGGTTGATCCTTTCGCTTCAGTGCCTATCGTTCCAAACCGGGAGCGGGCGGAGTTGTCCGCCCGCTCCTTTTTCTTTCCCTCTTCTCCACATCCTGGATGCATCTACAACTCCACCGAATTCTGCTCCTCGCCGCGGCCTGTTTACTCC
>JBNGDP010000094.1:0-15165 GCA_049975345.1 Oceanipulchritudo sp. | reverse complement strand
ATGGCGGGGGTTTGTGATCGCTGATTGCGTTTGACCTTTTGAAAGGAACCGTCTTCCTGTCCTGTTTTTCCGTACAGAATTACCGATGAGCAAAGAACCCAAGGACCCGAAGCAGCCATTACCCCCCACCGGATTGGATCCGGACAGCGACCTCCCGCCGGACGCCGACCTCGAGGAACGGTTTAACGATTTCTGGAAGAAAAACGGCGTCGGCATCTTCGGTGGAATTGCCATTGGTGCGGTTATCGTGATCGGGATCCAACTCTTCCAGTATTTCGAGCAAAGGAAGGAGGACTCCATCCGCGAGACCTTTGCCGCCGCCGACACAATCGAGCTGAAGATGGCTTTCATTGAAGAGCATCCCGAGCATCAGCTTTCCGGCCTTGCCCAGCTCCAGGTGGCGGACGAGCGCTACGGGGAGGGTGAATATGGGGTCGCCGCGGAGCAATACGCGGACGCGGCCGACATATTCGAGGATCCGACCCTTGTTTCCCGGGCCCTTCTGGGGCAGGGGATGAGCCTTCTGCAATCGGGCAGGACGGAGGATGGCCACAGCGTTCTGGAGGCGATTGCCCTTGATTCCTCGGCACTCGACCAGACCCGGGGGGAAGCGGCCTATCACCTGGCGGTTTCCTACTGGGAGGCCGGGGAAACCGAAAAGGCCCTGGAGGCCACCGATATCATCCTCCAACTGGAGGGCGCCTCCTTGTGGGTGTTCCGTGCCAATGCCCTGCGCGACCGGTTGGGAACCGACCGCACGGGTGAGTCCTGAGCGGCCGGTCTGGAAAAGCCAACCTGCCGGGGCCGCAAGGACCGGGGAGATTAGGGAGAGCGTTGAGGTTCTTCCCTTCAATTTGGCTACGGTTCCCCGCCGGATTCCCCCTGTTTCCGGATCCACTCCTCGAGTTCCTCCAGGCGGGAATCCAGCCGGTTGCGGAGCACGAAATAAAAGATCATGGCGGGTATGCCAATCGTCAGTCCGGTGGCGGTAGTGATCAGGGCCTCGCCGATATCCCCGGCCAGCAGTTCGGGCTTGCCCATGCCGCCGGTGGCAATGGTCTGAAAGGCGCCGATCATCCCGCTCACCGTCCCCAGCAGGCCCACCATGGGGGCGATCGTGGCAATGACATTGAGGTATTGGATCCAGCGGAGCGTTTGGCCCTCGACGCTGTCGGCGGCATCCCTCAGGCAGTCGCCCCGGGGAGTCCCCGGATTCTCCCCCTGGTCCTCCAGTCGCTCCTCCAGTTGCCGGGTGATCGGCCAGCCGGCCCATCGCGAGGGGCGAAATCCGAAATGGCCCCTTGAGGTCTGCATCCAGGCGAAGAGGACAAGCGCAAAGAGGGCCAGGGACAGGGTTCCGAGGGGATACATGGCCCAGCCGCCTTGTTTCAGGAGTTCAAAAAGGGTGGTTTGCATGGGTGGTCGAAGGTCTAAGGTCGAAGGTCGTAGGTTGTAGGTTGAGGATTGGCGGGGATTTGCAGGGAGGGGAGCAGGGACCAGAATTTCCGGATATCGGGATCGGTCTCGAGGCGGGCCATGAGGTGGCAGAGGCTGGAAGGTGCGGTGAGGGGATCGGTTTTGCCGGCAAGCTTCCCGGCTTCGCGGACGGCTTCCTCCCGCAGGCCCAGTTCGAGCAGGGCCCATGCGCGGAGCAGGGCGATCCGGCTTGCATGGCCGGGATCCCGCAGGGTTCCGAGGAGCCGGCCGGACCATTGGTAGAGGAAACGCCACTCCCCGCGGGCGGCGGCTTCCTCCAGTTCCCCGACCAGGCGGTCCAGGCTTTCCCCATCCAGAAGGGGCAGGACCGGAAGAAACGGTTCGAGCATTTCCAGAAGCGTGCGGTCCGTCGCTTGCCGCACGACGAGGCGCAGGCTGGAAATCCCTTCCATGGGCAGGCCGATCTGCGGGGCCGTGCCGGAAATCACCGATTCCATCTGCAGGACGGAGCCGGCGACGCGGGTGATACGGCCCTCGAAGGGCATCCCCTTTGTTGTCGTGCCGGCGACCACCACGGCCTGAAGGTCAGGCGCTCCCGCGGCCGGGAGAAGGAGGAACAGGGGAAGAATCATTCTAGGCATGTTCATCGAGAAGGGACCTGGCGATGTTGATGATGTCATGGAAATCCGGATACAAGTTCAGGAGCCGCCGGCATCCGAGGGAGGCCCGCTCGAGGTTTCCGGTGGCGAAGTCGGCCCGTGCGCGCAGGAGCAGGGCCCTGGCGGTCGTTTCGGGGGGCAGGCCCGGCCGGTCGAGAAGACGTTCGAGGACGGGCCCGGCCCGCGCGGGTTGATTGTCCGCGAGGCGCCATTCGCCGAGGGAGAGGCAGGCTTGCGGAAAAACGCCCGCATCGGGCCATTCCGCGAGGATTTCCCCGAGCAACCCGGGGGCCTGCGCGTCCCCGCTTGCCCGTCTGCGCATGGCCAGGCGGAAGAGGACCTCCGGACGCTTCCCGGACTGCCCGAAGCGTGCCAGGAAGGACTCCAGCAGGGGTACCGTGCCGGGGAAGTCGTAGCGGTCGGAGGTCCGGGCGACGGTGAACAGTTCCGATTCCCCGAGCAGGGAGGGGTCGGCCGAGCGCATGACCCCGATCCGAACCGTATCGGCAGAATCGCTACGGCCCTGGCGTTCCAGCAGGGCGGCCTGGAAGAGCCGGTAGCGGCTGCACGCGAGGGGAAGGTTGCTGCGCAGGCAGGCTTCGGCCCGTCCGCGGGCCCATTCCAGCACCGGTTCCCCCGGCAATCCCAGGCCTTCCCGGTAGGCATGCCACCCGCTGGCGAGGAGGCCGAGAAAGGTTTCCGCGGGGAAGGACGGGTCGTCGGCCTCCATGCGTTCGAGGAGCGTGCGGCACATTTCCGCGGGAAAGACCGGTTGGCCGGTTCGCTCCTGATACAGCCTGCCGTCCTCGAACGGGCGCGGCGGGAGAGCAAGCCCGGCGGAGAGTGCCTGCCGGATCCACCCGATGGCATGGCTGCGCAGGGATCCGGGATCCGGCAGGCTTCCGTACATGCGGGAAAGCTGTTCATGGGCGAAGAGCCCCTCGGGGGCGATGTGCTTGGCGACTGATTGAAAGAGCTGTTCGGCCTCCCCTTTCCGTCCGGCGTGCAGGTTCCATGTGCCGGCGAGGTTTTCCACCGTGAGGCGGTGGATTCCGTCGGGAAATCCCTTCCGGTAGTCTTCAAGAAGGGAGGGGAAGCGGTCCGCCGCGGAATCGCGCATGGCCAGCTTCAGGAGTTCGGTCCATGCGAATTCCCGCAGCCCGGCCGCGGCCGATGGATTATTGGCGACCCCGGAGAAGAGGCGGGCGGCTTCATTTGGTTTTCCGGACGCCGTCAGGCAGCGCCCCTGCTGGAAGCGGAGGTAGGGCGTCCAGGACGGTGGGGCATCGGACTCCAGGGCAAGAAATTGCTCCAGGGCTTCGGCGGGGCGCCCCGCCTGCAGGCGCCATGAGGCGGCGGCGGTCTGCCATGAACGGCGGGACCGGTGGCCGGGCCAGTTGTCCAGGAGTTTATCCGCCTGCCCGATCGCATCGGACCAGTCCTTTCGGGCGGCGTGGGTCCGGGCCAGCTGGAAGAGGATTTCCGGCAGGGCCGGGTCTTCGGGAAAGTCCCGTATGAATTCCGAAGCGATACGGCTGGCATGGTTCCATTTCCCGAGCATCCGGCAGGCCTCGATGGCACCGGCATAGGCGGCCGGGCGTGCCTCCACGGCGAGGCTTGATGGGGACAACAGGAGGGCCCTGGCCAGAACAAGCGCGCTTTCGGCCTCCTCGGCCCGCAGGAGAGCCCGGAGGCGGAGGGCATAGAGGCCGGCCCCGCCGGGGCCTTCCTTGTTGCTGGTTTCGAGCGTCGCCTGCAGGCGTCGCACCTGCCGGTCCCAGTGTTTGTTCCAGACCATGCTTCGCACTCCGGAGGGACGCCTTTCCGAGATCGCCGCGGCCAGTTGCGAAAAGCCGGACTCAAGGTTTTCCGGAAGATCCATCCAGGATGCCGCCTCGAGTGCTTCCGCCAACCGGTCCATGCGCATCAACCGGTCCGTGAGGGCGGGGGCAAGGAGGGCTTTCCAGAGGCCGTGGGCCGGGAACGCTTCCTTGCCGGTTGACAAGGCCAGGTGATCAAAGGCCGCCTCTTCGGATCCGAGGGACAATTCAACGAGGGCGAGGGCGGCCCGCGCAAGGGCCCGGCCGGATGGAGGAAGGGATGCCCCCTCCAGTACCGCCATCAGCTGTTCGCGCCCCTCCTCGAGCCGGGCTTCCCCGATCAGCAGGTCGGCCCACATCCAGCGGACCAGCGCGGCCTCCGGCAAGGTGCCGTGTTGTTCGAGGAATGCGGTCCAGTGATGGATCGTCTCATCCCGGAGTCCGAGGGACCGGCAGGCCAGGGCAGTCTGGAAGCGGACAAAGGCCCGGTAGCGGGGTTGCTCCGGAAATTCCCTCAACCATGTCTCGAGAAGGGGCAGGGCTTCCTCCACGGCCCCGGACTGCAGGGCGGCCAGTCCCCACAGGCGCAGCCAGCCTTCCCGGAAGGCCGGGTCGGCCACTTCCGTTTCCTCCCCGTACCATTCCCTGAACTCCCGGAACAGGGCGGTGGCCCGTGCGGCGTCTCCCTCCTTGAGCGCAGCGCAGGCGGACCCCCATTGGTCACGGAGGGGAAGGACGGCCTGCGCCATCGAACCAAGAAGAAGACCCAGCAGCAGGTATAGGGGCTTGCATTGCAACCGGTTCATGCGTTGCGGGAATTTTCCTCCCCCGCACGTTTGCCGGGCAAGCCGTTCCTCTAGTCAAATTTTATTGTTTTTTCTTCTGGATTGCCGGGGAAAAGCAGGTGGTGCGGCCGCCGATGGTCTCGTGGGCGAGCGGCTTGCCGCTGACCGGGCAGGTTCCCCCGCGTTTCCAGCGGTGATTGAAGAGCCAGCTGTCGGGCGGATCCCCCCAATCCGTGCCGATCACCCGGAGGGCGTCCTCGCAGACCGCCTTGAGCTGTATGAAAAGAGCGGCGCGCTTGCCCGGGGACAGGTGATCCGCAGCAGTGGCGGGATGGATGCGCGCACGCCAGAGGATCTCGTCGGCCATCCAGTTGCCGATTCCCGGAAAGCATTGCTGGTCAAGGAGCAGGGCCTTGAGGGGGCGGCGCCGGAAGCGGGCGAGGATTTCCCGCAGGCGGGCCCGGTCGAATTCGGGATCCTGCGGTCTTGGTGGAAGATCGCCCCACCAGGGCGGAAGAGCCGCTCCCTTGTGGAGCAGCACCTTTCCGAACATCCGGTAATCGGAGAAGACGAGGGCCACCCCCTTCATGACCAGGACGAGATGCTCATGCTTGCCGGGTACGATTTCCGGGCGGGCCGGCAGCAACCGCCCCGCCATTCCCAGATGGATTCCCAGGAAAACCGAGCCCGAGAAGCGGAAGCAGAGCTGTTTCCCGTGGGCCTCGGAGGAGAGCAGCCGGGCCCCGGTCAGGGCCTCCTCAAGCGTCCGGGGATCGGTTTCCCGGAAGATACGGGCCGTGGGATGCAACAGGACCTCGCGGACCGTTTTGCGCAGCCCGTGGTTCCATTGTTTCCTGAAGAATTCAACCTCGGCCAATTCCGGCATACCGGCATCAGAAGGACCACAGGAGCGGCACGAGGGCAACCGTTCCAACCAGATAAATGAGATTCAGGGGCAGGCCGATCTTGATGAAATCGGCGAAGCGGTAGCCACCGACGGAATAAACGTAGGTGTTGGTCTGGTATCCGATTGGGGTGGTGAAACTGGCTGAACTGGCGACACAGGCCGCCACGACAAAGGGCCGCGGATCCACCCCGAGGGTCATTCCGAGCTGCAGGGCGATGGGGGCCATGAGGACGATGGTCGCGTTGTTGGAGAGCACCTCGGTGAGAAAGGAGGTGGCCAGGTACAGGCAGCCCAGGATGAGGATCATGTTCCAGTAATCGGGCAGGTTGAGGTGGCGGAGGCTAGCCAGCATCGTCGCCACATGCTGCGAGACTCCGGTTGTCTGCATCGCGGTCCCGATGGCCAGCATCCCGTAAATCAGAATGAGGATGCCCCAGTCGATGGAGGCGTAGGCGTCCTTCGGGCGCATGGTCCCGGCGGCGAGAACGACGCCGACCCCGATGATGGCCGCCGCGGTGATGGGCATGATGTTGAGGGAGACCATGCCAACCACGCCCACCATGACCATCAGCACGACCGGGGCCTTTCCGCGGAGGTCCTGTGACGGGGTGTGCGGCCGGTCGAGGAGGAGGATGTCGTCGCCGCGCCGGATCTGTTCGCGGGCCTCGTCGGTCCCCATCATGAGGATGGTGTCTCCCTGTTCCAGGGGAAGGGAATCGATTCGGTCCCGCATGTTGATGCCGCGCCGGTGGATGGCCAGGATGATCATGCGGAAGCGCTGGCGGAAATTGAGTTGGCCGATCGTCTTGCCGGTGATGGTCGAGCGGGGTCCGATCACCCCCTCGACGATGGAGCCCTCGTGCGCGGAAATGGTCTCCAGTCCTTCCCGTTCCTCGGCCGCCAGCCGAAGCCCCTCGACCGAGCGGGCCTGGACAAATCCGCTGGGCCGGCAGGCCAGGACCAGCCGGTCGCCGGCCTCCAGAGAAGTGTTGAAGATGTCCCCTTCAACGGCCACTCCGTTGCGGATGATTTCCAGCAGGCGGACCCCTTTCGCCTTTTGCAAGTCACTGCCCTTGAAAGTCTTGCCGATCAGCTGGCTCTGCTGTCGGACAAAGGCCTCGGTGAAATATTCCTTCCGTTCCTCCTCGCTGAGGATGGAGGTGAGGGATTCCCGGACAGGGAGACGGCGGTTGGCGAAAAAGAACAGGTAGAGCGTGCCGATGACCAGCAGGGGAATCCCCACGCGGCTGAGCTCGAACATGCGCAGGGGCGGGTATCCGGATTCGGCAATGAGGCCGCTGGCGAGAATGTTGGTGCTGGTGCCGACCAGGGTGCAGACCCCCCCGAAAATGGAGGCGTAGCTGAGAGGGATGAGCAGCTTGGAGGCGGGGGTTTTCAGCTTGCGGGAGAGGGTCAGGATGACAGGCAGGAAGATCACCACCACCGGGGTGTTGTTGATAAAGGCGGAAATGAGGGCCACAAGGAGGATCATGACCACGAGAAGGCCATGGTATCCCAGCCGGGTCAGGCGTTCCAGCAACTGCGCCAAGGTGTCGATCAGGCCGCATTTTTCCAGGGCCGCGCTCAGGATAAAGAGGGCGGCAATGGCCAGCGGGGCGGGGTTGGAGAAGACCCGGAGAAGTTGCTCCATGGAGGGAAGGGTTTCCGCGAAGGGCAGGAAACTGGCCACCGCAAGGATCCCGAAGGCCAGGATCGCGGTGAGGTCCGTGGGGATCCGTTCCCACACGAAGCTGCCGAGGGTGGCCATCAGCAGCAGACAGACGAAGATTTCCTCCCAGCTGAACATTCCCCTCCATGATGGAGAGAAACGGTTCCGCGCAAAGGGAAAAATCATCGGTGAAAGGGAAAAGGCCCGGCATTGTGTTTGACAGGGGGAGTGGCCCCGGGTGGTATGCTGGTACGAATGCCATGGATCTGAAACCAGCGACAGTCGACTCTTCCCAAGGGCATCTGTTGGGAGGCCTTTTCCCTTCTTTCCGAGGGGTGTTTTCTGCCAGTTTTCTGCTGACGGCCCTGGCTTCCACAACCGTTGCGCAGAGCCCCACCTACCGTCCCCCGCCGCCCCCGGGCAACCATTCCTCCCTCGAGGTTCGTCTCCGCTATCTCATTCCCCCGGACGTCACCTTTTCGGGAGCCTTCGGCAAAATCCCCCTGGAGGATGCCTATTCAAGCCAGGGCGGCGAGGAGTTTGGCGCCGACCGGAGCCTCGAGTACGAGGATGGATGGCTGCGCCAGGACTACGTCCGGATTTACAACGAGGATGGGGAGCTCCAGGAAATCATCCTTTCCCCCAATACGGATGCCACGGCCTATTTTTCCTACAACGATGCCGACCAGATCGGGGGGGACGGGACCTCGCTGATCTACAGCCGCTATTTCACGGAAAGTGAGGTGACCGAGGAGTTGGAGGGCAACAGCAGCGGTTCGCTGGGGTGGGAACTGAATTATACCCGGTACTACGGGCGCAAGCGCAACCTCGGAATCCAGGTGGGGTTTGCCTTCAACGGGTTTGATTCCGACTTCAACGAGAGCATGCAGGCGAAACTATACCGCCAGATCTCCAGTAACCAGATGGCGGACGGCGCGCAGGTTCCCGATCTGCCCGACCCCGTTGAGAACGAGGACGGGACCGTTACCCAGAATCCCTACACCGGTCCGCAGTTCCGGGATGAGGGAACCGAGGTCAGTCTTTTGGAATGGCTGGGAAGTGAACAGGGTCAGGAACTGGTCGACAGTGATGTCATGGTGGACTCGGATGCGGAATTGCGCTCCAGCGTCTACAGCTTCCGTGCCGGGCCGACCTACCTGCTGACCCTCGGCAAGCGGGTTTCCTTCCAGGTCGGAGCGGGGGTCAGCGCCATTTACTTCAGCGGCCGGCTGACGGCCTACCAGATGCTGGAAATCCCCGATGAGGACATCAGCATCAGCCGCAGCCTCGCGGCCAGTGAGGATGCGGAATGGCAGGTCGGCGGCTACGTGGATGCCAATGCCTACTACAATTTCAACGAGCGGGTCAGCCTCTTCAGCGGCCTGCAGGTTCAAAGTGGGAGCACCTACACGCAAATCAACGAGGCGGAGCAACAGGTGAACGTGGATTTCAGCTCGCAGTTTTACGTCCACGCAGGTTTGGGAATCCGGTTCTGAACGGGTGGATCCGGCCACGGTTTTACAAGCTTGTCATGGTGGAAAGAAAATCCAGCTACGAATATGATGAATTGCTGGCCTGCGGGCACGGCCGGCTCTTTGAGCCCGGGCATGCCCGGCTCCCGCTGCCGGACATGCTGATGATCGACCGGATCACGCGCATCACGGAGGACGGTGGAAACCACGGGAAGGGCGAGGTTGTCGCCGAACTGGATATCAAGCCGGACCTCTGGTTCTTCGGCTGCCATTTCGAGGAGGATCCGGTGATGCCGGGCTGCCTCGGGCTCGACGCCCTCTGGCAGTTGGTCGGCTTCTACATCACTTGGCGGGGACACACCGGCAAGGGGCGCGCCCTCGGGGTCGGGGAGGTCAAGTTTACCGGGCAGATCCTTCCCACCAGCAAACGGGTGACCTACCGGCTGCACATCCAGCGACTCCTGACCTCGCGCCTGAAGCTGGCCATCGCGGACGGCGAGGTCGCCGTGGACGGAAAGACGATCTACACGGCTTCGCACCTGAAGGTGGGCCTGTTCACCGACGTGGAAACCTTTTGAGATTTCATACCTTTTTATGCAGAAACGACGAGTAGTGATCACAGGGATGGGCCTGGTATCCTGCATTGGCAACAGTGTGCCGGAGGTGACAGCCTCGTTGCGCGCCATGCGCTCGGGAATCCGCTTCAATCCCGTCTATGCAGAATACGGCCTGCGCAGCCAGGTCTCCGGCAGCATCCGCGGCCGGGAGGAACTGGTGGAGAAAGTCGACCGGAAGCTGGCCCGTTTCATGGGCGATGCCGCCCTGTACGCCTATCTTTCGATGGAGGAGGCCATTGCCGACAGCGGTCTCGAAGCGGAGGTGATCTCGCATCCGCGGACCGGCCTGATCGCCGGATCCGGGGGCGGATCCCCCTTCAACCAGGTGGAGGGGATGAACGTGCTCAAGGAGCGCGGCATACGGCGCGTCGGGGCCTTCCGGGTCCCGCGGATCATGTCCAGCACCGTTTCGGCGAACCTCTGCACGGCCTTCGGGATCAAGGGTATCAATTATTCCATTACATCGGCCTGTGCCACGAGCGGCCACAGCATCGGCGCGGCGGCCGAGCAGGTGGCCTGGGGCAAGCAGGATGTCATGTTCGCCGGCGGGGGCGAGGAGGAATGCGTGGAATTGTCGCTTTTCTTCGACGCGATGGGCGCCCTTTCCAGCAAGTACAACGATCACCCGGAGACAGCCAGCCGCCCCTTTGACGCGACGCGCGACGGCTTTGTCGCCGCCGGCGGCGGGGCCATGCTGGTGCTCGAGGAGTACGGGCACGCGAAGGCGCGCGGGGCGCGCATTCATGCCGAGATCCTCGGGTACGGCGCGACCAGCGATGGTGCGGACATGGTGACCCCGAGCGGCGAGGGCGCGGCGCGTTGCATGCGGCTCGCGGTCGACGGCCTGGATCGCCCGGTGGATTACATCAACACCCACGGGACGAGCACGCCGGCGGGGGACATCACGGAGCTGAAGGCCATCAAGGCGGTGTTCGGTGAACAGGTCCCGCTCCTGTCCTCGACCAAGAGCCTGACCGGCCACAGTCTTGGGGCCACCGGCGCCCAGGAGGCGATCTACACCCTCATCATGATGCGGGACGGCTTCATCTCCGGCACCATCAACCTGAAGAACCCTGACCCCGGAGCGGAGGGATTCCCGATCGTCACGGAGACCAGGGAGGCGGAGATCAAGACCGCCCTCAGCAACAGCTTCGGGTTCGGCGGAACCAACGCCAGCCTGCTGTTCGGGAGGGTTTAGGCATAACTCCCAATCCCCTGCTCCTGCTCTTTCTCCTGCTCTTTCTCCCAGGGTAAATGAGCAAGAGCAGGAGCAAGAGCAGGAGCAGCTATTTTTCCCTTGGCATGAGGAGGAAGTAGAGGGCGGCGAGGCCCCCGTAGGTGGTAATGAGGCCGACGGTCTCGTGCATGAACATGTAGGCGCCCTCGGGAAGCATGGGGGCGAGGAGGACGATGATCATGATGCGGACGGCATTGAAGAAGAGCCCGATGAGGAGGGCCATGAGGAGCCAGCCGGAGCGGTCAAAGAGGCTCATCCTCCGGTAGAGCACGATAATGGCGGCCATGAGGAGGCTCGAGGAAACCATGCCGAAGCCGTTGCATTCGGCGGCGACGTGGAAGGGCTGCCCATTGTTGAAGAGCATGAGCATGGGACCGGAGGGGGAGCGGTAGAGGCCGAGTTCGACGTTCTGGCCGAAAAGGTTGAGCCCGTAGGCGGCCCATTTGCCGGCGATTGTGCGCAACGGCCAGTCCATGACGGGGAGGAGGACGGCGACGGCGGCGAAGAGGGTGAAGGCCCCGATGCCGGAGAAGATGAGCCGGCGCTGCTCCCGCCCGAAGACAAAGAGAAGGAGGGAGGAAACGGCGAGGCTGAGGGAGGCAAGGACGATCAGGTTGATGCGCGTGAAGATGGAGAGGACGAGGACGGCGTAGGAGAGGATGAGCAGGTTCTGCGAGGTGTCGGAGAACTGGAACACGAAGCGGATGGAGATCCGGCGCTCGTAGACAAGCAGGGCCCCGCTGAGCAGGAAGACAAGGAAGGCGTGCAGGAGCTGCTCGTGGGCGACGGTCTGCCCGAGAAGCCAGTTGATCACGGGAAGGAAGACAATGCCCGTGACCAGGAAGATGAAAAACGGGACCGCCAGGTCGATCCATTGTTGTCGTTGATTATTCATGACAAAATCACCTGCCCCACCTGGGCTCGGGGGCGACCGGCTTGGGGACGGAGAGGCGGACGTCGCGGACGGCGGGATGCCTGCGGAGGGTCTGGAACTGTTCCTTGTTGAGCGCCCACTCGAGGGAGGAGGCGAGGTCGGCGACGACCACCTGGCCGTTGTCGAGGAGGATGCCGAGACGGACGGGGGTGCTCCCCATGTGGTGCTCCAGCTCGCGGCGCAGGAGTTGGATGAAATCGGAGGACCGGCCGTTGCCGCTGATGATGAAGGTGACCTCCCTGACAAGTTCGGCGACACCCTGGTCCAGCGGGCGGAGGGCGTTCATGGCCAGCTGGACCTCATCGTCCTGGCGGCGCATGATCTGGCCCTCGACAAGGACCAGGGCGCCCTCGATGATGGCCGGGCCGAACTCAGCGTAGCAGTTGGCGAAAGCGTGGATGGTGTAGGTGTCGGAAGTCGTGGCGAGGGTGACGGCGGCCCAGGGTCGGTTGTCGCGGCGGGAGATCTTGCGGGTGACCCCGTTGATGATGCCGCAGATGCGGAAGGGCTCCCTGTTTTCCATATTGCGCCATTGGTCGCCCCGGAACGTATCGATGGCGGCCGCGAAGTGCCGGTATGGGTTCATGGGATGGCCGCTCACGTAGAAACCGAGCAGCTCCTTTTCGTACTGCAATTTCTCGATGAGCGGCATGGGTGGACCTGGGGCCTTTTCAGCCTGTTGTTTTTGCGGGGTCGAGGTGCCCTCCTCGAACAACTCGAACATGTTGGCCTGGCCGATTTCCTCGTCCCGACGGAGGGACTGGATCTCGTTGAGGGTGGCGTCGAGGTTGGCGAGGAGGGGACCCCGGTCCTCGCCGAGGGAGTCAAAGGCGCCGGCCTTGATGAGGTTCTCGAAAACGCGCTTGTTGAGGTCCCTTGAGTCGACCCGGCGGGCGAAGTCGGCGAAGTCGCGGAAGGGGCCACCCTCCTGGCGGGCCTCGAGGATGGCGTGGGAGGGGCCGCCGCCGACCCCCTTGATCGCCCCGAGGCCGAAGCGGATGCAGGGCTTGTCCTTCTCGATGACCGGGGCGAAGGACTCGAGGGAGACGTTGAGGTCCGGACCGAGGACGGGGATTTCCATGGCCACGGCCTCCTCGATGAAGTGGGCCACCTTGTCGGCATTGCCCAGTTCGCAGCCGAGGACCGCGGCCATGAACTCGACGGGGAAATTGGCCTTCAGGTAGGCGGTGCGGTAGGAGAGCATGGCATAGGCGGCGGAGTGGGACTTGTTGAACCCGTACTCGGCGAATTTGGCGAGGATCTCCCAGATATTGCGGGCCGCCTTTTCATCGATGCCGTTGGTGGCGAAAGCCTTCCCGATAAAGATTTTCTCCTGTCTGGCCATGATCTCCGGGTCCTTCTTTCCCATGGCACGGCGGAGCAGGTCGGCATCCCCGAGGGTGTAGCCGGCGATGATGCGGGCGGCCTCCATGACCTGTTCCTGGTAGACGAGGACCCCGTAGGTCTCCTCGACCAGTTCCCTGAGGAGCGGGTGGGGGACCTGAACCTTGGCGGGATCCTTCTTGCACTCGATGAACTGCGGAATGAACTTCATCGGTCCCGGACGGTAGAGGGCGATCAGGGCGATGATTTCCTCGAAGCGGGAAAGCCCGATCTGCCGGCTGAGCGACTGCATGCCATCGGATTCCAGCTGGAAGACACCGGTGGTCTGGCCGGAGTTGAGAAGCTCGTAGGTCTTAGGATCATCGAGGGGGACCTTTTCGATATCAAAATCCCCGTGGCCCTCGAGGCGGCGGATGTGATCCTGGGCATCGGCGATGACGGTGAGGGTCTTGAGGCCGAGGAAATCGCATTTGAGCATACCGAGTTCCTCGACGGGCCCCTTGGCGTACTGGGTGGTGAGGTCGCCCTCCTGAAGGGTGACAGGGACGAGATTGGTGAGGGGCTGGTCCCCGATGATGATCCCGCAGGCGTGCTTGCCGGTGTTGCGGACCATTCCCTCGATGACGTGGCCCTGCTGGATGATGTCCCTGACGACCGGATCGCTCTTCATCTCGTTCTGCAACTCGATGGAGCGCTGCACGGCCTCGTCGAGGGTGATGTTCAAGTCATCGGGGACCATCTTGGCGAGCTGGTTGGCGCGGGCGTACTCCACATCCATGACGCGGGCGAGGTCGCGCACGACCATCTTGGCCCCGAACTTGCCGTAGGTGATGATGTTGGCCACGCGGTCGGCCCCGTATTTTTCCCGCACGTAGTTCACCACCTCGTCGCGCCGGCGCATGCAGAAGTCCACATCGAAGTCGGGCGGGGAGACCCGCTCAAGGGAGAGCATCCGCTCGAAGAGGAGGCCGAAGCGGAGCGGGTCGATATCGGTGATCCTGAGAATGTAGGCGATGATGCTGCCGGCCCCGGAACCGCGGCCCGGGCCGACGGGGATCCCCCGCTTGCGCGCCCAGTCGATAAAATCCCATGTGATCAGGAAGTAGTCGACGAAGCCGGTCCCGGTGATGATGGCCAGCTCGTAGTCGAGTTTGTCACAGACCTCGCGGGCAAAGTCCTCGTCCTCCGGATCGAAGCGCCCGGTACCGATGGAATCCGGGTCGAGGAAGTCCGGATGTGCCTTCCGCAGTGCATCGTAATCGATCCCGTATCGATCCTTGAGGCCTTTCTTGCACAGTTCGAAGAGATAGTGGCCGTTCTTGCGGAAATTGTCGCGCTCTTCCTCGCTGAGGGAGATGGTCTCCTTCCCTTCCCGTTCGAGGACCTTGTTCTTCTCGCGGACATAGATGTCGAGGATGATGTTGAACCGGTCGGGATCCTCCGCCACGACCAGCTCAGCCGGCCTCTCGAAAACGGGGTAATGGTCGACGCCGAACTCGATCTGTAGATCCACCATTTCGGCGACGCGGAGGGTGTTGTTCATCGCCTCCGGCAATTCGCCGAAGAAATGCGCCATCTCGGAGCGGCTCTTCAGGTAGAACTCCTGGTTCGGGTAGCGCATGCGGTTGGTGTCGCTGAGGCGCTTGCCGGTCTGGATACAGAGCAGGGCGTCATGGGGCTTCCAGTCCTCCTTGTAGACGTAGTGGACGTCGTTGGCGCAGACCATGGGCAGGTCGAACTCCTTCGCGAGGCGGACCAGGCCGGGCAGGACCCGCTGCTGGGCGGCCATGCCGTGGTTGTGCAACTCGATAAAGTAGTTCTCCCGGCCGAAGATGTCGATGAACTGGCTGGTGGCCACACGGGCGCCCTCGTAGTCGTTGTAGAGCAGGTGCTGTGAAGCGACGCCGTTGATGCATCCGCTCAGGGCGATGATCCCCTCGGCGTGGGCGGCCAGCTTCTCCATGTCGGTGCGCGGCTTGTAGTACAACCCGTTGACGTGGGCGTCGGAGACCAGCTTGACGAGATTCTGGTAGCCGGTGAAGTCCTTCGCGATGAGGGTCTTGTGGTGGATCTGGTGCTGCGGGTAATTGTCCGCGCCAAGCTCGTCCCCGGGGATATCATCGATATCGTCGGAGCGCTGCCGGTCGCGCTTTGGGTGATCCTCCTGCCGGTGGTCGTGGACGAGGTAAATCTCGCAGCCGATGAGGGGCTGGATCCCGGCCTTTTCGCAGGCGCGGTAGAAGTTGATGGCCCCGAAGAGGTTGCCGTGGTCGGTCATGGCCAG
>JBNGDP010000093.1:0-15192 GCA_049975345.1 Oceanipulchritudo sp. | reverse complement strand
CGTCAAGACGCACCGTCCGCCGCGATGAGATTCCCACAAAATTCCACGATGAACCTATAACATAAAGTGGGGCTGCCACAGTAATTAAAAGTTCCCTTTTCGGGAACTTTGGGCTTGTCTTTGGTTTTACTTATTTCGATGATATTCGTGACGTGAGAGTAATTGCCATACGGACGCTACGGGAATTCTGGATGCGGCATGCCGATTCCGAGCAACCACTCAAATCGTGGCACAAGGAGGCGAAGGCCGCGGAATGGCTGGGTCCGGCTGATATCATGATCCGCTTTCCTTCCGCCGACATCCTTCCGGGCAACCGTGTGGTCTTCAATATCAAGGGAAATACCTGTCGGATCATCGTAAGAATTCACTACAACCGGCTAATTGTCTACATCCGCTTTGTGGGAACCCACGCGGAGTATGACAAGGTGGACGCGGAGAAAATATAGAATACTGAAATGAAACCAAAGATTTTAAAGACGGAGAAAGAATACAAAGCCGCGCTGAAGCTTGTGGACGGACTGATGGATGCCGCACCGGGGACGCCTGGTGAGGAGGATCTGGAACTGTGGTCCCTGCTGGTGGAGGAATATGAAAGTCGACATTTTCCCATGGATGCTCCCGATCCAATCGAGGCGATCAAATTCCGGATGGATCAAATGGGGCTGCGGCAAAGGGACCTCACCCGGTATATTCCGGCCAAGAGCAAAGTGTCCGAGGTCCTGAACCGCAAGCGCCCCTTGAGCCTCGCGATGATCCGGGCACTGCACACGCAGCTGGGAATCCCGGTGGAAGTTCTCGTGGAGGAGCCGAAAGGGGAATACGCGCTCAAGCCCCGGGCCGGAGCGAAACCCGGCAAGACCGCGCAGAAACGGTCTTGAAAGGAATCGGGGCGGGCGGGCGCGCTGGCTTTGACCCATGCGGCCGTGGCGCGGCTGCTACTGGATCTGCCCCAAGGCGGTGAGGGCATCCACCACGGTCTGTAGCCGGGCCTTGCGGGCGCCGGTGAAATGGGCGGAAAGGGCCTTGATGGGCATCTGCCGGGTCCAGCCCGTATCGCGTGCAACCTGCCGGACAACTGCGGCCTGCTCGGGCAGGTCCTTGGGCCATGGGACCTTCTCCCTTGCAGGGACTGCCGAGGCGGTTTTGGTCTCCATTCCTTCCATTTCGCCTTGGAAGGCTTCGGCTCCCTTTGCCTGGTACTCCGGTCGGAGCCAGCGGATGTTTCCGGCAGCCTCCTCGGCGGCTCTCTGCTGGTTGAGCTCAAGGAGCCTGGCAAGAATTTCCTCCTTCTCCAGGTCTGGGGGCCAGCCGTAGGCCTCGGCTACGGCGGTATCGAGTCCGTCGTGTAGCTCCTTCAAAATGCCGACCAGCCCATCCTCGTACACCTTCCGGTCCTTCGCTGAAAGTTCCTCTCCGGCGCGGACCTGCTCGAGCACGTTGTAGATCCCGGTGAGGGTCAGGTGCGGGTGGGCATCCAACTGGCGCTTGCGGTGCGCGTCCAGGCGTTCGGCCAAGGATCCTATCCGCTCCTTCTGTGCGTCGGTTGCGTCGGGAAAGGGGAAGGTCTCGAAGCAGCGGGTTTTGTTGTAGCGGGGGGTTGGTCCAAGAATGCCCCCTTGAGCCAATGTCCATTCCACATGGTGCTTGCTTGAGAGAACTCCCAAATCAAAGGCCTGCTGACTGGCAATGCAAACCACCATGTTGTCTGGCAGGATGCAGGCGTCGAGAAATTGGAAAATGCGATGCTTGGCGGTCTCGACCGTGGCGATGTAGCGGGGGAGGCCATGAAGCATCGTTCTCCAATCTTCCCTGGATCGGCGATGGAGCCACCAGAATTCTCTCAAACGTTTATCCCTATTCTGGCTTCTGTCGGGCAGTACCCTGTCGTGAAGCCATTGATACAAAGTGGGGAATCTTTCTTGAAGCTCGTCTTTCCAGAGGCCATGGGGGTCAATCACGAAAACTCCCCTTGGTTTGCTGGTAAGGTCTCGTCCATTCCGATACGGGCGAACAATTCTTTCAAGGTCGGGGTTGGTCCCTAATCCCAATTTCCCAGCCTCAGCCGGTGTCAATAGGAAACCTGCGCTTCCTAATTCGTGGCCGCGTGAGCTTAGGTTCAGGTTAGCTTCCAGCGACTTTGCTTTGGCCACATCAACTCCAATGGTGAGGTTCGGATTGAGCAGGCCGGTTCTGTTCTGAACCTCTACGATGGAAAATCCCTCTCCGGTCTCCTGTTCATTGGTCACCGTTGCAAGCGTTCCGTTTTCCCTCCCTGCCTTGGCGACGGTCATGGCGATGCGGACGGCGGCCCCGTCGGCGCTGTCCACCCACGGGTGATCCGGGATGGCGAATTTCAGGCAGAGCGGCGGATCGCCTTGTAGGTGTCGTTCCAATACACGCCGGGCAAAGGTCTGGCGCAGGCTGTTGGTTGTGATGAATCCGAATTGCCGGATCTTTCCCTGCCGGGCCAGCGCGGCGGCCTTGTCCCACCAGTACATCACCAGGTCGGCGGATTCGGGAACCTGCGGGATGGTCTTGCGCAGGGCTTCGGTGTATCCGTCTCCGAGGGCCTGCCGCATCTTTCCTGGTCCAATGAAGGGCGGGTTGCCGACGACGAAGTCGGTCTCCGGCCATTCAGCCGGGCGCGGGTTGATGTAGTCGCAGACCGGGATCTGTGCGCTTTCGTCGGGGACCTGCTCTCCGGTAGTCGGGTGGGACTTGAACGTGTGGCCGTCCCACTGCATGACCATCTTCCCGTCCTTGTCCTTCCGCAGCTCCTCCTTGTCATAGGCGAGGATGGCGTCGGCCTCCGCGATGGTGTGGAATTTGGCGATGACCGGTTCCGGGGGATCGACGTTTCCGCGTGTGCGAAAGTGCCATTGCAGGTATCCAATCCACAAGCACAATTCCGCGAGGATGCGGGCGCGCGGGTTGAGCTCGATCCCGAGCAGCTGGGTCGGGTGGACGGTTTCTCCGGAAAGCTCGAGGCCCTCCTGCTTTTCGCCCATCCGGGTCAGGGTGTCGATGATCTCCCCCTCGAGGCGCTTCAGGTGCTCGAGGCTGACGTACAGGAAATTCCCGGAACCACAGGCCGGGTCCAGGACGCGGATGTGGCACAGGCGGCGATGGAAGGCCATGATCTCCTTGACGGCCTGCTTTTCCTTTCCCTCCTCAATGAGGGCGGAGGCTGCTGCCTGGGTGGCGTCCCATTCCCGGCGCAGCGGTTCAATCACGGTCGGCACCACCAGCCGCTCCACGTAGGATCGCGGGGTGAAGTGCGCTCCGAGCTGATGGCGCTCCTTTGGGTCAAGGGACCGCTCCAGCAGGGTCCCGAAGATGGCCGGCTCCACTTCCCGCCAATCGGCCTTGGCCGCTCCGATCAAAAGCTCCAGCTGTTCCGGGGTGATGGCAAGGACATGGTGGTCCTCAAACAGGCCTCCATTGAATTGCAGGACGGTCTCCCGCAGCCCCACGGAAAATCCTCCGGTATCCATCGTGCGCCAGACCTCCTGCAGGACTGGTACGAAGCCGCGCAGGTCGCTCCCTCGGAAGGTCTCCAGCAATTCCCGGAAGCGGTCCTTTGGCAACAGGCCGATGTCCTCGGCGAACATCGTGAAAATGCAGCGCATCAGAAACCCGGCGACCGAGGAGGGTGGGTTACCGCTCGCCTCCATCGACTGGGCCAGCTTGGCAAGCTGGGCCGCGATCTCCTTGGTGACCCGGCTCGCCCGGCTGGATGGATCGAGGGAAAGCGGGTCGGTCCAAAGTGCGCGCAGACGCTCCCGCACCTCCGGCTTCTTCAAGTCGTCCAGCAGGATGCGGTGGCTCCTTGGATCGGGGAAGGCGACGTAGGTTCCTCCGGTCCTGCTGAATTCCGAATAAATCTCTATCGAGTGGCCGACGTCGACCACCAGGATGAAGGGCGGGCGCCCTTCCTCGACCGGCAGGCAATGGACGTAGTCTTCCGCCTGGCGCTTGGCCCGCACCATGGCCTGGTCCCAATGGCCGGAGCCGCGTGTCCCGTGTCCGGTGCGGACCGCCCCCTCCTCGGCTCCCTGCTTCGCCTCCAGCACGAAGCAGCCGCGCTTGTACAGGTCGATCCGTCCGGTGCTCGTGGTCCCGTCCGGCATGGTGAAGGGGACGGCTCTCTCAAAGACGTAGGCGTTCTCCTTGTGATCCGGCTTGGCGGGCTCAGGGCGGGGGAGATTTAGAACGGCGCACAACTCCATCAGGAAGGGCTGGCAGTTCGCCCGCTCCGATGCTCCCGAGCTCTTCCATCGTCCTATGAAGTCGTCCAGTTCCTCCATCCGGCGCAGATTGAGGGCAGGGGGTCCTTGTGGCAAGTCCTTGGTGCACGGGGCAAAAAGTGCTTGAAATACGTAAAATAAGGACTTATGCCCATTTTGCTCTTATACGAACAGGCTCATCATGACAATCCCCCCAATCCGGAAAAAGTGCCTTCTGGCAATCTCTCTCCTTGCATCTACACTCGCCCAGGCGGAAATCACAATCCCGACTGTCGTCGTCGGGGATCCGGGGAATCCGGCGGACCCGACCACTGGATTTGGATCCGTTTCCTACACCTACCATGGATCCACCATTTCCCGCTTCTATGAAGCCCGGAGTGGTGAAAAGATGTTTTTCCGGGCGGGTCCGGAGGAATAGCATGAGCAAAATCCGAAACCCTGTGCTTATGAGGTATTGCCTGAATTCTATCCTCTTGCTGATTCTTACTCTGAATGGATACGGGCAGATTATCGATCGGAATGAATTCGAGCCCCGGATTGGATCGGTTTTCCAATATGAAGGAAGTTTTCAGGGGCACTACGGAGACGCGGTGGTTACGTACCTGGACGGATCCGCAGTGGTACCGAATTCCCTGAGGGCGGATACAACATTTTCCTCCACTGATCCGGAGGGAAATTTTTCAATGACCACCTATTCCGTTTCAGCTTCCATACAACGCCGTGTCATCCATAACCAATACGGCAATTTCACGCAGTATTACAGTCCAGGTTGGAGACTGGGACCACGATTCATAGAAATAGGCCGTTATTATCAATCATCATCCGACTTTTACTACACAGTCAGTGGCACAAAGGTCGACGGCACCGTGCGTTCCTCTGGCAGGATCACCGGGATTGAAACCGTCACGGTGCCCGTTGGAACCTTCCAGGCGCTAAAAGCAGTCATAGACACCGTCATTGATGAAAGTTTTCCCGGTGGTTGGTCGCAAACCATTGAACGGGACACCTTCTGGATCGTCCGGGGAGTGGGAACGGTGAAGTTTCAGGCAGTGGCGGAGTACACTGATTTTAGAGGTGCTGACCGCCAGATCGATACGGACTATGAGCTCATTTATGCCAACGGCCAGCTTCCTGAATTAACTGTCCTGCAATCCGATTCCTGGTATGAGGGTTTTTGTCTTTTGTATTATCCCTGGATTTACTTCTTTGGGTCCAGGAAATGGGTCTATCTGGAGGACAACCCGATGCATCTGGATGTTTCGGAAAGCCATTATTCCGCGATGGATCAAGGATTCATGGATGGGTATGTCTATTTGTACTTCCCATGGGCCTACTGCTATTCTGACAACCATTTCCATTACATCTATGATCCAACAACCATGTTCGATTTGATGAAGGGATCGGCTTGGTTGCTCGATTGATTCCCCAAGACCTTTCTCACGGGGATATTCCTCACCCCGGTTGCCAGATGCCAGATATAGGCTGTTATCTTTCGAAATGGCAGCATTCAGCCATCGGTTGAAAAAATCCCATCCTCCCGATACAGCGCGCCACTTGAGATGGATTGGAGAAAACGAGATCCCGGCTGACTTCCCCTGTGATACCAGAACCAGCCACCCCCGGGACCGTACAGGTAGACCATAGGATAGAGGGTATGAGAGCTCCATGCCCAGCACCCGAGACGGGCGTCGTAAAAGAAATAGTTTCCGGTTGAATCCCCATGGGCGAGGACATGCCCATGTTCCATATGATAAATCCAGGCCGGATGGATTTCCTTGAACCAGCCGTACCAGGACAAATGGCGCCAGTTGTCCTCGTGCATTTGGGCATGGTCCCAGAGGGAACCTTCCGGGGCGACGGGGTTTTCGTATAGCACCATGCCCGATCCGCCGGCCGCTCCGGCTATATGGGTATTTGTCAAATCGATACTGTTCATGCCGACAGCCGTGAAGCTCTCCAGTTGGACCGGTGTGGTTTTCGTTTCCATGCTGTAGATCTCAAGGGAGCTCTCCGGGTTGGTGATCCATGAATAATCCGCACTGTGGAAATAGAGCAGATCCCCTGACGCTTTCATGGATTGGAGTATCGGTTTCCTTCCGATGGTTGCGAGGACCTGCGGATGGCGTGGGTCGCTGGTATCGAGGGCAAGAATATCGGGGGACCGATCCCCCGTGCAGTAGACGATTCCTCCGGAGGCACAAACCCTGGTGATGCTCAGTCCTGTTGCGGATCTTCCGAGGAGAGTCGGTTGCAGCGGATTGCTGATATCGACAATGTCCAGTTCGCCGGCATTCGGGACCAACAGCCAGCCATTCAGGACGGTGAGCGATTGCACATGGTTTTCCGTCTCGTAGGAGCCGGCATCGGCCGGATTGTCCGAATCGCTGACATCGACGAACCGGACCCCTGACCAGCTCTGGCAATAGCCGGTTCCAAGGATGGCCAGGTTATCCTGCACGATCATATCGTTCACCGTGCCAAGACCGGGCAATGAGGACCGGAGTCGGATATCGCTGCTGTTGGCGATATCGAATATCCAGAATCCCCCGTGTCGTCCGCCCCCGACATAGGCCGTATTCCCGGAGACTTCAACACACGTTGCGTCGTGGACCAGATAGGAATCGGAGACCCTGATGTTCCCGGGGTCAGCTATGTCAAGAACGTGAAATCCATTCCATCCATCAGCCACGAAGGCATGGGTACCATCAAGCTCGATATCCTTGGCATAGCCGGCAATCTCCTTCAGGCTTCCGGCTTCAAAAGCAGTTTCCGGTGGTGAGACATCGATAACATGCAGCCCGTCGTACAAATCGACCGCATAAAAATAACCGTCGGAATAGGCTCCGGTAATGGTGTAGGTTGTCGGTCGAACCTTCCGGAATACGGAGGGTTGGGCGGGATTGGAAATATCCGCTATGGACAACCCCGCGTAATGGGTCGAAAGGTAGAGCAGCTCACCGTCCGGCTCTACGTCGAAAAAAGTGCTCTGGCTGGGGTAAACGCTGATCGATTCGGGATTCCCATCCGGCGCTTTGCTGAAGATAAACAAGTTGTTGCCGGATCCGACGAAGAGTAAATTCCCCTGCACGGCCACCTGGGCACCGGAGGTTGCGCCAACGTAGCCGCTTTCGCTGTGTTCCCATTGCAGAGTGGGACCGGCGGGATTGCTGATATCGTACAGCTTGAAATTTGTTTGCGGATCCGATCCCTTTCCAAATACAGCCACAAGGCTGTCCTGAAGGATGGCCACATCGGTTGCGTATTCCCCGTATGCCGAGGAATGGATCAATACGGGACTGCCCGGATCCTTCACATCAATAACCTGCAGGTTGTTACCCGCGGTGTACACATGTCCGCCAGTCAAAACAAATCTGGGAAAGGAATCGCAGGCAAAGGCGGACAACAGCTGTGGGTTCATGGGATTATTCACATCCACGATGTGCATGCCTGAGGAACTGCCAACATAGGCGTATCCCCCGCTGACGACTACACTGGAGAGGGTCCCGTCCAAATGAATGGATGACAGGCGTTCCGGATTTCCCGGATCACTGATATCCACCAGGACCAGTTCCGTACTCACCAGATAGACAATATCCCCTGCGACTGCGCAATGCCGGACGGATCCGCGCTCAAATCCCGGCCATTGCCCCGCGAGTTCCTGACTCAGAAGCTTTCCTGGCAACAGGCCGCAGCTTATTCCAATCCAAAGGCAGAAACGGAAAAGGCCGGCGAATGGAATCGGTTGAAAGGGCGGAGGGGTTGGGCTGTCCAGATCCTTCCTGTCTCGTTTGCATCGGCGAAGCATGGGCCTTATTTTATAATTTCCGCCCTCAATTCAACCCCCAAAGACCTCGCGGCATTGTAAACAGAAGAATTAATAATGGAATAAAACCAGACTTATATTTCCGCTTCGGATGGCCCCCTGCCGGCCACGCAAACGGAAACTACCGGGCTGATGCCCGTCGCCCTACCACGGCAGATTCAGCGGCGCCACTTTCTCCCGATAAAACTCTCGCAATTTTCCAACGACTTCCGCGGGTAGGGGATGGCCTGCGCTTTCGAGGTTGCTCTGGAGCTGGGAGAGGGTCCGGTTGCCGGGAATCACGGTTGAGACGGCATCGAAGGCCAGGCAGAAGGAAAGGGCGGCCTGGGACAAGGGGATGTCGTCGGGCAGGAGTTGCTTGACTTGTTCCACCAGGCCGGCGCGGACCCGTTTGTCTTCTGCGGACCATCGCTTGCGGATGTCCTCAAATTCCGTTTCGGCGGTATATTTGCCGGAGAGCCAGCCCGAATCCAAGGGGATTTTTGCAATGATGGCGACTTCCTGTTCCTTTGCCTGGTCAAATGCGCGGGCGGTGTCCTGAAAGAGAATATTGAAAAAGGCCTCAATCACCCTGGAGCCGGTGGTGTCCATTAACAATTTCATTTCATCATAGGTATCGAGGGACGCCCCGTAGGCCCGGATCTTTCCCTCCTCAACCAGCTTTTCCAGGATCTCGTAATGATCGGTCCGGTTTCCATCGAGATATTCAAAGGACGGGTTGTGGATGATCAGGGAATCCAGATAATCCGTCTTCAAGCGCTGGAGGCTGCCCTCCAGGGATTCCCGGATCACGCTGGATTCAAAGTTGGTTTCCCCCGTGACCGAGTGTCCGAACTTTGTGTTGATGACGACCCTGTCGCGCGCGACCTCCTTGAGCGCCTTGCCCAGGCGCTCCTCGCTGGTCCCCAGCCCGTAATTCGGCGCGGTGTCGAAAAAGTTGACCCCTTGATCAAGAGCCTTGTGAACGAGCTCGACCGCTTCCTTCTCGCTCATGCTGGTCCAGTCCGAACTTTCCCCCAGCTGCCAGGCGCCGATGCCGATTTCGGACACTCGTGGAGCATTTTTCAGATAATGATTATACTTCATGTCGGAATCATCAGGTTACTCACGATGGCCAAAGCGTCAATGGACCAATCGGGGGAACACTGGCCATGGCATAAACCGTCCCACCGCGTTTTCAAACCGCCACCTGATCTTCCGGTCCGCCGCTTGAAATTCCCGCCAAATGGTTTCCATTCCCTTCATGAAAACGAAACTTTTATTGATCACATTGCTGGGGGCCTGCGGAATCGCCACCGCGGGGGAATTTGCGGAGAAAACGGTGACCTACGAAATCGGCGACACGGTCTTCGAGTCGACGATGGTCTGGGAATCGGAAAACGGTGATCCGCGTCCGGGGATCCTGATGGTCCCAAACTGGATGGGGCCGACGGAGGCCTCCCTGGAGAAGGCGAGGAAGGTGGCCGCGTACGGGTATGTGGTGATGATGGTGGACATGTATGGGGTGGGGGTGCGCCCGAAGGACGCCTCGGAGGCCGGGAAGGCCGCCGGCGCGGTGCGGGCGGATCGTGCAATGATGCGCAACCGGGCCGCGAAGGCCCTTGCGGTCTTCCGCTCCACGGACGGAATTCCGCTTCAGGCGGACAAGGTGGCCGCCATCGGCTTCTGCTTCGGCGGAGGGACCGTCCTGGAAATGGCCCGCGGCGGGGCTGATGTGGACGCCGTTATTTCCTTTCATGGGGACTTGATGTCGCCGACCCTGGAATCCGATGCCGCGAACACCACCGCCAAGGTTCTGGTCCTGCATGGGGCGGAGGATCCCTATGTCCCGCAGGAGCATGTCCAGGCCTTTGTCGGCGCCATGCTGCAGACCGATGCCGACTGGCAGCTGGTCCAGTTCAGCGGTACCGTGCATTCCTTCACGGATTCCCTCGCCGACAGCCCCGGGTTCGCCGATTTCAATCCGGTCTCCGCCGCCCGCGCTTTCCAATATATGGAGGAGCTGCTGGAGGAATTGTGGAACAAAAAGAAGAAATAGCCCTGAGGGTTTCCACACGAAAACCTGGGTGATTTCATTTATTTTTAGTTTACAGGAATGTTAAGATGCACTAGACCATAATCGCGTGGTTAGAAGCAGCACACATAACCAGGAACGCCACAGTCAAAAATGCCACATTCTTCTGGTCGAGGACAACAAGATCAACCAGAAGGTGGTTACATTGATGTTGGGCAAGTATGGGATTCAACCAGCGATTGCCGAGGGGGGCCAGGAGGCCATCAACAAGGCGGTCGGGGAACCCTATGACCTGATCCTGATGGATCTGCACATGCCGGGAATGGACGGGATGGAGGCGGCCACACAGATCAAGTCCAGGCTCGGGGACAAGAGCCCGCCCATCGTCGCACTGACCGCGGATGCCATGCGCTGTGAGTCCCTCTCATATCGCGAGCATGGGCTGGACGGCTGCCTGACCAAGCCGATCAATTCGGACATCCTGAAATCCTGCATCGAGCAGTTCACCTCGTACCGGTTCTAGAACCTGGAAGGCGTCTTTGTCCGGCCTCACCGGACCAGCCAGTCACCGATCACAGCCTGCACAACGGCGCACTGCGCCTCGATCCGGTTGGTGATGTTGACGGCACTCGGGGTTTCGGTGGTGATAGTGAGGTCGGCTCCATGATGGAAATAGAGGCGGAGGGCCTCGGGAAGATCGGGGCGGGTATGGTCCATGACCTCCCTTGGGGGGAACATGCTTCCAGAGCGCGCCGGCATTCCGTCGATCTCGGTCCGCTGGTCGATTCCGGTGTGGGGTTCGGCGGCCTCGATGGCAAGGGCGGAGTAATCGGTTCCGCCATCGAATCGCTGGTGGGAATAGAGGTAAAATCCTTCCCCCTCGTCATCCTCATGCAGGCAGAGGGTCAGGCCGAAGAGGCGCTGCCCGATCCACTCCAGCTGGGCGCGGGTCTCCCGGGAACGGGGGGATAATCCGTAGTCGCGATTGAGGTCGATCCCCTGTTCGTTTTCGCGGGTGCCGGCGGCAAGCCCGGTCGGGTTGATCAATGGGAAGATCGTGTAATTGGCCTGCCGGGGGAGCGCCTTGCGGCGCAGGAGCTCAAGGACCGCCATCGGCGGGGCCGGCTCGTTGCCGTGCACCCCGGCGGCGATGTAGATTTCCGGGGCAGCATCCCCGTGCGTGCGCTGCAGGACCGGCAGGTTGATGCCGCCGACCTGTCCGTAGAACGACAACTGAAACCCCGCCCGTTTGCCCGCTTCCTTCAACCGGTCCTGGAAAGCCTCGATATTCATGCCGGCAATAAAGGCGGATCCGCCTTGAATTCAACCGGAAAGGGCCGCAAGGTTTTCCCTTATGTCTGAAGTGAGAGTACGTTTTGCCCCGAGCCCGACCGGGTTCTTCCACATCGGGAGCGCCCGCACCGCGCTCTTCAACTGGCTGTACGCCCGCCACACCGGTGGAACCTTTGTGCTGCGGATCGAGGACACCGATGCCGCCCGCAATACGCAGGAGGCCCTCGAGGTGCTCCTGAAGGGGATGCGCTGGCTGGGGATGGACTGGGACGAGGGGCCTGAAGTGGGCGGTGACTACGGCCCCTATTTCCAGAGTCGGCGGTGGGAGATCTATCGCGAGTACCTCCAGAAACTGGAAACCGCCGGCCGCATCTACGAACAGGAGGGGGCGGTCTGGTTCCGCCTCGAGGGGGAGCGCTACACGGAATTTGACGAGTACCACCAGAAGGAAGTGGAAAAGGTCCGCGCCGCCCCGGTGGAAATCGATGACGCCATCCGTGGCACGGTCGTCCGCAGCGAGGAGCGCGACTTTGTCATTTTCCGCTCGGACGGCAGCCCGACCTTCCACTTTGTGAACGTGGTGGACGACATCGCCATGCGGATCACCCATGTGATCCGCGGGGAGGACCACCTCAGCAACACCAGCAAGCATGTCGAGCTTTTCAAGGCCTTCGGGGTTCAGCCGCCCCGGTACGCGCACCTGCCCCTCATCCTCAAGGATCCGAAAATGGGGAAGGGGAAAATGAGCAAGCGTGACCGCGGTTCCCTGATCGAGGAATACCACGAGCGCCATTTTCTCCCCGCCGCGGTTCGTAACGCCATCGCCCTCCTCGGCTGGAATCCCGGGGACGACCGCGAGGTCATGGAGATCGGGGAAATTATCGAGACCTTCGACATCAAGGATATCCAGAAGGGCGCGGCGCGTTTCGACGAGGCCAAGATGGCCCATATCAATTTCCAGTATCTAAAGGCCCTTCCGGT
This sequence comes from Oceanipulchritudo sp., assembly GCA_049975345.1. Taxonomy (GTDB): domain Bacteria; phylum Verrucomicrobiota; class Verrucomicrobiia; order Opitutales; family Oceanipulchritudinaceae; genus Oceanipulchritudo. The sequence continues at coordinate 2,834 of JBNGDP010000093.1, read as the reverse complement.
CGAGACGTATGCCTGGTTCGCCCGCCCGGTCCTGACGGAAAAGGGATTGATATCAGGGGACCACGACGAGGACCACCTGCAGCGCGTCCTCGGCCTCTGCCAGGAAAAGATCACTTCCCTCGAGGCCCTTCCCGAGTACTGCGGGTACTTCTTCAGCGACGATTACGTTGTCGATGAAAAGACGCGCAACAAGATCATGAAAAAGGGCGATCCCGCGGAGCTGGCCGGCCAGGTGCGGACGGCCCTGGCGGCGCTGCCGGAGGAAAAGTGGAACGCGGAGGCAATCGGCACGGCCTTCGACGGGCTGGCCGCGGCCCATGGCGAGGAAAAGCCCTTCAAGTGGTGGCCCCTCACGCGCTTCGCCGTCAGCGGCCTCCCCGGCGGCCCGGATTTCCTTCCCATGCTCGAAGTGCTGGGGCGGGACACCGTCCTGCGGCGGCTGGAGCGGATTCACTCTTTTGGTTGACCAAATCCGGGGAGAGAACCATACCTTCCCGCTTATGTCTGAGAACACGGCCCAACGAACCCTTCCCACGCTGGAGGCGCTGGTAACGCTCTGCAAGCGGCGTGGATTCATTTTCCAGTCCAGTGAAATCTATGGCGGCTATGCGGGATTTTTCGATTACGGACCTCTCGGGGCGGAGTTGAAAAAAAACATCAAGGATGCCTGGTGGCAGGCCATGGTCCATGAGCGCGACGACATCGTCGGGGTGGATTCCACGATCATCATGCATCCGGAAATCTGGAAGGCCAGCGGGCATGTGGACGGATTCAGCGACCCGATGGTCGACTGCCGTGAATCCAAAAAGCGTTACCGGGCGGACCAGTTGTTTTTCGCCCCGGTGAGTGTCGGGGGGAAGGTGATCGGCTACCTTTCCGTCGAGGAATCCGGGACCATGCAGGAGGAGGCCCAGGAAAAGGCCCATGAGCTCAAGCGCAAGCAGGCCGTGCAGGGCGAACTGGACCCGATCGTCCTGCGCGACTACACCGAGGCCAGGCCGGAGGAGTACGACCTCATCCCCAGCCCGGCCACCGGAAAGCCCGGCACCCTCACACCGCCGCGCCAGTTCAACCTGATGTTCGAGACCCGGGTCGGGCCCCTTGCCGATGCCTCCGCCGTCTCCTACCTCCGCCCGGAGACCGCCCAGGGGATTTTCCAGAACTTCAAGAACGTGGTCGATACCGGACGGGTGAAGATTCCCTTCGGGATCGCCCAGATCGGAAAGGCCTTCCGCAACGAGATCACCCCGCGGAATTTCATCTTCCGCTCCCGTGAGTTTGAGCAGATGGAGATCGAGTACTTCATTGATCCCGACGAGGAAACCTGGCCCCGGGTCTACCGCGAATGGATCGATGCCTGCAAGGCATGGCTTGTGCGCATCGGTATTCCCGCCGACATGGTCGGCGAGGATGTCCACCCGCAGGAAAAACTTTCCCACTACTCGAAGGGGACCACCGACCTGACCTTCACTTTTCCCTTCGGGACCCAGGAACTCTGGGGAATCGCCTGCCGGGGGGATTTCGACCTCTCCCAGCATCAGAAACACAGCGGCAAGTCGATGGAGTTCTTCGATGAGAACCGGAAGGAGAAGTACATCCCGCACGTGGTGGAGCCGTCCCTTGGGGTCGACCGCACCGTATTGGCTGTCCTCACTGCCGCCTGGTGCGAGGATGAGGTGCCCAACGACAAGGGCGTCCCCGAAAAGCGGACCCTCCTGAAATTCCATCCCTCCATCGCCCCTTACAAGGCCGCCGTCTTCCCGCTCCTCAAAAACAAGCCCGAGCTGGTTGAGAAGGCCCGGGGGCTCTACAAGCAACTCCAGCGCCGCTGGAATGTGGCATGGGACGTCGGCGGAGCCATCGGCCGACGCTACCGGCGGCAGGATGAAATCGGCACCCCCTTCTGCGTCACCATCGATTTTGACACCATCGAGAAGGACGATTCCGTGACCATCCGTGATCGCGACACCACCGGGCAGGTCCGCATCCCCGTCAACGCGGTGGAGGCCTGGCTGGAGGAGCGGTTGGGCTAGCCTCCCTTAGGCAGGCTAGGGACGAAGGTCTAAGCATCCAGGCCAAGTTAACCGGGATCGGGAACGGGATCGGGATCGGACAACCTGAAGCGCGACCCAGGCAAGGTCCGATCCCGGTCCCGATCCCGGTTTTATTGGAGGATTGACCCCCAGCCTTCGACCTAAGAGCATCTTTCCATGAAAACCGTGAAGTGGATCATCATCATCGTGGCCGTGCTTCTCGGCCTGTTTATCGCGGTTACCGCCTTTCTTCCGAAAGACTATCATGTCGAGCGGTCGGTTGTGATTTCGGCTCCGGCTGTTTTGGTCTACAGTCAGGTGGTGGACCTGGAGGCATGGCAGGCATGGAATCCGTGGAGCGAAATGGATCCGGAGATGACCATCGAATACGGGGAAAACACCGTCGGCAAGGGGGCCTGGTATGCATGGACCAGCAATGTCGCCGGAAACGGCCGCATGACCATCATTGAAACGAGTGCCCCGAATACCGTGCGCTATGAACTGGTTTTCCAGGGTTACGATGAGCTGCCTTCCTACAGTTCGATGATTCTGGAAGCGGATGATCCGCTTTCCCCGACAAGGGTTACCTGGACCTTCGAGGGGGATGTCGGCGACCAGTTCTTCGCACGCTGGATGGCTGTGGCGATGGACAAATTCGTCGGGGAAAGCTACCAGCAGGGGCTGAAGGCGCTGAAAAAACGCTGCGAGGGAATGGCTGACAAGGTCCCCCCGGCCCTCTAGTTGCCACGCCGCCAGTCAAGCAGGGTGAGGCGCGGGCTGCGTCGGCCCCGCCATGAATGC
>JBNGDP010000092.1:0-15497 GCA_049975345.1 Oceanipulchritudo sp. | reverse complement strand
GGTTGCGGGGGGCAAGCCCCGCTGTCAAACCTGAGCCGGTTGCGGGGGGCAAGCCCCGCAACGCGGCCTTGATAAAGAGGCCACAGAGACCTCCGGCCCATGGCGGCCGGCGGGACAAGCCCGCCGGCGCGCTCCGTGGTTCCACAATTTTCCGGGAAGAACCATTTTTTTAAAACCGAAGCCCCGCGCTGAGTTCCCATTTGCGGCCGGGGCCCTGAAGGATGAGGGTTCCCGCGGAAAAGACCGGTTCCTGCCCGATCCAGTAGGCCTTGTCGAAGAGGTTTTCCACGTGGAGGCGGACCCACCATCGGTCGGCGTCATGCCGTAACTGGGCCATCCACACGATATGGCCGGGAATGCGCAGGGCGCGCTGCATGTCGTGATAAAAGCCATCGCGCCAGAGCGGACCGCCGGCCAATTGAAAGCCGTCGGCGAACTCCCATGCGGCGTACAGGTGGGCGGACACCTCCGGCAGGCCGGCGAAGACCATGTCCGGATTGTCGGGGGCCGTTCGGCCGCCGGCGGCATTGAGGATGCCCCCGTTGAGGGCCCAGCCCTGCTCGGTTTGCGGGAGGGCCCCGAATCCGAGTGTATCGGTCCGCAAATACACACGCTGGGCGGCGAAGGACCCCAGAAGGGTGAGGGTGTCGAGGGGGGACCAGGTCCACTCCCATTCAAGTCCCTTGGCACGCAACGGGCGTGCCGAGGCGTCCCGGGTCGAATAGGTTGCCTGGTCCCAGTGGTACAGGCTGAGCGAGGTGAACAGCGTGCCGTCGAACAGGCCGGCCTTGAGGCCACCCTCAAACAATTCGACATCGGTGAAGGTCTCCGGACCTGAAACCGTTCCCCCGTCGCCGGGTGCCAGCGCCTTGCCCACCTGCAGGGCGCCGTAGGCGAACACCCCGGGCAGGATTTCCATGTGCGGGTTCAGGTTGAGTTGCCAGAGGGTTTCCTGCCCGTCGAAGTCGTAGCTCTCCCGCGGCCGGAAGAGGTTGTCCACTTCACGGGGCAGGCCGCCCTCGTAGTCGGCCCGCTCAAGGCGGCCGCCGTAGTACAGGGTCAAACGCTCCCCGAGACCGAATGACCCGCTGGCATATACGGCGGATTGCACAAGTTCCGATTCGATACTGGCGGTTCCGAAGGTCGACCAGTACCTGTTACCCGTCAGGGGATTGACCGCCCCACCGGACGGGACAATTGAGTTGTCACTGATGTCGGCGAGGCTGAGGTCGCGACGCGAAAACGGCTCCGCGTCGAAATCCTGAAGGACCCGGGCGTCAGTGTAGCGAAGGTCCAGCCCAAGAGCCAGGCTGGAGCGCGAATCCGCAAGCCCCTTCTGGTATTCCACCTTCCCCTGGAGAACCAGTTGCTCCGAGTCGAAAGCGAAGCCATACGTGGACCGCTTCTCCGTCTTCAAGCGCTCCAGGAAAAACCGGCTGACGAACCGGTTGTCCCCGTCCAGGCGCGTCTCGAGATCCGCAAAGGCGATCGTGTCGCGCGAATCGGCCTTGTCATCCGGGTCGGCCAGAACCCGCTCGCGCGGAAGCGATTCGCTCAAGACCGCACCGCCCGCCTCAAAGTACGCTGGGGTATAGACATAGGCATCCCGGGCTGCCTTGTCCACCTCGGCCATGTAGGGGGCGGCGGCGGATCCGGGGTCGACCGCATAGAGTTCCTCAACCACGGCCGGATCATTCAGGTCCAGCATGCGAGCCAGTTTGTCAGGATCGATGCGCTCCCGGGCCAGGTCGCCGGGAATGGCGAGGGCAAACAGGGCCGGATTCAAGTCAAGATAAATGGGGAATTCCAGCAACGGCCGCGCAACATCGCCATCCCAGAGGGACGCGGTCAGGGGCGGCGGTTCACCGATCACATAGCGCCCGCTCTCAATGAGCTCGCGGGTTGGCCGGTTCACACCGGGGATCTCGCTGCTGCGGAAATCGTAGAACTCCCCACCGACAAACAGGCGATGGCGATCGGACAGTTTGATCTTGGCGGAGGCATAGAACGAGTCGAAGTCATGAGGAACATTGTCGTAGAAACGGTCGGAACGGTGTCCGGTGTAGGAGACGCGGTACGCCGCCGGCTTGCCGAAGAGCAGCAGCGGCGCGCCGTAATCGAATTGCAGTTCGTACGCGTCGAAAGAGCCGGTCTCGGCGCGGATTTCCCCCCGTGCCCGGTCGAAATAGGGACTCTTCGGACGCTGGTTGACGGCTCCCCCGACGAGGGTCGGGCTGAGGGAGGACGGCACGGGACCCTTCACCACCTCGAGCCCCTCCAGGGCGCCGAAGCTCATGGGCATCTCGTTGCGCTGGTAGGCCCGCAGCATCCCGTTGAAATAGGTCCCCGCCCGGGCCCCGCGGATGAAAGCCGAGCCCGCCAGTCCGAAGTAGTTGACCCGCTGGGTGCCCGCCCCGAAGCGGTCCAGGGAATCGTAGGAATCGATCTGCAGGAGTTCCCTCAGCTCCGGCGAGAGGACAGTGACCGCGCGCGGGATCTCGAGCACGGTCATGTCGTCGCCAAAGAGCGAATCCACCCGCACGGTGAGGGGGGATAGCGTTTCCGGTTGCGTCTGGGCGGTCTCCTCGACGATGAACGCCTCGAGCTCGATCACTTCCCGGCTCTCCACGCTGTCTCCTCGAAGGCTGGTTGCTGCAAACAGCCCCATGGCCCAGACAGGCCATACGTTTTTGAATTTCATGCAGTTTTTATTTCAGGAAAACCGGAACAGTGGGGAATCCCCGGGGGATTTCAATCCGGTTTTCGGAAAAGATAGTGCGAAACCATCCATTCCCGGCCCTTTCGGTAGCGGAAGAGCTCGCTGCAGGCCAGGTAGAAGATGCGCCAGCGCTGGATCCAGAGCCGGGCCGCCTCCGGGCTTCCGTAGGTCTGCTCAAAGAGCGGCTGGAGTTCCTGCTCGCACGCGTCCTGTTTGCGAAGCCATGCCTCCAGGGTCCTGCTGTAATGGATCCCGTTGACCCGCCAGTGCCGTTCGATGCGCAGCTTGTTCTGGAAGCGGAGAAGAAGATCGTCACTGGGCATCGTCCCGCCGGTGAAGAAATAATTCGCCATCCAGTCATCGGCTTTGCCCGAGTCGTCGAAATGGTAGGCGTAATGCCGGTTCGTGAAAATGTGGACAAACAGTTTCCCCTCGGGGAACAGCCAGGAGCTGATGTTGGCCAGCAGGCGGTCGTAATTCTTCATGTGCTCGAACATTTCCACCGAGACAACACGGTCGAACTGCCCCTCCGGTTTGAAGGTGTTCATGTCGGCGGTCACGACCTCTACATTTCCCAGTCCATGCTGCCGGGCCCGGTCGAGAATGTGCTCGCGCTGGGTCCGGGAATTGGAGACGGCAAGGATGCTGGAGGCGGGGTACTCCCGGGCCATCCAGAGTGTCAGGCTGCCCCAACCGCATCCCAGCTCAAGGATGCGCTGGCCATCCTCCAACTCGGCCCGCTCGCAGGTCAGGCGGAGCATGGCCTCCTCGCTTGCTTCCAGGGTGCCGGCCTCTTCCGACCACCATCCGCAACTGTACTTGAGGCGCGGGCCCAGCACCTTGAGGAAGTATTCCGTCGGCAGCTCGTAGTGCTGCTCATTGGCCTTGTCCGTCTGCACCGCGATCGGACTGCGCTTCAATGCGGCGACAAAGGCGTCGATGCTCGATTCCTTCCCGATGCGCCGCTCCCGGCGCAGACGTTGCGCCAGCAGGCGACGGATCCCGATGCGGATCAGGAAATCCGGAAGACGACGCTGTTCGGCCAGTTGAATCAGGTTCATGCTTGCTTTCCTCCATTCTTCACAAACCAGGGAAAGAACTTCGAGACTTCCCGCTGGTATTTCCGGTAATCCTCGCCGCGGCTGCGGAGGGCCTGCTTTTCCGTGTACGGAATGCCGGTGAACTGCAGAAGCAGAACCAGCATGACGGCCGGTCCCAGCAGGGTCAACGGCCACCAGGCCGCCAATGGCGTACCCAGCAGGGCCAACCCGAGAACGGGGTAGCCCATCCAATGCAGCCACTCGAAGAAATAGTTTGGATGCCGCGAAACGGCCCAGAGCCCCTGCCGGCAGGTCTTGCCCGTGTTCCGTGGGTCCGCCTTCCAGCGTTCAAGCTGGCGGTCCGCGACCGTTTCCCCGGCAACAGCCCCGGCCATGAGCAGGGCGCCCAGAACATCAAACAGGTGCAGGCCGGTACGCGGGTTGTGCATCAGGAGCAGGATCGGCGCGGTCAGCAAAAGGTTCGCCAACCCCTGCGCCTGGTAGAAGAAAAAGAATTTTCCGTCGGCCGACATTCCCCAGTGCCGGCGCAGTTCCCGGTATCGCGGATCCTCGTATTCCTCCCGGAGCAACCGGTGAAGAATATGCCAGGCCAGACGCAGGCCCCAGAACCCGGCCAGTACCAGATAAAAGCCGCGCCGCCACGGCACCCCCTCCGTCCACAGGGCGTACCAGCCCACCAGCAGGACAAGGGTGAAGCTCCAGCCAACATCCACCCAGCCGGCATTGCGCTGCACAACGGCCACCCGCCAGAGTAGGAAGAACACGACCGCAACCAGCAGCCAGCCGGAGAGAATTTCAAAACCAAGGCTCATTCCTCACCTCCAAAACGGGAACGTTCCCGATTATGTTCCCGATAACCAAATTCTTTCTTTCTCCTTTTGGATCCATTCCTGTTTTTCCCGGTTAATGGGGGTCCAAAGAAAAACAAAACTTCCGGCAAAAAACAAGCCGCCAACGCCGAGGCCAAAAAGCCAGGCCAGGGCCCGGTCGGTGGCATGGGACTGCTCCGCGAGGGATTCCTCGTAGCCGATCAGGCCCAGAAGAAGGCCTGTCAGGCCGATGGTGATGGAACGGGCCAGCTTCTGCCCCATCCGCCAGAAACCGAAGTAGATCCCCTCGCGGTCCTCCCGGTTGCGGACAAAATCCTCATCCGCAATATCGGTGAGCAGGGACTCCACAAGGATGATCGCCCCGACCGCGAAGCCGCCGATGATGGCCGCAATGATCGGCCCTCCCACCGAACCTTCCGGAAAGAGGGGATACGCGACCATGGTCATCGTCCCGAGGGTCAGCATTCCACCGAAGGCGGGCCACTTTTTCCCAAACCGCCGACCGGTCCAGACCCACAAGGGAACGGAAAGGACGATGCACAGGGTGAAGACGCTGAGAATGGGACCCTGCACTTGCGCCTCCGACAGGTTGAGGCTGTCCTTGTAGTAGGGAAGGGCCAGGGTCGAATTCAGGGTCCGCCCCATCGCCACAAGGATGAAAGCGGCAAAAAAGGGAATAAAGACCCGGTTGCCGAGGATGCGCCCGAGGTTGATTCCGAAATCCCGCCAGTGGAAGGTCCCCTCCGGAACAGGAAGGGATTTCGACCGGTGATAGGTGGCCAGAAGCGTGATTCCCGCCGTGATCAGGACCACCGCGCCCATCAGGACACTCCCCCACCCGCGGCTGCCGGCCAATCCGGCCGGCGTTTCGACATCACCGGACAGAAGGGAGGCGGCCAGCAGCGGTGAAAGAATCCCGGCAAAGAGGCCCACGGTCCCGAAGACGAGGCGCCAGCCATACAGTTCGGTCCGCTCGTGGGTGTCGGGTGAAAGCACGCCCCCCATGGCAATGTGCGGCACCCCGATGATGGTCAGGCCGGTGTTGACGAAAAGGTAGCTGAAAAGCAAATACAGGAAGAGCGCGAACTGCCCGGTTCCAACGGGCGGGTTGAAGAGGGCCATGAGGCCGAAACCGAACCCCAGCCCGCCCAAAAGGAAATACGGGGCGAAGCGTCCGTGGCGGGTGCGGGTCCGGTCGACAATCCCTCCCATCAGCGGATCGGTCAGGGCGTCCCAGAGGACCGCCACGGCGATGGCCAGCCCGGCCAGCACTGGCTTCAGGCCGGCCCCCCGGATGTAGAACTCCAGCAGGTACAACTGCAGGAGGAGTTCGCCACCGGCGAGTCCCAGTTCGGCCGCTCCGTAACCGGCCTTGGTGCGCTTCCGTAGGGGCATGGTCCCAAGTTAAACGCGAGGTTTGGGAACAATCGAGGACATTCCCCCGTCCAGGGAAAGGACCTGTCCGGTCATCCAGGAGGCCTCATTGGACAACAACCAAGCGGCAAGGGAAGCCACCTCCGCGGACGTGCCGATCCTGCCCAGCGGGTGCATCTTCTCGGATATCCGGAGCGCCTGTTCACTGGAGGTCAACGGGGCGGTCGCCGGGGTTTCGACAAGCCCCGGGGCGATGGCGTTGGCGCGGATTCCATTCCCCGCATAGGTGGCGGCGATGGAACGCACCAGACCGACCACCCCGCCCTTTGAGGCCGCAATGGCCTCATGGTTGGAAAGCCCGGCTTGCGCGGCAACGGAACTGAAAAAGAGCAGGCAGCCGCCCTTTTGCCGGCGCATCACCTTGACCGCGGCCCGCGCCGCGTAAAAGGCGGAGTCAAGATTCAGGTGCACCACCCTGTCCCACTCCTCGTCGGACATCAGGTGAAGCGGCTTCAGGAAGACGTTGCCCACCGCGTGGACATAGGCGTCAAGGCCCCCGTGTTTCTCCGCAAAGGCGGAAACGGCCTTCTCCACGGCCGCGGAATCCCCGGCATCGGCCTCGTGAAAATCCAATTGGGAAATGGTTTCCACCAGGGCTTCAGCCCCCTTGGAAGATCGCGCAAATCCGCCCACCACACAACCCTCCGCCGCGAGGAGCGTTGCCAGGGCCGAACCAATACCCCCCGTAATCCCTCCAATCAGGACACGGTTCTTTCCGTCTGCAAAACGCATCCACGAAGATAAACGGTCCCCCCCGGTTTCGCCAATCCGAGGTGTCGTTTTGGTTGAAATCGCGGAGGAATGGCTAAAATGAGGGATGAAATCATTCCAGCCGGGAAAATGAATGCTGCTTACCGTGAACAGCCTGGAACTGGCCTACGGCCCGAAAACGATCTTTCGTGACACCGGCTTTGTGCTCCAACCCGGAGTGCGTACCGGCCTCGTCGGACCGAACGGAAGCGGAAAAACCACCCTCCTGCGGATCATCAACGGGCAGACCGAAGCGGACCGGGTGGAAATCGAGCGGCGCAATGACGTCTGTTTCGGTTACCTCCCGCAGGAGGGAATCGTCCTGCAGGACCGGAGCGTGATTGAGGAGACGGAGGCCGCGGCAAGCGATGTGCAGTCTCTCCGCAAGCACCTGCAACAGACCGAACAGGAACTGCAAAAGCTCTCCCCGGACTCCCCGGATTATACCGAGTGTCTGGAACGCTTTGGTCATTACACTTCGTTGCTGGAGGACCTCGAGGCACACAAGCTCCGCTCCAAGGCGGAACGGATTCTTTTCGGACTGGGATTCCGTGAACCGGACCTCGAACGTGCCTGCGGGGAATTTTCAGGAGGCTGGCAGATGCGCATCGCCCTTGCCCGTCTTCTTCTCGAGGAGCCGGACCTTCTCATGATGGATGAGCCCACCAACCACCTGGACCTCGATTCCCTTCGCTGGATGGAGGGGTTTCTCAAGTCCTATCCCGGGGCCGTCCTGCTCATTTCCCACGATCGAGCCCTGCTTGATCAGCTGTGCACCTCCATCCTCTCGATCGAGAACGGCCGCCTGGTTCCCTATACGGGAAATTACACCTCCTTCCTGGAGCAGCGGGGGGAGCGGATGGAGCAATTGGAAAAGGCGAAAAAGAGCCAGGACCGGAAAATCGCCCAGACCGAACGCTTCATTGAACGCTTCCGCTACAAGGCCACCAAGGCCAGGCAGGTGCAGAGCCGGATCAAGCAACTGGAGAAGATCGACCGGATCGAGACCGAGGACGGGGATCACACCATCCATTTCACATTCCCCCTTTCCCGCAAGGGCGGGCACACCGTCATGAAGGTGGAGCAAATGAACAAAGCTTACGGGAACATTCCCGTGTTCAGGAATTTCTCCCTGACCATTGAAAAGGGCGACCGGATCGGCGTGGTCGGCCTCAACGGGGCTGGAAAATCGACCCTGGCCCGCATCCTCGCCTGCCGTGAAGGGGCCGATGCCGGATTGGTGAGCCCAGGCTACCAGATCGACATCGGCTATTTCGCCCAGGACCAGAGCATGGAGTTGGATCCGGGACAAAGCGTCTACAAGGCCGCTTCAGCCCCACCCGTCCGGGGAACGGAGACCCATATCCGCTCCGTGCTGGGCGCCTTCCTGTTTTCCGGCGACGACATGGAGAAACCGGTCGAGGTCCTTTCCGGCGGGGAAAAGAACCGCCTCGCGCTCGCCCGCCTCCTGCTTTGCCCGGCCAATTTCCTCATTCTCGACGAGCCGACCAACCACCTCGACATGGCCAGCAAGGCCGTCCTCCAGGAAGCCCTCCTCGCCTTTCCGGGCACAACCTTCGTCGTTTCCCACGACCGGCACTTCCTCAACCCGGTGGTCAACAAGATCCTGGAAATCCAACCGGGCTCCGTCCGCATCTTCCCCGGCAACCTCGAGGATTATCTGTGGAAGTTGGACCAGGGACGAGGGACCAGGGACCAGGGACCAGGGACGGGTCATTGTGAAGGTCCCTCGTCCCTCGCTCGCCCCTTGTCCGAAAATCCCAGGGAGCGCCGCCGCCGGCAGGCGCGGCATCAGGCGGCCCTCGCACCGCTGAGAAAATCGCTCAGCGAACTGGAAAAGGAAATTTCCCGGCTGGAAGAACAAATCTCCTCGCGCGAGTCCGCGATGGCGGACAAGGCCTTTTTTGAGAGGGGCGAAGCGACCGCCGCGGAAGTGCGGGAATACGAGACCTGGAAGGCCCTGCTCGCGGACCGGATGGAAAAGTGGGAGCACACCGCCGCGGTACTGGAGTCCCTCGGGAACGGATGAAACGAAGGGCGGACCCGCTAAGGACCCGCCCTTGTAATGACATTCAATTACAATTTCCGGACTACATCCGCGGGATCCAGGAATCCACGAGGGCCTCGTGGTCCTCCATCCAGTCACGGGCGACATCGGCGACATCGTCGTCGGAATCGTCAATCTTGATCATGAGATCAAGCAGATCGGCTTCCGTCAGCGTGAAATTGGTGAGAAACTGCGCCACTTCCGGATATTCCTCGGTGAATCCCTTCCGGGCGATGGTCTTGCAGCCGTCGATCGGGTAGACCCCCTTTGGGTCGCGGAGGACCTTCAGGTCGTAGCGGCCGAACTTCCAGTGCGGCTTCCAGCCGGTGACGACAATGGCGCGCTTCTCGTCGATGGCATCCTTGAGGGCGGCCGTCATGGCCGGGCCGGAGGAGTTCACCTGGACGAGATCGAGGTCGTACTCCTCGATGGCCTCGTTGGTTTTCTTGGTGATCCCGGCGCCGGTGCCGATGCCGATGATCTTTCCGTCGAGGTCATCCTTGATGGAGTTGAGTTCATCAATGGAATCGATTTTCACGTAGGCGGGAACGACCAGCCCGGTAATGCCGTAGCCGAAATTCGGGCCCAAGTCGTCCAGTTTGTCCCCGAACTCGTCCCAGTACGGTTCATGGGTGTGGGGGAGCCAGGCATCCAGGAAGAAGTCCTGGTCGCCGCCGGCAATCGCGCCATAGATAACGCCCGGATCGGCCTGCGTGAGTTCCACCTCGTAGTCCATTTCCTCTTCCAGGACCGCCTTGACCAGATAGGTCATGGCAATCCCTTCGGCCCAGTTCGGGTAGGCGATCTTCAGGGTGTCGGCAACGGCCACCAGGGAAATCGTGAGGGCCGTACCGGCAGCGATGAGTTTTTTCATCAGGTTGTTCATATTCGTATCCTTTTCGTTGATGGGTTACAGGTTGACAGGTTCGCGCTGGATCAGGCGCTGGCCTCGCTTCCAAAGGACTGCGTGACACGATCCATGAAGATGGCGAGAATGACCACGGAGATGCCGGATTCGAAACCGAGTCCGATCTTCAACTGGGTGATCCCGGAAAGGACATCCTGACCGAGTCCGCCGGCCCCGATCATTCCCCCGATGACCACCATGGAAAGAGCCAGCATGATGGTCTGGTTCAGGCCGGCGAGGATCGTCGGCCGGGCGATCGGCAGCTGGGCCTTGTAGAGGAGCTGGCGCGGGGTGGACCCGAAGGCCAGGCAGGCCTCCACCACTTCCTTTGGCACCTGCCGGATCCCAAGGGAGGTCAGGCGGACCGCCGGCGGCATGGCAAATATCAGCGTCGCCATGGCACCGGGAACCTTGCCCAGCCCGAAAAACAGGACCGCCGGAATCAGGTACACGAACGCCGGCATGGTCTGCATGAAATCGAGAATCGGCCGGGTGATCTTGTCCACCAGATTGTTGCGGGCGGCCGAAATCCCCACCGGGATCCCGATCACCAGCGCGAATAGCGTGGCTGAAAGCACCAGGGCGAGGCTCTCCATGGTCGATTCCCAGAAGCCCATGGAGACAATCAGGAGAAATCCGGTGGCCGTGAAAACGGCAAGGCCCCGGCCGGCTGAAACCAGCGCCAGGATCACCAGTAGGATGATCATGACCAGCCAGGGATACCAGTTCATCCGATCCGGGTCAAAGGATTCGATCAGGCGGGTTGTTGTGGAAAAAGCCGACTTGAAACCAGGCTCCCCGGTCCAGTCATCATCAAGACGTTGTACGGCCTCCATGCGACGAGTGATCCGTTCATGCGCGCGAAGATTGAGAAAATCCCTGCGCAATTCCGCCTCCCCAAGCTCCCGCAGGTCGTCCTCCAGGCGCTCCAAATCCTCCATGAGGCTCAGGGCGCTGTAGAAATCGGCCGCCTCCCTCAGGGTGGCGACACTCGCCGCGGACAACTCAAGATCCCCCTGACCGGCATTCTCGAGGAGGTCCAGCACCTCCTCCTCCGCGTCATCGTAACGGCGCGGACGCAGGTCCTCCAGTTCCCGGGCGGCATGCTCCAGCTCGCGCGTTTGACTGCGTTCAAGCTGCTCCGATGCAAGGACCCTCTCAATGGCGATGATGCCGCGGCTGTAGTCCTCCGGCGCTTGCGCCTCGAGGGAATTGGAAAGGGCCTGCAGGGTGCCGGCAATTTCCCTCCCCTCCTGTGGATCAATGCGGTATTCCAGGTCCTGATAGCGCCAGCCTTCCGCGACAGCCAAAAGGACCGCCACCGCGCCACCGATCAGGTATCGCCATTTGACGATATACTTCCCGCTCAGGTACCAGGCCAGAAAGCCCCCCAGGAGAACCAATATAACGGAAGGATAAATCCGGGAGTGGTCCAGGAGGAGAACATTCTCCAATGCCTCGATGGCAAAGTTCAGGACGGCGCTGATGCCGTCGAATACGACCTTGAAGGAATCCTTCAACCAGGTGATGAAGGCTTCAAAAAATTCACCGATGGGAATGCTGAAACTCATGGATCAATCTCCTGCAATACCGGCCAGGATCGCCGGTCGGGTGACGATGCCTTTCAGGTGCCCCCCCTCATCCAGCACCGCGAAGGGAATCGTGGTCTGGGAGGCCTCGTTCAACAGGTCCATGATCGGCGTATCCGGCTTTGTCGTGAAGGCGTCCGTCTTGAGAACGGAGGAAATCCTCACCTCGTCGGGGGACTTGCCCTCCTCCCTGGCCTTCTTCTCCAGGGCAAGGGTGTCGTCAATCCGGATGTAGCCCTTGTAGACACGGTCGCTGTCCACGACCAGAAGGGTCGAAAGGCCCAGCTGACGCATCTTGCGCGCGGCATTATGCGGGCCGTCCTTGAGGTAGGCGATGGCCTCGGTTTTCCGCATGATGGTCCCGGCGGTGATGACGCGGCTGCGGTCCACGTTTTCCACGAAGGCCTTCACGTAGTCGTCCGCCGGATTCGTCAGGATTTCCTCGGCCGATCCGATCTGGACCACCGCCCCGTCCTTCATGATGCAGATACGGTCCCCCAGCTTCAGGGCCTCATCCAGGTCGTGGGTGATAAAAACAATGGTCCGGTGCAGGCGCGCCTGCAACTCCAGCAGCTCATCCTGCAAGCCGACCCGGATCAGCGGGTCGAGGGCGGAGAAGGCTTCGTCCATGAGAAGGATCTCGGGATCATTGGTCAGGGCGCGCGCCAGGCCGACGCGCTGCTGCATGCCACCGGACAGCTCCTGCGTCATGCTGTTCTCGTATCCCTTGAGCCCGACCACCTCGATGGCCTTCATGGCCTCCTTGTAGCGCTCCTCCTCGGCAATCCCCTGGATCTCCAGGCCGAAGGCCACGTTGTCGATCACCTGCCGGTGCGGAAGAAGGCCGAAATTCTGGAAAACCATTCCCAGCTTCTTCCGGCGAATCGCCCGCAGTTGATCGGGGCTGGCCTTGACGATGTCCTCCCCGTCAATCTTGACGACCCCGGCGGTCGGCTCGATCAGCCGGTTGAGACAGCGAATGACGGTCGACTTCCCGGAGCCCGACAATCCCATGACCACGAAAATCTCGCGGGTCTTGATGGTAAAGCTGGCGTTGTTGATGCCAACCGTGCAGCCGGTCTTCTCCAGGATCTCCGCCTTGGACATCCCCTTTTTGACCAACGGCAAGGCCCGCTCGCGCGGGCTGTTGCCGAAGATCTTGTAAAGGCCGTCGACCTCGATGTTCACTCGGTCGGACATCAGAAGTAATATCCGAAATTGAGGTTGAAGCGATACTGCCAGTCATCGTTCGGGTTGGCCCCGAAACGCTGAGTCCAATCGACACTGCCGTCACTGCTAATCTGAGATCCGTCACCGACAAAATCATTGCCGTTGGAATAGGCGAATTCAGTGTAAATGTACCAGCCTCCGCGTCCCCAGGCAGCACCAATGGTTACCAACTCGCTGTCGTTAAAGCCGTCTGCCTTCTTGATAATGGAACTGTATTCGACATACGGAATGACATAATCAAGCCACGGCAGACGCGGTGTCTCATGGTAATAACTGACCGATACGGCGGGAATCCACGCATCGGCCGCCACGAGGGTCGGAAAGTCGTAGGCGCCAAACTGCACCAGCTTGTCCGTTCCCAGCGGCTGGTCTTCATCCAGGTCGTACTTGTAGCGAGTCAGCTGGGTGGCGATCCTCCAGTTGCCGACACTGGTCACGGCGTGCAGGGAAGCCGCCCAGTGGTCGCCGTCGTCGTGCTCGCCCTCGCTGTCCAGCTGGCCATACTGCAGGGAGGCACCCACTTCGGAAGTGACATCTTCCCCAAGCTCGACCGGCATGCGGACACGGGCGTTCAACTGATTCCGCTCCTTGTACCCCATCTTTGACTCATTCGTCACGTCATAGGAATAGCGGACGCTGTCCTCGGAAAAATTTTCACCGACCCAGTTGCCTTCGTCTGTGTAGTAATATCCGAGGTCGACTTTAACGTCGCCCAACTGCGTGATATATTTGACGCCGAAGTCCATGTCATCGGCCAGGCCGACATAAAAATGCTGATCGAAGAACCAACTCTGGGAGATGCCGTAAGCACCGGGACCAAACGGGACACGGTTGATCCCGACCTGCACCTGGTCGCCGCCTTCGAAATTGTATCCGAGCCAGGCGGTGTGCGGAAAGCTGTAGCTGTCAGTACCCGAAGCACGATATCCCGCATAGAACCGGTACTCGAACTTCCCGACAATAGGACCATTCTCATAGTCCACATTGATCCGGAAGGTGTCGAGAGAAATGGTCCCGCTGTCCGAGCGCGTTCCCTTCGTGTCCCCGTTCGGGTCCGCATAGTCGCCGACGTAATAGTTCGCGCGAATCGCCCCGCCGATCTTCCAGGTTCCCCCGAAGGGACCAGCGAGCTCAATCTTGCTCGGGCCGGTATCCGCGGCTTGAGCCAGCTTGGTTTCCGCCTCCCCGGCTCGCTCCTCGGCTTCGGTGGCCTGCGTCCGGGCCGCCTGCAACTGGTTGCGGGCTTCCGCCAGCTCACGCTCCAGCTGGGCCACTTTTTTTTCCAATTCGACCGTGCCGGATTGAGCCCCAAGGCTCGGCGGGAAAAGCAGCAGGCCAACCGCTACAAGGAGCCTGGCCGATAAGGTCCATCGTGCTTGTTTGCTATCTTTCATCTTCTCTTGGATTTGGTAATTGACTCACAACTGCAAAGAGAGGGTTTGCAGGGTCCGTCGCCATCTTACTATTGGCCGTCAAACGGCATAGACAAGGGGTAAGTGTGATTTTACTGTTGAGGATGAGCATTTTATGTATCCAAATCGCCTTCTCCATTTTGTAAGCCCCTCCAGGAGAGGGGATTACAGGATTCCGGAAATAACCTAACCATAACGCCGTTATTTTTCGCGGTGGCCGGACAGGGGAAGACGATCCGCCCCGGAACGATTCCCGCTTTTAGGCTTTCCAGAGGAGCTGGTTTTGTTAAAATTGGCTCCATGAGTCTGGAGAGAAACGCCTATCAGCGCTGTCAGGCCTTTATCGACAGCAATTTCGTACAAACCCGGCCCGAATCCCGGCGCGAACCGCTGGCGGTCACGATGTCGCGCGAGGTCTACAGCCAGAGCCATGAGATCGCGGAAAAATTGATCACCCTTCTGCAGAGCGATTCGAGGCTGGGCAGGGACAAATGGGCGCTGTTCGACCGGGATCTGGTCCAAAAGGTCCTGGAGGACCACAACCTGCCGAAAGCCCTTGCGCGGTACATGCCCGAGGACAAGGACCATGATTTCACGGGCGTGATCAATGAGATTCTCGGGCTGCATCCCTCGCTGTGGGAACTCTTTCACCATACCTGCGACACCATCTACAAGCTGGCCAAGGTGGGGAACGTGGTCCTGATCGGGCGCGGGGCCAATATCATCACCCGGCGCATGCCCCATGTTCTCCACGTACGCTTGATCGCGCCCTTTGAGGAACGGGTGCGGCGCGCCGCCGCGCAGCGGGGGATTTCCGACCATGAGGCGCGCCGGTTCATCCGTCATGACGACCAGGCCCGCGCGGCCTTTGTTCGCTCGCATTTTGACGAGGATCCGGAGGACCCGGGCGCATACCATATCCTGCTGAACACGGGAAAAATCACGCCCAGCCAGGCCGCCCATATGATCCATGCGGCCTTGAAGCAGCACCGGGTTGACAAACCGGCCAACCGGGCGGTTCTTATGCGGTGATGCCAACCGTTCCTGCACCCGAGAAAATCGACCTCATTGGGGACACCGTGGCCATTCGCTGGGCGGACGGGCAGGAGGATTTCTTCCCCATGGAACAACTGCGTGCCCTCTCCCCAAGCGCCGAGAACACGGGCGAACCGGACATTTTCGGGAACATCCACGGGGGCGATGAGCGCACCTCCTTCCCCGGGGTGACCGTTGTGGACTGGGAAATCGTCGGCCGCTACGCCATCCGTTTCATCTTCAGCGACGGCCACAACACCGGCCTGTACACCTTCAAGTATTTACGGGACGAAGGACGAAGGACGAAAGACGAAGGACGAAAGACGAAGGACGAAGGACGAAGGACAAAAGACTAAGGACGAAGGACGAATACCGGTTCTACGTGGCTTTGCCTAAGTATCACTATCGCTATCGGGAGATGTTATAAGGTCAAGGGATTCAAAAACAACCATAGTCCTTTGT
>JBNGDP010000091.1:0-15548 GCA_049975345.1 Oceanipulchritudo sp. | reverse complement strand
GGGGGGGACGACCCCGGCCGCGTCAATCCCGGTCCGCCGGCCGTTTCAGAAGGGTCAGCGTGTACCCGGCCCCGGCGGGTCCGACATGCTCAACCGTCTCCTCGTGCACAAGCTCCAGGCCGGGACAGGCATGCAACCGTTCATGCACCACCCGGCCCATGGTGTGCTGTCCGAAGTTGCCGAGATAATGCAGGGCAAACGGCAGGCCACCCGGCGCCAGTTGCTGCGCGAGCCGGGGAATCATCTGGCGCAGGACATCGACCGGAAGGTAATACAACACGTCGGACGCGACAATCAGGTCAAACGGCCCTGCCGGCAGGTCCACCGGCAGCATCGCCTGCCGGATCTCCACATGCGGGAATTCCGCCAGCCGTTGGCGCGCCCGCTCGACGGCCACCTCCGACACATCAATCCCGGTCAGGGCTTCACAATAGGGGGCCAGCAACCGGGTGAACACCCCCTCGGCGGTTCCTATCTCAAGGGCCCGGCCGTAGCGGCGGCCCCCTATCACGCGCAGGGTATGGGCATACTTGCCGGCCTCGTACGGGTTGTTTTCAAAGCGGAAGGGATCCACCCGGTCCGCGAAAAACCCGTTCAACCAGCGGTCACCAAAGACCGGCTGCCAGATCCAGTGCCAGTTGCGCAAGCGCCGCCCGAGCGGCGGCACCAGCAACTCGAACAGCGGCACCAGCGCCCGCAGAACCCGCGCCAGACCGTCGCGCAGCCAGTTGCGCACATGACGCGCCAGCAAGCGCGGATATACCGCAATTGCCGCGGCCGCCGGCACGCTCAATCCATGAAAGTCGAATTCCATGTAAACCCTCCATGCACGATCTGGATGCCGGTGCCTTGCTCCTTGTGGCCCTCCCCCTCCCCCATCACCGCCCGGACTCCTTCAAGGCCCGGACAAAGCCGAGAAACTTCTCCGCCTGTGCAACCAGGCGGTTCTTGAGATCCTCGTCCGCCAGGTTTCCCTGCCCGTCCAGGACCTTGTGGACCGCGGGAATGAAGACCCGCCGGTTGAACAGATAGGCATTCCGGTAGGCGAAGACCATCTGCAGCTGTTCCACCGCCCGCAGCCCGCCATAATACCCCGCGGCCAAGCCGATGAAGGCCACCGGACGGCATTCGAAACTCTCCGGAAAGGGCAACAGGTCGATGAAGTGTTTCAGGATCCCGGGAAAGCTGCCATTGTACTCCGGCACGACCACCACCAGGCCATCCGCCCCCAGCACCTTGTTGATAAACCCTTCAACCACCATCTCCGGTTTCTCCTTGTAGGCGTTCCCCTTGAAAGCCTCCACCGGTAATGAACAGAGGTCCAGCATCTCCACTTCCTCCCCCAGCCCGCGATATTGCCCGGCCACCTCCCGCGCCACCTTGATCGAATTGTTTCCCGTCCGGTTCGTTCCCGCAATCACCGCTATCATGCCCAAAACCTTGCCAACTCTCCAAAAATCTCAATCCCAATCCCAATCCAGTTTCGAACCGCTACCATGATTTGATATCGCGCAAATCAAGGGGGATGTTTGGTGAACAAATTATCACATTATCCTTGCCCGAATTTAATTATTCTCTCAAGTTGTCAGACGCTAGAAAGAACCTCAATTTCTGAACAATCATGGCAAAAACCTCAGCAAAACCGACCAGCAGCATCGGTGGAACCAAGGCCCTGGACCTTGCCCTTTCCGCCATCAACAAGCAATTTGGCGACGGGGCGATCATGCGTCTCGGGGAGGCCAGCAAGGCGGATATCGCGGTGATTCCGACCGGTTGCCCCTCCATCGACCTCGCCCTCGGCGTGGGCGGGCTTCCCCGCGGCCGCATCTGCGAAATCTACGGCCCCGAATCCTCCGGCAAGACCACCCTCTGCCTCGCGCTGATTGCCCAGGCCCAGAAAGCGGGGGGCAGCGCCGTCTTCATCGATGTCGAGCACGCCCTCGACCCGCGGTACGCACGAATCGTCGGCGTGGATGTCGACAATCTCATGGTGTCCCAGCCCGAATGCGGCGAAGACGCCCTGAACATCGCGGAAACCCTCATCCGCAGCGGGGCCATCGACATCATCGTCATCGACTCGGTGGCGGCCCTCGTTTCCAAGACCGAGCTGGAAGGTCAGTTCGGGGACAGCACCGTCGGGCTGCAGGCGCGCATGATGAGTTCCGCCATGCGCCGCCTCACGGCGGCCATCAACCGCACCAACTGCGTCTGCCTGTTCACCAACCAGATCCGCGAGAAGATCGGGGTCATGTTCGGCAACCCGGAGACCCAGCCGGGAGGACGCGCCCTCAAGTTTTTCGCCTCCATCCGCATGGACATCCGTCGAATCGGGGCCATCAAGGAAACCAGTGGAACGGTGACCGGAAACCGCACGCGCCTGAAAGTGGTCAAGAACAAGGTGGCCCCTCCCTTTACCGAGTGCGAATTCGATATCATGTACAAGGAGGGGATCTCCCGAACAGGCTCGGTCCTCGATCTAGGCCTCGAGCACAAGATCCTCGAGAAAAAGGGCTCCTGGATCTCCTACGAGGGCAACCTCGTCGGCCAGGGCCGGGAGGCGGCCAAGCAGTACCTGCTGGAGAATCCGGAGGTCATGGAAAAAATCACCAAGGCCATCTACGAGAAGGTCCAGGTGGTCGGGGGCAGTTCCCTTGGGCACATCGAGGACAATGGAAACGGCGGGGATGCCGAAAATTAGCCCCTGACTCCGATTTCGGGCTTGCCCCAATGGAAAAAAGGGGCACCTTGACCCGTTCAACCTGATTTTCCCATGCCGAGAGAACACATCATACTGGAATGCACGGAAGCCCGCGGGGAAGGCAAGCCCGTCTCCCGCTACATGTCCACGCGCAACAAGAAGCTGCAGCAAGGCCGTATTGAAAAGAAAAAGTTCAATCCGCACCTGCGCCGCCATACCCTCCACCGCGAGATCAAGTAGCGCCTCGCCCGCCACATCAACTTTAGACGTCAGAGGCCGCACCCGGAAGGTGCGGCCGATTTTGTTTTCCCCAAAAAGCGGTCAAGGCCACCCAACGGGTGGCCTTGGCGCAAACTGGAGGGAAAGCTTCAACCCCTACACTGCCGGAGGACCCACGAGCCGTCACGGATTCGGCTCCAGCTGGTTCTTTACGTGTTCGGGCTCGAAGAAGCCGTGCAGCTGACGGATCCGGGTGGGATGGCGCATCTTTCTCAGGGCCTTGGCCTCAATCTGGCGGATCCGTTCCCGGGTGACGTTGAACTGGCGGCCGACCTCCTCCAGGGTGCGGCTGTAGCCGTCGACCAGGCCGAAACGCAGGCTGAGGACCCGGCGCTCGCGGTCGGTCAGGGAGTCGAGGACGTCCATGATCTTTTCGCGCAGCAGGGAATAGGCGGTCATGTCATAGGGATTGTCCGCACCCTTGTCCTCGATGAAGTCCCCGAAATTGGTGTCATCGCTGTCACCGACCGGGCTCTGGAGCGAAATCGGCTGCTGGGCCATCTTCATGATCTGCTGGACCCGCTCGACGGGCAGATCCATCTCCTCGGCAACCTCCTCCGCGGTCGGCTCATGCCCGAGTTCCTGAAGCAGCTGTTTCTGGACCTGCATGACCTTGTTGAGGGTCTCGATCATATGGACCGGGATCCGGATCGTCCGGGCCTGATCGGCGATGGACCGGGTGATGGCCTGCCGGATCCACCAGGTCGCATAGGTGCTGAACTTGTAGCCGCGGCGATACTCGAATTTCTCGACCGCCTTCATCAGGCCCATGTTGCCCTCCTGAATGAGATCAAGGAAGCTGAGGCCGCGGTTGGTATACTTCTTGGCGATGGAGATAACGAGCCGCAGGTTGGCCTCAACCATCTCGGTCTTGGCCCGGTGAGCCATCCGCATGCCTTTGCGCACCTCCTGGAGAATCTCCAGAAACTTCTCGGGCTCGACGCGGAGCTGGCGGTTGATCTCGCCCTTCCGCTTGAGGACCTTGTCGAGGTCGATGGTTTTCCCGCGGCGGGTCTTGGCCTGCTTGGCCAGGTGCTCGCTCTCGACCACGGTCTGGATTTCCCGGATCATCGGCTCCAGGGTCTCGAGATATTCTTCAAAGACCTTCAACTTGAAGCAGAATTTGCGGAAAATAGGCTTCAGCTCCGCCTCGTACTTGGTGTAGCGGTTCTGGGCCTTCTTTTGCGCGGTTGTGTCCTTGGGGGCCTCCATCGTCCCCCAGGCTTCATCGAGCTTTTTTTCAATCGTGTCGATCTGCTCGATGAGTTTTGGAAGCATCTTGAAATACTGTTCCCGGCTCTCGATCTTCTTGTCGAGGACGACCCGGTCGAAGCGCTCGTCCCGGTCGATGAGCTTCTGGGCCAGTTCACGCTGGAAACCCTTGGTGAAGGCGATGGAGAAGAGCGTGTCCATGGCCCGCATTTCCGCCTCCTCGATCCGCTTGGATATGGCCACTTCCTCTTCACGGGTCAGGAGGGGAACCTGTCCCATCTGCTTCAGGTACATGCGGACGGGGTCGTCGAGGATGTCGGACTGCGCGTTGCGCACCTCTTCCTCGGTGCTTTCCTCCAACCGCTGCTTGTACATTTCCACCTCCTCCGAATCGATGATGTCGATATCGAGATTCTCAAGGATGGTGATGACGTTCTCGATCTCCGAGGGGGAATCGATGGTTTCCGGAAGCTGGTCGTTGATGTCCTTGTAGGTGAGGAATCCCTGCTCCTTGGATTTCCGGATAAGGGAGCGGATCCGGTCGTTCACATCCCCCTTCTCCTCGTCCGCCTTCCCCTCGGCGGTCCTGGAGGCCTTGCCTTTTCCTTGCTTGACGGCGGCCTTTTTGACGGCGGCCTTCTTTTTCGGGGAGGCCTTTTTGAGAGGTGTCTTGTCGGGGGATTTGACGCTCCGGGGAAGGGTCTTCCCGGTGGCCTTGGCCGCCTTTTTCACGGCCTTTTTCTTCACGGCGGACGGCTTTTTCTTCTGAACCGCAGCCTTTTTGGCGGTTTTCTTTTTGGCCGGGGATTTTTTTGTGGTCTGTTTTTTAGCGGGCATGATGTTGATCAAGTGGAATGAAAGGGGCCGGTGTGGGGAACTTATTTACGCGGGCCGCCTGCGGGCAATTCCGGAAACGGGCCGCTTAAAAGAAACTGCTTCAATTCACGACGTTCCTTGACCAGTTGGCGAAGTTTCGAGGCGTCACTGTCAGCATGGGCGAATTTGGCAATTTCCTTGTCAAGAGAATTGACCCGCTCCTTGCAGAATCGACGGGCCAATGAGGCAATGGTTACATTCAGGAAGGATTCCACATCCAGCTTTTCCCGGTCCTGCACGCGATAGCGATGCAGGCAGTCGCGCTCCTCGTCTGTTTCCAGAGAGTTGAGAATGTCATGGAATCCCTCGAGATGATCGACTGTCGCTTGGGCCAGAATGTGTGAGAGTACCCTGCCTTCGATAGTGTGGAGGTGAATCCATTGTTGGTCAATGACCTGCGCAAGTAATTCCACCCACTGAACATTCTGTGAAACGGCCCAAATTAAGTCACCTTCAAGGTTTGTCAATGTTTCGGGAGTTTTTGTTCCCGGTTTGCCGGAAATTTCCCTTTGGGAAGCCCGGTTTTCCGGGCGACGGCCGCGGGAAAAGCGGGCGGCATCCTGCCGGGCAGCCGCGGAGGAAACCCCGGTCACGCGGACGGCCTCCTCGAAATAGCCTTCCCGGACCACCGCGCTGGGGCAGGCGGCGAGGATTTCAAACAACTGTTCCAGGACCTTGGAACGCTGCTCCGGGGAGGGCTCGCCCTCCCCCAACAGCGTCCGGCCGGCAAAATGGATTCCCGAATCCATTCGCAATTCCGTCAGTCCGTCCACACCGTGGGCGCGAAGGAAATCATCGGGATCCGAGCCCGGGGGAAGGCAGATGACATGCACTTCCAGGCCCGCCTTGAAGGCCATTGGCAGCAGGCGCAGGACGGCCCTTGCGCCGGCGGCGTCACTGTCCATGAGCACGTCCAGCCGGTCGGTGTACCGCTTGATGAGCGAGAGTTGTTCCTCCGTGACGGAAGTTCCCTGCGGGGCGACGGCCTCCTTCAGGCCGGCATCCCAGCAGCGCAGGGCATCGAGCTGGCCTTCCACGAGGAGGATCCGGCCGCTTTCCCGGACCGCTTCGCGGGCCCGGTCCAGGTTGAACAACAGGCGGCTCTTGTGAAAAACGAGGGTCTCCGGGGAATTGATATACTTGGCTTTCCAGGATGCGTGGTCGCGTGGTGTCAGATCCAGCTGGCGGGCGGTAAAGGCGACGACCTGGCCCTGCAGGTCGCGGATCGGGATCATCAATCGACCCCGGAACAGGAAGAACCAGGAATCGGGGTCGGAGGGATGACGGCCCGGATTGAAGAGGCCGGATTCCTTGAGCGCTTCGTGGGAAAAGCCTTTTTCCCGCAACAACTCGAGCAACCGACGGCTCTTCGGCGGAGCCAGTCCGATATGGAATTCCCGGGCCAGGTCCATGGAAAAGCCCCGTTCCTCGACCCAGTAGCGGCGGACCTGGTCGGAAACGGGATGATCGGCCAAAAAGGTCTGGTGGAAATAATCGCGGGCGTACTCGTGGATATCGAGCACCGCCTGCTTGAGGCTCCTGGTTTCCGGGTCGGGGCCGCCACCGCTGGCATACCTGACGGGAATGGCGAATCGTTCGGCCAGGGTCTCGACAGCTTCCGGAAAGGTCAGTTTCTCGGTTTCCTGAAGGAAACGGATGCCGTCGCCGGCAAGGCCGGTGGAATGGCATTTGAAGAGGTTCAGGTCGGTCAGGACATAGAACGAGGGGGTCTTCTCGTTGCTGAAAGGGCTCAACCCGCGCCAGTTCTTTCCCGAACGGCTCAGTTCCACCGTCGGGCGGACCACCTCGTACAACGGGATGGACCGGACGGATTCGAGGGTTTCTTCGGAAAAAAACGGCATATTCGGTGGTCCTGCAGCGGGGATACGGGACCCTACCCTCCCAATCGTTGCAATTCGATCTCCACGCTCCCCCGCAGAGGATCGTCCGCGGGGACCAGCTCAAGGAATTTTCCGAAGAGAAGACGGGCGTTGCGGCGGCTGCCGATGTCCCGGTAGGCCCGCGCGAGGACAAGAATGATCTCCGGCTGGTCGGGAAAGCGGCGGTAAGCGTCCTCCATCTCCCGGATGATCTTGTCCGGCTTCATGGTGCGCTGGGCGGCGCGCAGGTATTGCAGGAGGAATTTTGGATTGTCCTGGTCGCGGCGGACGGCCTCGCTGGCCGTGGCCCGGGCCCAGTCCGGGTTTCCGGCCTGGAGGTAGACCTCGCTCAATTCCGCCCAGACGGCCGGCTGGTTGTCATCCTCGACAAGAGCCGCCTTGTAGTTGCGCACCGCGGCGGCGAGCCTGCCGTTGTCACGCTCCATGCGGGCAAGGGACAGGAAATCCTCCGGTACAGGCGGCTGGGATTCCTCCAGATCGGTCACGGGAAGTTTTTCCGGAACCTCCGGTTCCGCCTCTGCGACAAGCTCCTCCGGCGCCGCTTCCTCGGCGGCCCATTCCACCGGCTGAACCGGCTCCACAGCTTCCTCCTCCGGGGCGGCCTGTTCCGCGGCCGCTCTCTCTTCAAGGGCGACGAGGGCCTCCCGGGCGGCTTCACGGCGGCGGCGCCATTCAGCCAGTTGGTCCCGCACGGCATCGAGATCGGACTGGTCGAGGCGGCCCGGATACTCCGCATCGATCTGGTCCAGGAGGGCTTCGGCATCCTGGAAGCGCTTTGAGCGAACGGCGGTTTCCAGCAAGCCGAGGAGGGCCTCGTCCCGCAGCTCGGAATCACCGCGCAGGGCGCGCCCGAACCATGCCTGGGCCTGGGCGAGATTACCCGCCCGAAGATACAATTGCCCGATGGCCAATTGCTGGGGCGTGCGGGTTTGCAACTGCTCCGCGGCGAGGTAGGCCTCAATGGCCCCGCTCAGAAAACCGCTCCCAGCCCGCAGCTCGGCCAGGGTCACCCAGACCGCCCGGTCCTTGGGCCGCTTGGCCAGGTACTCCTCGTAGCAGGCCAGGGCCCCCTTGCGGTCCCCGCCGTCGAGAAGGGACTCCGCGGCATACAGGAGGTATTCCGCCCGTTCCGGGACCAGTTCGGCGATCCCTTTAAAGGTGTAGGCGGCCATCACCGGATCCTCCCTCGCGGCATAGGCGAAGGCGAGGGGCTCAAGGACGTCCACCCGCTCCGGCTCCCGCTCAAGGCACCGCTCAAGGATCAGGATGGCCTCCTCGATCTGACCGGAATCCATCATCTCCTCGGCTTGCCGGACCCGCTCCGCGATCGGCACTTGTTGCTCCCCGCAACCGCTGATCAAAAGGAAAAAGATGAACCCGAGGCCGACGATTGGTTTCCAAGCTGATTGCATCACTCTCGTTTCAATTGGACAAAGTTTCGGATATGAACCCAATAAGATGAAAATGAAAGCCCTTTGGAGCTTAATAGCAACGACATTGCTCCCTTTCGCGTCCGTTGCCGGGAATTCCTTCTTCTGGGAACCCGCGGATTCCAGGACGCTGTTCAATGGGGAGTTGTGGCAGGTGGAACTGGCGGACTTCTCGCCGGAATCCTATTCCCGGGAAGTGGACGGCCTTCTGGCGGATTTTGAAGAACATACCGGACGGGCGTTGGCTCCGGGCAAACACCGGTTGGCCGCCCTGAAAATTTACACCAATTCAGGCAACGGGTTGCAGACCCCGAAAGGCCTGGTCATCGCCGTCATTGACGCGCTTCTGCGGAGAGGTTTCCGTCCGGGGGAAATCTGCCTTATCGATGCCAAGGAGGAGAATCTGCGCGACGCCGGATACCTGCCCCCGCTCAGCCGGATGGGAGTGGAGGGCGCTTATTTCAGGAATATCCGCGTGTATGCCATGGACAACGGGGAGCTGGAATCACCGGTCTGGTATTACGAGAGCCCGCTTCCGAGGGAGTTCAGCAGCCCCCTGGGCAGGGAACTGCTCCGGGCGCCGGTGGAGCTGAATCCACAGGAAGCCCGGAAAAGCTATCTCCCCGATATCCTGCTGGAAGGGGTTGATTTCTGGATCAACCTGCCGGTGGCCAGTCACCATCCGGGAACGGGACCCAGCGGCGCCCTCGTCAACGCCTCGCTCTGGAATATCACCAACGGCACGCGTTTCTTCAATCGCCCGGCCAATGCCCCGGTGGCCGTCGCGGAGATCGCCGCCATCCCCGAACTGGCGGACTCCCTGGCGCTGAACCTGGTCAGCCTGGAGCACTTCCAGTACATCGGGGGCCCCGCCTTCAACGCCAATTACACGGGGAGCCGCCCCGAGGTCTGGATGTCGGTCGATCCGGTCATCATGGATGCGAACCTGGTCGTTCTGCTGAATGAGTACCGGCAAGGGGCCGGGTTCGAGCCCTTTCCCGAGCTGCCGGAATATGTCGTGTACGCCATGGAACTGGGCCTGGGAAACGGGATCGCCATCGAAACCCGCACCATCCACGGGTTCCGGGGAGACCGGTGAATTTGCCTTGCGGATAAGCATTTCCCGGCTTTCCTGAGGAGGATCATGGAATTGACCGACTACATCCCGGTGTTGATCCAAATCGGGCTGGCCCTCTCCCTGGGTGCGATTATTCTTATTGTCAGCCACATTTTCGGGCAACGCGGACCGCGCAACCGGTTCAAGGATTCCGCTTATGAATGCGGTCTTCCCCCCGAGGGGCCGAGCGCGGCCCGCTTCAGCGTTAAATTCTATATCACGGCCATGCTCTTTATCCTCTTCGACATCGAGATGGTGTTCCTGATTCCCTGGGTGCTGGTATACCGGGATTTCCTCGCCAACAACCTGCCGATCCTCTTTCCGGTCCTCTTTTTCATTCTCCTGCTGGTCGCCGGTCTCGTTTACGAACTGAAAAAGGGCGCCCTGGAATGGGAAAAGTAAGCGAGGCTGCGCATGGGATTTTATTATGAGCACGTGATTCGCCCGGTCCTTTTCAAAACGGATCCGGAAAAGGCGCATGACCTCGGGGTAACGGTCATGGATTACCTCGGGAAAGCCCGGATCCTCTGCCGGATGATGGAGGGATACAACCTGATCCATTCGGACAAACCGGTGGAGGCGTTCGGCCTCCAGTTCCCCAATGCGGTGGGACTGGCCGCCGGCATGGACAAGAACGGACGGTTCTACCGGGCCGCTTCGGCCCTTGGTTTCGGCCACGTGGAAATCGGGACGGTCACCCACCTCCAGCAACCCGGCAATGAGCGCCCGCGGGTGTTCCGTTATCCGGATCAGCAAGCGATCATAAACCGGATGGGATTCAACAACGAGGGGGCTGAGGCCGTGGCCGCCCGCCTCAAGCGGAGCATCGGAAACAAACGGCCCCGCATTCCCCTCGGCATCAACATCGGTAAAAGCCGGATTGTGCCGATTGACCAGGCGGTGGAGGACTACCTTGCCTCCTTTTCCCTCCTCGCCGAATACGCGGATTATCTCACCATCAACATCAGCAGTCCCAACACCAAGAACCTCCGCGACCTCCAGGGGAAAGGACGGCTGGAAACGCTTCTCAAGGAGCTTTCCTCCGCCAACCGGAACCGGGCGAAGAAGCTCGGAACCCGGGAAACCCCGCTTCTTCTGAAAATCTCCCCCGATCTCAATTTCCGGGAAATCGATCATGTTCTGGAATGCATCCAGCGGCATGCCTTTGCCGGGATTGTCGCCACCAACTCGACAACCGCACGCGAGGGCGCCTTCGCCAATGTAAAGGAACAGGGAGGGCTGAGCGGGGCCCCGCTGCACTCCCGGTCGCTCGAGGTGGTCAATTACATCAGCCGGCAAACCGGCGGAAAACTCCCGATCATCGGGGTGGGCGGGATCATTAGTCCGCAAACCGCGGGCGCCATGGTTGACAACGGGGCCACGCTTGTGCAGGTCTACACGGGAATGGTCTACAAGGGTCCTTTCATTGCGAAGTCCCTGGCCCGGGCGCTTGCCCCGAAGCAAAGCTCCTGGGTCTGATCCGCGCGGACCGGTCTCAATCAATTCCCCTATCCGTAACCTGATATGCCGCAAAGCACGAAACGATTGGAATGGTGTGTCGTCCGACTGGGCGAGGACATGAACTGGTGGGCTGTGGAAGTTTCCGACCCCATCCATTGGGATGTTGACGGCCTCGGGCTGATCGATCCGCGCCAGATGAGCTACATCCTGGAGCAATGCGACGCCCTCCGCGAGTACGGATTTGATCCGGACATCGTGGACGACGCGTTCTGCTCCCTGAAAATTGACTCCGTGGAGAAGAAGGACCTGGTCCGGCTTGTCCACACCTCCGAGTCCCTGCTCGAGGACGACAACATGCATTTCGCCATGCCGGATATCCTCGATGAGGAAAAGGGGCCCTATGCGGATTTCCTCGACCAGATCACCCGCTTCCGCGTCAAGATGCTCAACGACCTGATCGAGTTTGACCAGAACCTGACCGTGGAGGAACTGGAGGACGAGATCAGGGAACGGCAGAACCAGGAATACATGGAAGGCAAGGCGGTGCATCCCTTCCACGAGATCGTTTCCATTCTCGAGTACGTGCCGGAAGGATACGAACTCGACGAGGACGAGCCGGCGAAGCAGGAAGAGGAGGACATCGACGAGATTCCCGAATTCGACGAGGAGGAATCCGAGAAGATCGAGGAAGACGAAACGATGCGCTGGGAGGACGAGGAAGAAGAGGAAGAGGAAGAGGACGAGGAGGAGGAGGACCAGGAGGAGGACGATCTGGACCGGGATTAACGGTCGGAGGCCCAGTCCCTGGCAAAATAGGTGAGGATCAGGTCCGCTCCCGCCCGCCGGATGCCCAGCAGACTTTCGTCGCGACAACGTTTCAAATCGAGCCAGCCGGCCTGAGCGGCGGCATGGATCTGGGCGTACTCACCGCTGACCTGGTAGGCGGCCACCGGCAGCGCGGTCTGTTCCCTCGCCATCCGGATGATATCAAGATAGGGCCCGGCCGGCTTGACCATGAGCACGTCCGCCGCCTCCATTTCGTCGAGACCGATCTCCAGCCGGGCCTGACGGGCGTTTGCCGGATCCAGTTGGTAGCCGGCCTTGCTGAGGAGGGTTGTTCCCGCCGCGGTCGAGCTTCCCACGGCATCCCGGAAGGGCCCGTAGTAAGCGCTGTTGAATTTCGCGGAGTAAGCGATGATCCCGGTGTGAATCAGCCCCTCCCCGTCAAGGGCCTCCCGGATCGCCCGGATCCGCCCGTCCATCATGTCCGAAGGGGCGACGAAATCGGCACCGGCCCGGGCATTGAGACAGGCCATGCGGGTGAGGATTTCCACGGTGCGGTCGTTGTCGACATCCCGGCCGTCATCCGTGAGCACGCCGTCATGCCCGTGCGTGGTGTAGGGATCGAGGGCGATATCGGCAAGGAGCTGCATCTGAGGAACAGCCTCCTTGACGGCGCGTATGGCGCGCAGGATGAGGGTGTTCTCATTACAGGACTCCGCTCCATCGGTGGATTTGAGCCCCGCTTCAAGGGAGGGGAATAGGGCCACGGCACGGATCCCGAGCTTGTGCAGTTGCCCGCATTCCCGGCAGAGGTCGTCGATGGGCAGGCGAAACTGGCCCGGCATGCTGGGGATCGGTTCCGGATCCCCCGTCCCGTCGATGACAAAGAGGGGCTGGATCAGGTCCGTCACCTGGATGGTGGTTTCGCGAAGAAGGTCGCGCACCGCATCATTCTTGCGAAGCCTTCGGGGCCTGGGGGTTCCGGGTGTCAACATGGCGTCTTTCAGGATTTCGGTTTCAAGGTGTAAGCATCCGGCTGGTCGACGACAAGCCATCCCTCGGCGGAAATTTCCGCGCGCAACCGGTCCGCCCGGTCGAAGTCCCTGGCCTGCTTCGCCGCCCAACGCTCCTCGGCCAAAGCCACGACCCCGGGAGGGATTTCCTTCGTCTGCGCCAACCCGGAGGGACGGGTAAAGAGCGGCAGCCCAAGGGCATACACCAACGCGCCAACAGGTTTGAGCAGTTCCCGTGCCTGCGAAGCGTTTGCAGCCTCCTTGCGTGCCTTGCGGAGTCCGTTGAACAGGGCCCCGAGCACCGCTGGGGTGTTCAGGTCGTTGCGGAAGGCTTCCCAGGCATTCCGGAAGGGGCCCCACTCCCCGGGCAGGCGCGGCTGCGCAAAGCCGGCCCAGCCAGCCGGATCCAGGCCGGCCTGTTCCAGCAGCCCTCCGATCCCGCCCTCCAGTTTGTTCAAACCGCTGCGGGCGGCTTCCAGGCCGGCTATGGTGAAGTTGTACTGCTGCCGGTAGTGGCCGCCCAGCAGGGCCAACCGGATTTCCGAAGGGTGGAAGCCCATTTCCCGCAAGTCGGAGAGAATGAAGAAATTACCGAGGCTCTTGGACATCTTCTTCCCCTCCACCAGCAAATGGACGCTGTGCATCCAGTGCTTGGCAAAGGGTTCCCCGGTGGCCGCCTCGCTCTGGGCGATTTCGTTCTCATGATGAGGAAAGCAGAGGTCCTCCCCGCCCCCGTGCAGGTCAAACCCGCTCCCGAGATACTTGAGGCTCATGGCCGAGCACTCCAGGTGCCAGCCCGGCCGACCGGGGCCCCAGGGACTCTCCCAACTGACCGGCCCGTCGGCTTCCTTGCGGGATTTCCACAGCGCGAAATCGGCGACGGAGTCCCGTTCGTATTCATCGGAAAGATTGACCGCACCCCCGCTGTTCGTCGCCTGCTGCCGCAGGGCCTGCGGATCGAAGTGCGAGAGCTTGCCGTATTCATCGAAGGATTGCACCCGGTAATAAACGGACCCGTCCCCGCCGATGTAGGCATGCCCCGTGTCCACCAGTTTTTCCACCAGCTCGATCTGTTCGCGGATATGATCCGTGGCGCGTGGCTCCTCGTCGGGGGTCAGCAAATTCAAAAGGGTGCAGTCCTCATGGAAACGCCTCGTCCACTTTTCCGTGAATTCCCCGAGCGGGATTCCCGCTTCACCGGCCCCCTTGATCGTCTTGTCGTCCACATCGGTGATGTTGCGGACATAAAGGGGATGATACCCGGCCAGCCGCAGGAGGCGGTAGAGGACATCAAAACGGACAAAGGTAAGGAAATTGCCCAGATGGGCCGGTCCGTAAACCGTCGGGCCGCAGACATACATGCGGAAACGCCCGGACTCTCCCGGGCCCAAGTCCCGAACCTCGCGGCTCAGCGTATCGTAGAGGCGGATGGGCACCATATCCATGGCATCACAGAAGCGGTTGGTTTTGAAGTCAACCGCACAGCGGGGCGGTCCGGGAGGAAAATGGTTCATCCTTGCCTACGCCCCACCCGGTGAATGTGATCAGGGAATCGGCGGGTTCCCCCGTCAAGACCGCATTGCCCGTATGAAAATCCACCTCCATTCCAAACAATGATGCCTGGACCGTCCACCTTCAGCCTCCTCAAGCTGGTGGCCGTTCTTCTGGTGCTCGGGTACCTCGGCCTGGCCCTCTTCGCCGCGCTCTTTGCCAACCGGTTGCTCTTCCCGGCCCCGCCATCCGGCTATTCGGACTCCCCCGAAATCCTGAAATTCCGGTACGGCGAATCCGGGACGGCGGTATCCATGCTGTTCCTTGCCAACCCCGGCAGCCCCTACCTTGTCTTTTACCATCATGGCAACGGGGAGGACCTGCAGTCCGTCCTGCCGCGCCTGCAGGGACTGCGGGAGGCGGGGTTTGCCGTCCTCGCCTGGGATTATCCGGGATACGGGACCAGTGAGGGCCGTCCGTCCGAATCCCTGGTGCTGGAGATTGCCGGCAGGATCCGGG
The DNA here is from genome assembly GCA_049975345.1 of Oceanipulchritudo sp. GTDB lineage: Bacteria > Verrucomicrobiota > Verrucomicrobiia > Opitutales > Oceanipulchritudinaceae > Oceanipulchritudo. Next base: position 768 of record JBNGDP010000091.1, on the reverse strand, counting down.
ACGCCATTCCGGAAATCACCGGCTACCCGAAGGATCGCACCCTCCTCTACGGACGGTCCCTCGGGGGCGGCCCGGCGATCTGGCTGGCTTCCCGGGAGGAGGCCGCCGGATTGATCCTTGAAGGCGTGTTCACCAGCGTCTTCCGGGTCGGCCTGGGCATCAATATCCTGCCCTGGGATCTCTTTGATAACATCAAACGGATCCGATCGATCCGCTGCCCGGTGCTCGTCATGCATGGGACGCGGGACGGGACGGTTCCCTTCCGCCACGGGGTTCGCCTGCTCGAAGCGGCCCCCGAGCCGAAATTCTTCACCTGGTTTGACGGGGGGAAACACAATGATCTCATTGAGGCGTATCCGGATGCCTACTACAGCAGCATCCGGAAATTCGTCGAATTCATGGAGGACCGATAATCATCATGGCTGGAAAGAACGCTCTAGTGATACTGGTTGACGGCGTCGAGGAACTCGAGGCCGTCGCCCCCATTGATTGTCTGAGGCGCGCCGGTGCGGAAGTGACGGTTGCCTCCGCCTCTGCCCGAAGGGAGGTGGCGGGACGCAACCGGATCACGCTGACGGGGGAGGCCCTGCTGGAGGAGGTCGCCGGTGTGGAGTACGCCCTGGTTGTGGTCCCCGGCGGACCCGGCCACAAGGAACTTGCGAAAAACCGGACGGTCCTCCAGCTCCTGCACCGGCAGCATGCAGCCGGCCGGCTGATCGGTTCCATTTGCGCCGGGCCCGTGGTGTTGAAGGAAGCCGGCGTCCTCCG
>JBNGDP010000090.1:0-15673 GCA_049975345.1 Oceanipulchritudo sp. | reverse complement strand
GATCAGAAGGGAGGCCGGGATCCCCACCAGTGGTTCGACCTCCCGCCGCACCTTCAGGCGGTCCACGGAGTACATCAGGAAGCGGGGGATGACCACCCCCTTGACCACCAGGGTCAGGCCGGCCACGACCTGCCGGGGCGCCCCGGGTCGCGGGCCGTGGGGATGGCGGCTGGCGAGGTGGGTCTCGTCAAGGAGATTGCTGACCGTCGCGAAGAGGCCCAGGTGGTCGTTGACGGTGTAGTGGAAATTCCAATCGAGCAGGAACACCGCGTCCCGCTCGCCAACAGGCTCGTCCGTTTCCAGCCCTTCATCTGTCCTTCCATTAAATGATACGGAGTCCCGTTATCATTTTAGTGCCAAAAATAATCGAAAAAATTTCTTGCGTGGGGGCGGTAAAGCCTAAGCCTTACGGCGTTATGAAGATCAAGAAAGTACTGGTGGTGGAGGACGAGCGGATGTTCCGTGAATTCCTGGTGGGGTGGCTGAAGGGGGAAGGGTACGAGGTGGTGGGGGAAGCCGGGGACGTGGCGGGGGCGCGTGCGTTGAGCGAGGGGGGGGAGGTGGACCTGGTGTTGCTGGACATGGACCTGCCGGACGGGAGCGGGATGGGGTATGTGGACTGGCAGGTGGCGCGGCGGCCGACGACGCGGATCCTGGTATTGACGGCGCACGTGATGAACTACCCGGTAATGAAGTTGAAGCGCAGCGGGGTGATGGGGGTGCTGGACAAGGGGGAGACGAGCGGGGAGGAATTGAAGCGGGCCTTTGCGGCGCTGGGGGAGTGGCGGACCTATTATTCGGAGCGGGTGGAGCGGTCGTTCCGGGAGCTGGTGCAGGAGAGCACGGCCTTTTACAAGACGCTGTCGGAGCGGGAGGAGGAGATGTTGAAGCTGTTTGGGCGTGGGATGAGCAACGAGGGGATCGCGGGGCACCTGAGGCTGTCGGTGGCGACGGTGCAGGGGCACCGGCGCAACGTGATGGCGAAGGTGGGGGTCCGGAGCACGCCGGAGCTGATCATCTGGGCGATACGCAACGGATTTGTCCTGGGCCCGCAATTGTCGCGGATGGGGGGCGAAGGGGAAGAGGGGAAAAACCAAATGGAAAAGGGAGGGGAATGATTTGCCAAAGGGCGTGGAATGGGGCAGGAATCTGGAAGGAGCGGGAAGGGTTCCGTGGTTTGAATGGACAGTGCAAGGATAGAGGAACGGATTGAGGCGGTTTTGCCGGAGGTGGCGGAGCTGCGGCATGACCTGCATGCGCATCCGGAACTGGCCTACGCGGAGGAGCGGACGGCGGGGAAGGTATTGGCGTTCCTGGGCGGCCTGGAGGGGCTGGAGGTGCGTACGGGCATGGCCGGGACCGGCCTTGTGGCGGTTCTCGGGTTGGATCGGAAGGGTCCCTGTGTGGCGTTGCGTGCGGACATGGACGCCCTGCCGATCGAGGAGGAGAGCGGGGTGGCCTGGGCTTCACGGAATCCGGGGCGGATGCACGCCTGCGGACACGACGGCCACACGGCGATGCTGGCCGGTGCGGCGAAGGTGCTCCACGGTTTGCGGGAGCGACTGGAGGGTCCGGTGAAATTCATTTTCCAACCGGCCGAGGAGGGGGGCGCGGGAGCGCTGCGGATGTGCCAGGAAGGGGTTCTGGCGGATCCGCCGGTAGCGGCCATCTACGGGCTGCACAACAACCTGCCGAATCCGGATTTGCCGCTTGGTTCGATTGTGTATGGCAAGGGTGCGGCCATGGCGGGAACGGGGACCTTCACCATCGAGGTGATCGGGGTGGGGGGGCATGCGGCCTTTCCGCACCGGAGCGTGGACCCGGTCTACATTGGAGCCTGCATCGTTGACCAGTTGCAGGGGATTGTCGCGCGCAACGTGGATCCCCTTTCCCCGGCGGTGGTGGCGGTGACGCGTTTTCATGGGGGAAGCTCCCACAACGTCATTCCGGGGAAGGCGGTCCTCGAGGGGACCTTCCGGGCCCTGGAAGCCGGACTGCTGGAGCAGCTGCGGGACACGATAGTGGGGCGGGCGGAAGGGGTCGCGCAGGCGCACGGGGCGCGGGTGAAGATCCGGTGTGAACTGGGATATCCGGTTCTCGAGAACGACCCGCGGGCGGAGGAGGTTTTCCTGGAAATCGTGCGGGAACTCGGCTGGCGGGACCGTTTGCAGGTAGCCGCTTCCATCCTGGGCGGGGAGGATTTCGCATATTTCGGCAAGGAAGTGCCGGCCTTCTTTTATTTCCTGCCGTCGCATACGGAAGGCCGTGAACACAACGTGGTCTGTCATCATCCCTGCTTTGATTTCAACGATGGCCTGTTGCCGCTTGGGATGCGCCTGCACGTGGAAACGGCCCTGCGTTTTGCCCGGCTCTGGAAGGCCTGAGGGAGGCTTGACTTTCCCGGATGGCTCGGGAAGCGTTCCCCGTCATGGCTGGACTTGGAAAAATGATGAAACAAATGGCCAAGATGCAGAAGAAGATGAACGCGCTGCAGGAAGAGCTTGGCCGGCAGGAGCTGGAAGTAACGAGCGGAGGCGGTGCGGTGAAAGTCACCGTATCCCTGCAATCGGAGGTAAAGGGCCTGAAGCTGGATCCGGAGTTTTTGAAGGAGGATCCCGCCCTGGTGGAGGAAACCATCCTCGAAGCGGTGCGCGATGCCCTCAAGCAGGCCTCCGGGAAAAGCGAGGAGGCCATGCAGGCGGTGACCGCGGAGTTCCAGATTCCCGGGATGGGATGAATGATAAAATCGGGACCGGGACCGGGATCGGAGGCGTAAAAAAGCTTGGCCGATCCCGGTCCCGATCCCGATTTGTATCATGAGTGCATTCGAGCAATTGCAACAGTGCCTGAAGGGCCTGCCCGGGCTGGGGTACCGGTCGGCGGAGAGGCTGGCCCTGCATTTGCTGGTGGAGCATCCGGAATCCTGCGCGGAACTGATGGAGGCCCTGAAGCAGGCGCGGGCCACGGTGCATGCCTGCCCGGGTTGCGGCAATCTGTGTGAGGGCCAGTTGTGCTCCATCTGCACCGATCGCGCCCGTGACGATCAACTGCTCTGCATTGTGGAGACGGTCCCGGACCTGCGGTCGATGGAGCGTTCCGGGGCGTTCCGGGGGCGCTATCACGTGCTGCATGGGAAACTTTCCCCGATCCACGGGGTGGGGCCGGAGGAACTGAATATGGAGTCGCTGAAAAAGCGCCTGGCGGAGGGGGATTACCGCGAGATCATCCTTGCGCTCTCCAACGACATCGAGGGGCAAGCCACCTGCCATTACCTGCAGGAGGAGATTATTTCCGGGACGGGGGCGGCGGTCAGCCGGATCGGCTTCGGACTGCCCAGCGGCGGCGGCATTCCCTATGCTGATCCGACCACCCTGCGCAGCGCCCTCGAAGGGCGTCGGCGCTTCGAGTGAGTTCGATTGCGCATGGGCCGTTCTCCTGCACTTGACTCGCCGGAAGGGTCTCCATTACCTTCCCGCCATGCCCCCGATTAAACACATCACAGCAATTGCTGCGACCGGCCTTCTGTTTGCCGGTTGCGGCAAGGAGGAACCGACCTATTACGAGGTCAAGGAAGTGCAGGAATCCCCGGAAGCGGAGACCATGGAGGCCACGCACTCCCATGCGGAAGCTCCGCCCGCGAAGGAATCCTCCATGGGCCTGGCCTATTCCCTGCCTGAAGGATGGAGCGAAACCGCCCCCGGACGGATGGTCATGACAGCCTTCCAGGCCGGCACGCCGCCGGAAGCGGTGGCGGATGTGGCCATCAGCGCCTTTCCCGGCGATGTCGGGGGACAGTTGGCCAACGTGAACCGCTGGCGCCGCCAGGTCGGGCTTGGTCCCGTGGCGGAAGAGGCCCTGCAGGGTTTCATCACGAACCTGCAGGTTGGCGGGCTGGATGCCTGGCAGGTCGATTTGACCGGACCCGAAGGGCAGGGGCCCGACGGCACCACCGCCCGCGTGGTGGTCACTGCCGTGGCGCATGGCGGGCAGACCTGGTTCGTGAAGATGACCGGCACGGACGGAGCCGTGGAGGCGCAACTGCCCCGTTACCAGGCATTCGTCCAATCCCTGCACTTCTAGCTGGCCATGGCGACTCCCTCCCCCCTGAAAAAGGCCCTGCGCGGCCTGGGCTCCCTGCACCTGACCGTATACCTGCTGCTCTTTTCGCTGTTTCTCGTCTTTTTCGGCACCCTGGACCAGGTGCGGATCGGCATCCGGGAAGCCCAGCAATTGTACTTTGAGAGCTTCCTTGTGGTCTGGCGCTATCCGGAGTTCTGGGCCCTTGGCGACATCCTCAAGTGGATTCCAATTCCCCTGCCGGGCGGGTATCTGCTCGGACCGCTCCTTTTCGTGAACCTGCTGCTCTCGCACATCCGGCATTTCCGCAAGAGCTGGAAATTCTACGGCATTTCCTTCATTCACGCGGGGATCCTGACCCTCCTCTTCGGGCAGCTGATCACCAACCTTTTCCAGAAGGAGGATTACATGTGGCTGGACGAGGGGGCCAAGTCCAATTTCGTCCGCAGTTTCCGGGAAGATGAACTGTACATCGCGAAGGAGAACCCCGACGGCACGCGGGGCATCTACTCGGTTCCCTACGAGGATCTGGAAGCGGGCCAGGTGCTGCAGCCTCCGGCGTTCCCCTTCGAGGTCCATGTCCGGGAAGTCTTCGGCAATGCCGAGATCCGTCCGGCACAGGGTGAGGAAGAGCTGCCCACCCACGGCGTTTCAAGGGGTATCGGGGCACAATTCGGCCTCGGGGTGCGGGCAATTCCATCCTTCTACTCCGACAGCCGGCGGGATGTCCGCACCGCGGTGCTGGAAATCGTCCAGGACGGCCAAAGCCGGGGCACGTGGCTGGTTTCCAACGTCTTTGAGGAGCGGTTTCCGGAACAGACCCTCTCCCTTGGGGGGGATCGCTATGCGCTCGGGATGCGGTACAAGCGGACCTATCTGCCCTTCACGGTGACGCTGCTCGACTTCAATCACGACCGTTACCCGGGAACCAACATTCCCAGCAACTTTTCCAGCCGGGTGCACATCGAGCACATCAACGGGGAGGAGAAGGACGTGATGATATTCATGAACAACCCGCTCCGCTACGAGGGCTTCACCTTCTTCCAGGCCTCCTTTGCCAAGCAGGACACGGCCTCGATGTTCCAGGTGGTCCGGAATCCCGGTTGGCTGCTTCCCTACATTGCCTGCACCCTCGTCACCATCGGGCTGGTCTGGCAATTCACCGTGGTGGGCCACCGCATGGTCAGGAGGATCAACCGATGAGACGAATTCCTTCCATAATCATGTGGCTGCTGGCCGTTGCCCTGATCTGGCCGGTCTTCAAGCCGTTCACCCGCAGCGCGGATTCTCCCGAGTCAATCCTTGCCCGGATGCCGGTGCTCGAGGGCGGGCGCGTCAAGCCACTCGACTCCGTGGCCCGGTCCACCCTCCTGCTGATCCGCGGCAAACAGTCGGTGGCCACCGATGAGGGCCGGGTCCGCGCCATCCAATGGCTGGTCGATACCCTCTTCGACCGGGAATCCGCCAATGCCCTGCCGGTCTTCCGGATCGATCATCCCGACATCCTCGGGATGTTTGGCCTGGAGGCCGGAACAAGGAAATATTTCGCGTACAACGACCTGAAGCCCTATCTTTCACAGATCCAGCAGCAGGCCCGCGGCATCAACCCGGAAAGCAAGGAGCGGAACGCTTACGAACGGGCCATCAACCAGCTCTTCGGGAACCTGATCCAGTACCAGATGGTTGCGCAGACCGTCTACCCGTTCAGCATGACCGGGGGAGTGCCCGCCTTTTACGAATCCACGGCCTCGGAAATCCTCCAGGTGGCCGAGCGCTTTGCCGGAACCGGGGAACTTCCCGCGGCGGAGGACGCACCGGTCTCCCTGCGGTTCCGGCTCCGTCAACTGGAGGACATGTCGCAGAGCCCGGTCTTCATGCTCCACCATGACGGCGGCTGGCGCACTCCCGGGGATCTTCTGCTGGAGTACACCCCGGTTGAGGGGAAGCTGCCGGAGCAGCTCTCCCTGCTTGCCCGAATGGCCGAAGCCCGGCAGGCGGGCGATGACGTGACCTTCGCGGAGCTGAGCGGGGCATTGGCCGCCTTCACGCCGGAAATCACGGAGGCCCGTCCCGGTCTGGAATACTACTTCAACCAGTCCCAGCCCTTTATCGTGGCCCTCACGGTCTATGTGCTGGTCCTGTTGCTGGTCTTCCTCGGCTGGCAGTTTTCCCCGGGCCTGTTTCTGCCCGCGGCCTACGGGATTCTCTGGGCCGGGTTTGTCATCCATACCATCGGGCTGGTCCTGCGTGTGATGATCACCGGCTACGCCCCTGTCACCAACCTGTATTCCTCCGCCGTCTTCACCGGTTGGGTGGCGGTCCTCCTGAGCCTGGCATTCGAGCATTTCCAGAAGAAGGGGATCGGGTCCCTTGCCGCGGCCACCGTGGGATTTCTGACCCTTCTCGTGGCCCACCACCTCTCCGACAGCGGGGACACCATGGAGAAGATGCGGGCCGTCCTGAATTCCAATTTCTGGCTCAGCACCCATGTCATCACCATCATCATGGGGTATGGAGCCACCTTCCTGGCCGGTTTCCTCGGCCTCATCTACATTTTCCACGGCTGGCTGCGGCGGGGCCTGGGCAGGGAAATGCAGCAGTCCTTCCACCGCATGATCTACGGGGCGATCTGCTTTTCCCTCCTGTTCAGTTTCGTCGGGACGGTCCTGGGCGGGATCTGGGCGGACCAGTCATGGGGTCGCTTCTGGGGCTGGGATCCAAAGGAAAACGGGGCCCTCATGATTGTCATCTGGACGGCCCTGATCCTGCACGCCCTGCGGGGGGGGATGATCCGGACCCGTGGCCTCGTGAATCTCGCCATTATCGGCAACGTGATCACGGCCTGGTCCTGGTTCGGGACCAACATGCTCGGGGTGGGCCTGCATTCCTACGGTTTCATGGACAGCGCCTTCTTCTGGCTGGTCCTTTTCTGGCTTTCCCAGTTTCTCGTCATCGGGGCTGAATGGCTCTTTCCGGTGCGCATCAGAAAGGAAGCCTCCGCTTGAGGAAAAAAGTTGCCAGTTCCGGTGCAATCGAGCCATCATCAGGGCCGCTTTCCCCCATGATCAACGGCATCTTCAACCCCGTTTTTTTCCAGTACCTGCAGAATCTGTACCGTAGCAAGACGGGCTACCACCTCGTCCTCTCGGACCCCAACGGGTCCATCCAGATGGGGTTGCCGGATTGTGAAAAGTTTCCCTGCATGAGTTCCTGCCGGGAATGCCGGGAACGGATTGTCAGTGAGGCCCTCCGGACGGGCAAGGTCTGCGTGGATTCCTGCCACGAGGGATACATCCTCTGGGGCCTTCCCTTCGCCGTGGAGGGCAAGCCGGCCGGGGGCCTGATCGTCATCGGCGGCGAGCAGGATGCCACCAATAACCGGGGAAAATTCGAGGAGGCCTGCGGGGAACTCTACCGCCTGATGCGCGAACACGAGCTGCTGCCCGCCCTCAACGGGAATTCCGTTGAATTGGCGGAGGTTCACCGTTTCGTTTACCGGAAGGATTTCACCAGTCTGCACAAGGAGGTGGAGCTGCACGGGAACCCTTTGATCAACAGCCTCCAGACCGCCGAGTTCGATATGGCCGAACGCCACTTTGAAAGCATCAAGAAGGCCTTCCGGGAATCTCCCGGCCTGCCCATGGACATGGTGCGCGGGTTGGTCGGCGACCTGGTCTACCGGGCCCGGCGGCAGTTCGTCGACGGCGGAATGGATGCCTATGCCTGCTTCTCGGAGGCCGGCTTCCTTCTCGAAAAGGTCGCTTTGGCGGAGGACACGCCGGCGGTGCTCGAGGTCCTCGACGCCTTTTTCGCGCGTTTCGTTCTCCTTTCCCGCCAGCGGCCCAAGGATCCCGACGAGCTCCTCATCGAGAAGGCCACCACCTACCTCGAGGAACATATCCGCGAGGAATTGACCCGCGAGACCGTGGCCCGGGCCGTGGGTATCAGCCCCAGCCACTTCTCCAGGCTGATCCGCGAAAAGAAGGGCCGCACCTTCACCGACCTCCTCAACCAGTACCGCATCGAGCACGCCGCCAAGCTCCTTGTCCGCTCCTCCCAGACCCTCGCCCATATCGCCAACGAGACCGGATTCTGCGACCAGAGCTACTTCTCCAAGGTCTTCCGCAGGTACAAGGGCGTCAGCCCCGCCAAGTACCGCGAGGAACACCAGTTGTAGGAAAACCACCGATCCCAATCCCAATCCCAATCCCAATCTGAAGGGCCCTCCTTAACCGAGTGCCATTCGGATTGGGATTGGGAAAAGACGATTGAAGCGAAGGTCTTTCCTTTCTCCCCCCACTCGCCGTGCGAAAATTACCAAACATGAGCATGTAAGCTCACTACGCGGTTATTCGAAATGGTTATAATGGAACCAACATAAAGTTAACTTACTTAATAGCTCCATAAGGATAACCAATGAAAATGACCGGTCTCAAACTCACCCTCGGCAGCCTCCTGGCTGTTGTATTCCTCCTCTCCGCCACCGTGGGCAACGCCCAGGAAATCGGGGCGCGGCCCCTGACGCCCCAGGAAATCCATGATTATGAGCTGCCGGAGGGAACCCTTGTCTCCGGAGGTCTCTTCACGGTCGGGATCGGGGAGCCGGTCTACCTTGAAGTCCTTGTCGAGAAGGGGACCTTTGTCAGCAACGTGGAATGGTCGGTCGCACCGGTCGATTATCCTCTCTTTGGCATCCCCGATTCCTCGGCGGATATCATGGAGAGCCCGATCCCCGCGGACATGCCGGTCTATTCTCCGGGCGACCGGGAGGTCTACGACGCGGTCGGCCGTGCCCTTTTCATTCCCGATGCGGAAGGAAAATACATGGTGCAGGCGATTGTTTCCACGGTGAGTGGAAAGGTGACCCTTGAGCAGGCGGTTTTCGGGGCCAAATACGTGGGCGTGGGCACCATGGGGGGAGCCACCCCGGAGTGGCCGCAACAGTGCGGGGCCTGCCACCAGGAGCGTTCGGTTGAATTCATGCAGACCGGCCATGCGACCTTTTTTGAACGGGCGATCGACAACATGATCGACAATGACCATTACAACGAGGGCTGCCTGGACTGCCACGTCCTCGGGGGGCATGCGCGCGATGCCGAGAACGACGGCTTTTTCGACGTGGCCGATTCGATTGGCTGGAGCTTCCCGGAAGTGCTGGAGCCGGGCAACTGGGACGCCCTGCCGATGGAACTCAAGGAGAAGGCGAACATCCAGTGCGAACACTGCCACGGAGCGGGCAGCCTGCACATTGGCAACCCGGACTCGATCTCGGTGAGCCTCAGTTCGGGCGACTGTGGCCAGTGCCACGACGAGGAGCCGTACCACAACCGCAACATCCAGTGGAACCTTTCGCGCCATTCCGTGGCCACCCGTTACCCGACCGGTCCGGGGCGGGGTTCCTGCGTGGAATGCCACAGCGGTATCGCCTTCATTGAAACCATGAAGGGGGTCGAAGAGCTCAGCACCGATTACGAAGCCATCGTCTGCGCGGCCTGCCACGACCCGCATAATGCCACCAATCCCGGGCAGTTGCGGACGGTCGAGCCGGTCACCTTTGAAAACGGGGTTGTTGCCGCCGACGGGGGTACCGGCAACCTCTGCCTGAACTGCCACAAGAGCCGCCGCGACGCGGATGAGTATGTGAAGGGCAGCGTCTCCTCGCACTATGGCCCGCATTACGGGGTGCAGGGCGACCTCTTCAACGGGACCAACGCCATCGAGTACGGCAAGGTCAAGGGCAGCCCCTCGGCCCACGCCTACGCGCTCGAGAACAGCTGTTCCGGCTGCCACATGCAGGCGACCAGCCCGGCCACCTCCTATTCTTCCGGCGACCCCTGGCACAACAAGGCCGGCGACCATACCTTCAAGGTGGTCTGGGACAACGACACCCCGGAAGATCCTTCCGACGATGTCGACCTGGTCGGGGGTTGCGTGGACTGCCACGGCCCGATGGAAAGCTTCGACATGCCGCGCGTCGACTACAACTATGACGGCGTCATTGAAGGGGTGCAGACGGAGGTTCATCACCTTCTCGAAGCCCTGGCCATGAAGCTGCCGCCGGTCGGCGAGCCGGAAGTGGTCCGCTCGGGCGACATTGAATACACCGATGCCGAGAAGAAGGGGCTCTACAATTACCTGTGCGCCGAGGAGGACGGCAGCTTCGGGATGCACAACCCGCGCTACATCACGGGCATCCTGCAGGCCTCGATCCTCGATCTTTCGGATCCGTTCAACGACACCTTCTCCGGTCTCAACGTGCCGATGGGCGGGGAATGGTTCTACTCCGACTGGTTCGAGTTCTACGCTCCGATGACGGATTTCGAAGGCTGGATCTATCACTTCGAGCACGGCCACCTCCATGTCGAGGACCGCGGGGACGCGAACGTGTACCTGTACATGCTCAACCTCAACCGCTGGGTCTATACCAACGCCGACATTTATCCGGTGATGTACGACACGGAAGCGGGTGAATGGATGTACTACGGCGGCTTCTACAAGTCCACCGGACGGGTCTTCTACCACTACACGCCCGGCAAGTGGATGGAAGAGTAATAAATCTGGACCTTGCTTCATCCGATCCCTAGAAACATCAGCATGAATGTGAAATTCCCCCATGCGCTGCGCTCCCCGTGGGCGGGCGCATGTTTTTTTCTCGCTACTGTACTGGTGGGCCTTGCGGCCTGCCAGTCGGTGAGCAACCGGACGGTGCTGGCCGTGCCGCAGATTCCCGGCGCGGGATTTGTCGGCAGCGAGGACTGCAGCCTCTGTCACGAGGACATTGGACGATCCTTTTCCAATACCGCCCATGCCCGCCTGATGGTGGACGGGGAGACCGGCCTGGAACTGGGCTGCGAGACCTGCCATGGGCCCGGGGAGCTGCATTCCATGGAGGGTGGGGGAGCCCACCTGATCCACAATCCCGGCCGTTCCCCGGATTCCTGCCTGCAGTGCCACCTCGACGTGCAGGGCCAGTTTGCCCTGCCCAACAGCCATCCGGTGGCGGACGGCATGGTGGCCTGTGTGGATTGCCATGATCCGCACGGGGACCGGGACGAGGATTTGCTGGCACAGGGGATCAGGATGCCCGGGAGCGGTTCGTGCGCGGAGTGCCATCCGGCCCAGTCGGGGCCCTTCACCTTTGAGCATGAGGCCATGCGGGAAGGCTGTCAGGCCTGTCACGACCCGCACGGCAGCGTGAATGACAAAATGCTGAAGGTGCGCAATGCGACTCTCTGCCTGCAATGCCATTTCACGGAACAGAGCAGGGGACGGATCATCATTGGCGGGGTGGATCACACCGGGTTCGGTTACATTCAGCAGGGCACCTGCTGGACCGCGGGCTGCCACGAGGCCGTCCACGGTTCCCATGTTAACGGTTCGCTGAGGTTTTGATCATGAATGACCCTTCTTTTCTTCCCAAGGCGGCCGGGGTCTTTGCCCGTCTGGCCCTGACAGCAGCGGTTTTTGGTGCAACCCCGGCGGGCGCGCTGACCCTTTACACGGTGGATACGGAGAAGGAGCCCGAACCGGCCCAACCGGAAATGGTCCTGTCTTACGGTTATCCGGATGTCGACCGGGCAAAGACCAATCCCGCCCAGTTGGCCGAGACCCTGCGCATCCTGGACAAGGACCTTGGCGGGGTGGAACGGTATTTCTACCAGAATGACCCGTACGCGGACACGCACGTCATCCTGGACGGCCATTGGCTGTTGAATCCCGAGGAGGCGGCCATCCGCCTCAAGATCTCCAGGCCGGAGAAACTCAAGCTGCAGATCGATTACTATCGCTGGATGGAATATGATTACGGGGCGGGGAATTATTATCCGCCGAGGGACGCCTTCTTTGTCCTTTCCCCGGATGCTTTGGAGGAGGAAATCAACCGCTTGAAGGTGCGCTTCGAGCTGGCCTTGACCGATACCCTGAAGTTGAAGCTGAATTACCGTTTACTCGACCGGGATGGGGGAAGCCTCTCCACCCGTTTCGGGGATGATTTCCAGTACCAGGTCACCGGTTCCATGAAGTCCCGCAATATCGTTCCGGCCCTGAACACGGGCAAGGAGACGGTCCATGCCGTCGACCTGAGCCTGGTCCGGCAGGAATACATCAACCGGAGCGGGCTGCGGGTGCATTTCCAGCGCCGTGAGACCGAGCGGCAGCGGCTCACGGAGCGCGCCGCCAGTCAGCCCACCGCCAACCGCTTCACGACGCACGAGGAAAACACTTCGGACGACATCTACGGCTTCTCCGCCTATACGCGCCGGGAACTTTCCGACCAATCCTACGGTTCCATGGGGGTCGCCTTCAACCGCCTGAACGGGGAGGTGGGGGGAAGCCGGATCTTCGGGGCAACCCCGGACGATTTGGAATTCGCCGCCCTGCAACTGGATGACCGGGAATTCCTGAACCTCGAAAACACCCGGCGCTTGAAGCAGTGGATCTTCAACCTGAACCTGGTGCGCGAACCGGAGGGCAATTACCGCTGGATGGGCGGGTTGCGCTATGAGCGGCTCTCCTCCAGCGCCTTCAGCTCCTATATCGACGTTTTCGAGACCGTCGATTTCGGCGACCTGGAGCGCCAGACCCAGGAGGCCGACATGATTTCCAGCAATGACAAGTCCTCCGAAGAGCTGTCCGGTTTCGTTGAGCTGCGCTACAAGGGGATCCCCAAGGGGCTGCTCTACACCCGCGTCGAGGGCGCGTGGCAGACGGGCGACCTTCAGGAAACCTGGACCCGCGCGGAGCTCGCTCCCAATCCAGCGGACCCGGAATCCATCCTTGGACGCGACACCGATTTCAGCCGCGACCTGGCCCTGTGGGAGCTGGGCATGAACTACTACCCGTCGAGCAACCTCCGCCTGTCCGTCGAGGGATACCTTAAATACCGCGATTACGACTACGGGGACATGCAGGTCACCCAGGGGATCAGCGGCTATGCCTATCCGGGCTGGATCCTGAACCAGACCTTCAAGACGCGGGACCTCAACGCCCGCCTGCACTGGCGCATCCTTCCCGAACTCAAGAGCGTGAGCCGGGTTGACTTCCAGAAGACGGAAGTCACCAGCGAGCGTCGTGGCACGGACGGTTTCACAACCTCCGAGCGGGACCGGGTCACCTTCAACCAGTCCCTTACCTGGACCCCCCATCCCAGGATTTTCCTGAACGCCAATTACATGCTCTCCGACGACCTCACGGAAACCGGGGCCGCCGACCTGGAGGGGACCTATAGTGGCATTGTCGTGGACATCCCAAATGATTATTGGCAAGTTGACCTGAATGTGTATTGTGTCCTGACGAGGATCATTGATCTGCACCTCGGATACCATTACCTTGAGATGAGCAATTATCTGGATACCTCGCCGAATACCGTCCCCTATGGTGCGGACATCCGGCAGCACCAGGGGAATGCCGGGTTGGTCTTTCACTTGAGCGAGAAACTGGTCACCCGTCTCGGGTACCAGTATTATGAGCAGACCGATCCTTCCGCCGCCGGCATGCGGGACTATCAGGTCCACCTCATCAGCGGCAGTGCGCAATGCAAATTTTAACCCACCTGAATAAAAGTATACCATGAATAAAAACATCATTATCGCAACCGCAACGATCGCCCTTGTTTCCCTCACCGGCTATGCCGATGACTCCGGGGCACAGGCCACCTGGGACAAGCACTGCAAAAAGTGCCACGCCTCTGACGGTTCCGCCGACACCCCACTCGGAAAGAAGCTGGAAATCAAGGATTACACCGATCCGGCCTCCCTTGCCGAACTCTCCGACGAGGACCTCTTCAACATGACCAAGGACGGCGTGGAAGGGACCAAGATGCCCGGATTTGGCAAGAAGCTTTCCGATGACGAGATCAAGGAACTCGTCGCTCTCATGCGGGGCATGTCGGCCGAGTAAGGTTCCTGCGCCGCCAAGTACCCCATTATGAGCGCGGATGACTCCCCATCTGGCGGGTCCGGTGGACGGATCCGGAAAGGATTCCTTTCCCAGTTCAACAACTGGATTTCCGCCAGCGGGGCCGTCATCGCGATGGGGGCGCTCTTCGCCTTCGTCCTGCTCTTTTTCCTCGACATTACCGCCGAGGACCCGAGCCCGTACCTGGGGATCCTGACCTTTCTGGTCGCCCCGTTTTTTCTGGTCAGCGGACTCGTCTTCATGCTCATCGGTTGGCTGGTCGACCGCTGGTATCTCAGCAAGCTCGGGCACCGGTCCACGTTCCTGCGCTTCTCCCTGGATTTCAGCAAGCCGGGGGAACTGCGGAAGTTTCTCATCTTCGGAGCCCTGGCCGTCGGCTTTCTTTTCCTGAGCGCGCTTGGAAGCTACAAGACCTATCATGTCACCGAAGGGAACGAATTCTGCGGGGAGGTGTGCCACACCATCATGGAGCCGGAGTACACCACCTACCAGAAATCCCCGCATGCCCGCGTGGCCTGCGTGGATTGTCACATCGGCGAAGGCGCCACCTGGTACGTCAAGGCCAAGATCGACGGGCTTTACCAGGTCTATGCCACACTCGCCAACATTTACCCGACCCCGGTCCCGACGCCCATCGAGAGCCTGCGGCCGTCCCAGGATACCTGCGAAAAATGCCACTGGCCGCAGGTGTTCACGGGCAATCTCGATCGCACCTTTGAGCATTATCTCAGCGACGAGGACAATACGCCCTATTCCATCCGCCTGATCCTCAAGGTCGGGGGTGGGGATCCGCGCCTCGGTCGGGTGGGCGGCATCCACTGGCATACCGATCCCCGCAACCGGGTTGAGTATGTCGCCCTGGACGAGGACCGCCAGGACGTGCCCATGGTCCGACTGCGCAAGGAGAATGGGGAGGAAGTGGTCTTCCTCAGGGAGGATTACGACACCGTGGAGGACCTCGAGGAGGCCCTGGCCGGCGAGGAGCACCATGAGGTCCGCGTCATGGACTGCATCGACTGCCACAATCGCCCGGCCCATATCCTCCTCGCCCCGAACCAGGCCCTCGACAACGCCTTCGCGCTCAAGCGCCTCGATCCCTCCTGGCCCGAACTCAAGTACAACGCCGTCGAGCTCCTCGTCGGCGAGTACGAGACCGTCGAGCAGGCTCATGCCACAATCCGCGCATCCCTCCTCAAAACCTATGCCGGCCAGCCCCGTCTGGAGGAAACCATCACCGAGGTGCAGCGTATCTATTCCGAGAATTTCTTCCCCCTCATGAAGGCCGACTGGTCCGTGTATCCCAACAATATCGGACACAAGAACTGGGGCGGCTGTTTCCGCTGCCACGGCGGAGAGCACTACAACGTCGAAACCGGCGCGCCCCTCCAGGCCGCCGACTGCAATTCCTGCCACACCATCCTGGCCCAGGGCGTCGGTGACCAGCTCCTCCAACTCGCCCCCGCCGGCCTCGCCTTCGAGCACCCCGCCGGCGACGTCGAGGGCCTCCAGTGCAACCTCTGCCATACCGGCGGTCCCCAGTAATTCAGGCTTGCCAACAACCCGGTCCTTAGTCCTTAGTCCTTAGTCCTTTGTCCTTTGTCTTCAGCGCGGGCGTAGTATATCGGTAGTACGTGAGCTTCCCAAGCTTGAAGGGCGGGTTCGATTCCCGCCGCCCGCACCA
>JBNGDP010000089.1:0-15734 GCA_049975345.1 Oceanipulchritudo sp. | reverse complement strand
TGGCATCACTTCTTTAGTCCTTGGTCCTTAGTCTTTAGTCTTTAGTCCATGATATTCTGTATCGACAGTGACGGCTGCGTCTTCGACAACATGCGCTCGAAGCATGAGCACGCCTTCCTGCCCGCCTTTGTCGAAATTTGGAACCTTGATCCATGGCGGCCGGTCGTCGAAGCGCACTGGTACGCCATCAACCTGTACTCTGATACCCGCGGCATCAACCGCTTCGCCGCCTTCGCCCATTGCCTGCGGCGGCTCAGTGAGGAGGGAGACCCGCGATTGCGGGCACACCTGCCGGAGGACCTGACCGAATTCGCGCAGTTCGTCGTCAACCCAAACAACCGCAATGCCGATGCCATCGAGGCACAACTCGAAAAGGTGAAGGAAACGAAACCCTTCCAAAAAGCCCTTGAATGGAGCCAACGGGTCAATCAGCTGGTCGCGGCCACATCGGATCCGCACAAGCCCTTCTCGCAGGCGGAAAGCACGCTTCGCCACATGTCCGCCACCGGCGAACTGCATGTGGTCTCCCAGGCCCCCCATGCAACCCTGCAGGCTGAATGGGAACAGGCCGGTCTCGCATCCCTTACCACACGCATCCTCGGCCAGGAGTTCGGCTCCAAGAGCGAACAGGTTTTCCAGGCCCGCGACGGGCGCGATCTCCCCACTCTCCTCGTCGGCGACGCCCCCGGCGACGAACTTGCCGCCGGCGCCGCCAACGCCCTCTTCTTCCCCATCATCCCCCAGAGGGAGGATGCCTCATGGGAGCAGTTGTACGCCCTGCTCCGGAACATGGGAAAATACCCGTCCCTTGAGGATCACCAGGAGTACAGCCGCGCCCGAGCGGCCTTTCATGACGCCCTGGACGGCTGAGGGCGATCCACAAGGCATCCCTGCCCTCAATCCGAACTCCCTAAATTGACAACGTAGGCCCCATTATCTTAACTGTCCTTATGAAGACCACGCTGCGCAGGCTGTAGGAAATTGAATTGCAAAGCCGCCTGCCAGCGGGAAATATGGATTCAAAATGAGCCATCGTGAGCGGCAGTTGATTTCCAGACGGTTGCTTTTGGAGCTGGACAAGACCGCCCGTGAATTCAAAAAGCGCGGGATAAAGCTGTTTATTTTTGGATCAATCGCCGAGACCTATCCGGCCAGCTTTCGGGGAGCCGATCTCGACCTTGGATATGAACTATCCACTGAAGATGAGGCATCGGAGGCTCTCGAGCGTGAATTGGCCAAGTCTATCGGGGAACTTCCCACCATCCGCCCAATCGATTTGGTCAATTTCAGTAAGGCAGGCCACCGCTTCAAAGCGACCGCCTCCCGGAAAATCATCAAATTGCCCGTCGGACATGAGTGAGTGCCATCAACTGAGAGAGGACTTCCTCCGCATCTTGGACAAGCTTGATGAGGTATTGGCAATTCCATCAAGCATACGCACAACCCGGGATCGCGACAGCGCCATTCTCCGTTTTGAATTGACCTTCGAGGTCTGCTGGAAACTCCTTCAACGCATGGTCCGGGATGAGGGCTTTGAATCCAACGGACCGCGCCAGGCGTTCGAACGCAGCTTCTCCATCGGCTGGATTTCGAATGAGTCGGTCTGGTATGATCTACTCAAGGACCGGAACCTTGCCATCCACGTTTACCGTGAAGAATGGGCAGAGGATCTCTTCGGGCGCCTGCCGGTTTACCTCCAGGCGTTCAAGGATTTGGCGGCGAACCTCCCAGAAGTCTGAAGGTTTGCTTAATGCCCCTACTCGCTGCTGATTGCGGCCCGGCTGAAGAAGGCGGGATCGGTGGAATCGATATCCAGCTGGATCGTCTCAAGGCCATCGGATTCGCTGATAGAGAAGCTGACCGGCGCGGCGGGATCCCAATTGACCAAGTCGGTGCCGGTTTGGACTAGCGGAACCGTTCCCTGCACACCGAGGCGGCGGTGCATCACAACGCGCCAGCCGCCCGGGATCGACTCGACCGAGGCCACCGGATTGCGCACCGAGCCGCCGTCGATCGGCGAGGTAACGGTAAAGTACTCCACCCCGTTCACCTTGCCGTCCAGGTCGGGATCATCCAGCCAGCCACGCTGGCCGGCGGGGGTTGACGGATGCTCCGATCAACCAATTTGTAGCCGCGTGCGGCTGGGCATTGGGCGCGGAACCGGAAAGCAGGCTCCACGAGCCGGAGGAGCCGCTGGTATTGGAGGCGGAAAACTGCCAGATGCCGCCCTCCCCGCCATTGAGGATCCGAATTCGACGGAAGCTGCTCAAGGTCGGGTCCTTCAAGGGGTTTGGATCAATTTGAGCACCTGAATGGCTATTGGCTGTGACAATGGTAGTCGCACCATCCGTAGCATTAGACGGCTCGGGCGACCCGATTAACGATTTAAGCGGACCCGGTTTGGACAGCCGTCGACCGCGGCCGGATACTCCCTCTCACACGTGAAACGAGCCGTTTTTCTTATCCTGGCAGGCCTGCTTCTGGCCTGTGCGTTTTATTTGTGGCAAACGCCGCAGGGGAATCCGTTGCCGCAGGCCGATTCCACCACGAAACCGGATCGGCAGGATGGGACTTTACCCGGCCTGCCCGTGGACCCATTCCTGTCGAATACTCCACCCACAGCACCGGCCGCAAGCCCTTACGTTCATGCGGCCTGGCCGGGGGCCCGGATCCTTGAACGAACCGAACATCCGGATGCCCAACCCGGCCGCATCCGCCGCGTCAATGTGGTGCAGCCCAAGCGCCTGCCCTACCCTGTGCGTATCGAGGAAATCATCACCATTGATCGCGATGGCGCTGAGACGGTCAAGGACCGTACCGAGATGGTGGCCGACCAGCTGCTGGTCCGCGTTCTCCCGGACAAGGAAGCCGCACTGCTTGAACTGGCCCGGCACTCAAGCCTGCGCGCAGAAAAGCTCAGCCGGATCGGCATCTACCGCATTCATCTGCCCGAGGCAAAGGCGGATACCGTCCCGCAGGCGCTGGAGCACCTCCAGCAGATGAACGACCTGCTCGCCTACGCCGAACCGGACGCCATCGTGCGCCCGACCGCCACACCCGACGACCCCGGCTACCTGGACGGTTCCCTCTGGGGCATGCATAACACCGGTCAGAATGAGGGCGTTGCGGACGCGGACATCGATGCTCCGGAGGGATGGGACATCCGCACCGACGCCTCGGATATCATCGTTGGCGTGATCGATACGGGCATTCGCTACACGCACGAGGACATCGCCGCCAACATGTGGGTCAATCCAGGCGAGGACGGGCTGGACGCCTTCGGCAATTCGAAACGGACCAACGGCATTGATGATGACAACAATGGCTACATCGATGACGTGCACGGCCTCAATGCCATCGAGAAAAACGGCAATCCGATGGACACCCACGGGCACGGCTCCCACGTTGCCGGTACCATTGCCGGCGTCGGCAACAACGGCATCGGTGTCGCCGGGGTCGCCTGGACCGCCAAAGTCATGGCCCTGCGCTTTATCGACAAGGCTGGCGCCACCTCCGACGCCATCCTGTGCTTTGAATACGCCATGGAAAAGGGTGTCCGCTTGACCAACAACTCATGGGGTGGCTCGAGTTTCTCCCAGTCGCTCTTCGATATCATCGCTGCCGCCAACGATGCGGGCATGCTGGTCGTGGCGGCGGCCGGCAACGATGAGGCAAACACCGACAGCTTCAACCAGTATCCGGCCAACTACTTTCTTCCCAATATTCTATCGGTGGCGGCCATTAACAGGAAGGACGAGTTGGCTGTCTTCTCCAACTATGGAACCGGCAGTGTGGAGATTGCCGCTCCCGGCCAGGCCATTTACTCATTGGGAATCGACGCGGACGATGATTACAAGATCTACAGCGGTACCTCGATGGCCACGCCCATGGTTGTCGGGGTCGCCGCCATGGTGGCCTCCGCATTTCCGGAAAGCGATGTCACCGGTCTCAAGAACCGATTACTGAACTCGGTACGGCCAGTCGCAGCCCTCACCGGAAAGGTGAGCAGCGGTGGTGTAGTGAATCTTCACGATGCCCTGCTTAGCACAAGCGAAGCCCCATTCAATGATGCCTTTGAAAGGGCCATCGAAGTTTCCGAGGATCCGGGCATTTTCCGCGGCAACACTTTTCATGCATCCGCCGAATCCGGTGAGCCGCCGCATGCGGGCAGCGGTGGCAACTCCGTCTGGTACAAGTGGACGGCCCAGGTGCCGGGCACGACGATTGCCAACACCTATGGAAGCGACTTCGACACCGTAGTCGCGGTCTACACGGGCGCTTCCCCGGATGCCCTCTCGCTCGTGGCGGAAAATGATGATTTCGAGGGACAGATCACCAGCCGTGTGGAGTGGGAATCGACTGAAGGCGCAGATTACTACATCGCCGTGGCCGGCAAGAACAACGCCGAGGGATCCGTCCATATCATCATGTCGGGTCCGCCCGAGGAGGACTTTTTCGCCGATGCCCTCGAAATTCCGTATTTTCCTTTCTACTACACCTCGGACAACACCAATGCCAGCCGGGAGGAAGGGGAGCCCGTTCACGCCGGCGCTGCCGGCGGCGGCTCGCTCTGGCTGAGACTCAAGCTGGCTGACAGTTCGCGGAAGATTGTCCTCAACACCCGCAACAGCGAATACGATACGCTTCTGGCGGTCTACCAGTCCGACCTCCCCTCACCCGCCTTTGAAGACCTGCAGCTTGTCGTGGAAAGCGATGACGGCCCATACGGGGAAGCGTTCAGCGAGGTCCGCTTCACGGCGGAACAAAACCGCACCTACTGGGTGGTCACCGACGGCAAGGACGGCGAGCGGGGGCTGGTTTACCTGCGCGGCTTCACCCAGGCCGCCAATGACGACTTCTCCGATCCCATTCCCCTTACCGGGAACAGCGTTGAGACCGCCGTCTCCATCAGAGACCTGCGCGCTGCCACCCGCGAATCCGGCGAGCCCAACCATGCCAACGCCGGCGGGGAAAGTTCCCTCTGGTGGACCTGGACGCCCGACGTTCCGGGCGATTTTCTCGTCAGGCTGGAGGGCAGTCCCGCTTTCGGTCTGTACACGGGCAATAGCCTTGAATCCCTTCTAAGCGTCGCCGTACAGCGTCGCACAGACGGCGCGGCCAGCACCGCAAAAATCCTCAACGCCCAGCCCGGCACCGTTTACCGGGTGGCGGTGGATGCCCTGCGGGATGCCTTCATCCCGGGAAACCCCATCCTCTCCATCGCTCCCTTTGTCTCAGTTGCCAACGACAACTGGGCGCAGGCAGTTGAACTTACCGGCATGCCGGGAACGGATTCACCCCTGGTCGCTGAGGGAACAAACCTCAACGCCACCATCCAGGGCGGCGAACCGGGAAACAACCTTGCCAACACGGTCTGGTATGTATGGACCGCTCCCGAAAGCGGCGAATTCGCCGCCGATACCCACTTCAGCGAATGCCCGGCAAGGCTGAACATCTACGAGACGAATGGTTCTCCCGCATGGTTCAATGAGTTCACTCCGGTCGGTTCAGGTGACCAGAACGGTGTCGACGATGATGCATGGGTGCGCTTCACCGCCGTCGCTGGAAAAACCTACTACTTTCAGATTGGTTCCCCTTCGGATTCAAGTGCCGGTGCCTTCCAATTCCACCTGAAGCCCTTCCAAAGGCTCCCCAACGACGACTTTGCCAATGCCGAGGAGCTGACCGGATTCTTCATCCAGCGCGAGCTCGAAAACTTCGGCACTACACGGGAATCCGGTGAGCCTCTTCACGCCACGGACAACACGCTTCACAACAACTACGAAATGACAACCGAGGTTTCCGTTGCCCAGAAGACCCTCTGGTTCAAATGGACGGCCGATGCCGCCACCGCCCGCCGGACGTCCGCTTCCGCCTTCGGTTCCAACACGACCACCGTCGTCGCCGTCTATGAGGGCCCGGCCGAAGGAGCCACCTTCGGCGACCTGGTCCCGCTGGCCGGCGCCAGCTCGCATTGGTACTCATGGTGGGCATGGGGCGAGTTCAACTGGGACGCCGAAGCAGGCAAAACCTATTACATCATGCTGGGCACCGGCCAGGATACGAAGGAGGAGATTCTCCGCTTCAGCTTCTGGCAGAATCCGAACGACGATTTTGCCGACCGGGTGGTGCTGTCCGGTGACAATGTATCGATAACCACCGCGAACTTCGCCGCCACATTCGAACCGGGTGAACCGGTCCACATCCCGGACACTCCCGGTGGCCGCTCGCTTTGGTACGAGTGGACCGCACCGGAAACGGGCACCTACATTCTCGATACAATCCACAGCTTCCTCAAGGACCGGTTTGTCGCCATGGGCATGAATCCCGACATGAACAACACCGGCGGTCGCATGCAGATGGCCGTCTACCGCGGATCCACTCTTGGCAGCCTGTTCAGGGTCGCCTCCAACAGCGGAATCTCCATGCGCGACTACGACGCCATGATCTCGCTCAATGCGACCGCCGGCACGACCTATCACATCGCTCTCGACAGCAAGGTGGGCCCCGCCTCTGCCGTTGAAGGGCCAAAAACAGAATGGTGCTACCGCTCCGTCATCCATTTCAATATTTCAAAGGATACTCTCCCCAATGACAACCTCGCGGACGCGAAAGAAATCTCGGGCAATTACCATCAGGAGTTCGTGGACCTGAAATACGCTTCCCGGGAGTCGGGCGAGCCGACCCACGGAGGCCGGGCATCCCGCTCCGCTTGGTGGAAGTGGACCGCCCCGGACAGCGGCGTCTACCATGTCGCCACGGCGAGCGACCTTTTCGATACACAGGACAGCCGCACCCCTGGCATCGCCGTCTACAGCAGCCTCACAGGAGAGCCGGGCTTCGACCTTTTCAACAAGGAGGCAGAGGCCAATAACAACGAATATTCGGCCAGTTACATTCCCGCCCAGGCCTCCTTTTACGCCCTTGCGGGGCAGTTTTACTACATCGCGGTCGACCTCGATAGCACCGGCACCGGCTCGCACAAGGGTTTCAAGACCGGATTGCTCCTTTCCAAGACTCCCCAAAACGACAACTTCGCCAACGCCGCGGAGATCAGCGGCTCGCGCCGCACGGTCCACGGCCACAACGTCGGCGCCACCGAGGAGCCCGGTGAGCCGGATATCGATCCCACCTGGAAAAAGGCCGGGGCCACCAACTCATCCGTCTGGTGGAAATGGACCGCTCCCGCATCCGGGCTGACCGCCGTCGACACGAAAGGCAGCTTCATCTACGCCGAACTTGGCGTCTACACGGGATCCGCCATCGGCCAGTTGCTGGAAATTGTCAAGGAGGACACCCAGGGATCGTTCGATAACGGTTTCTCCTACGCGGAACGCGCCGACCTCGCTGACCGCGAGGTCGCCTTCAACGCGCAGGCAGGGACCACCTATTTTTTCCTCGTCAACGGCAGCTCATGGGAAAAGGAATCGCGCGGACCCATCACCCTCACCGTTACCGGCCAGCCAGGACCGCCGCTCAGGCCAACGGATCTGCGTGGCGTGCGCCTCAATGCGGGGCGCGTTCAATTGTCCTGGACGGATGAGGCCGTCGATGAGGCCAATTACGTGATCCAACGCTCAGCCAGCAGTGACGGCCCGTGGCAGGAGGTCTACGCCTCCGGCATGCCCGATGTCACTTCATGGACGGATCTCAACGCCTCCGGTCCTTTCTTCTACCGCGTCCGCGCCGAGGGTCCCGGCGGCATCGGCGATTGGGCAACTGTCTTTGTCGGCTCCGCCAAGAACATGACCGCGATCGAGACATGGCGGGAACAGCACTTCGGCACGGCCGACAACGCCGGCGACGCTGCCGATTCCGCCGACCCGGACGGCGACGCGCTTGCCAACAAGCTGGAATTCGCCCTGATGGGGAATCCCCTCCTGCCCGATGCGAGGGATGTCTCACCTGTGCAAACGGTCATTGATTCCGACGGTGACCTGTACTTGCAATACAGCTACAGACGGCGTCTGGGCGAGGGCTCCGGATCCACCCTCACCGGCTACACGGTCGACGGAATAACCTATTCCCTTGAAACGGCTCCATCCATCGGCACCCAAGACTGGTTATCCGGACCCGAATTTCTCGAGGAGCCCGCCCCGCCCGTCAACAACGGTGACGGAACGGAGATTGTCACGGTCCGTGTCCGCCAGCCGGTCACCAGCGAGGGCCCGTTTGTCAGGCTTCTCATCGACTGACCAAGTCACCCAAGTGGTGGCTTAACCCAGCTCAATGAGTTCCAGGACATCCGGCCCGAACAGGGCGGCCAGTTTTTGATCCAAAGTTGCCAGCTTCCCGCCATTGGCATGGGCCACGCCCACGAGATAGGCGTCCGTCACCTGTCTGTATCCGTGCACCCGGGAGAGAAAACAAGCAATGGCAGGATCGTTGGCAGGCGGTAGTTTCCCGAGATACCGGTGCGATGGATGAGCGTGTAAATGCCGGAGCAACTCAATGCCGGTATCTGCATCAACAGGCGTCTCATTAATGGCCGGGTTCATGAGCAGACGCAGCAAGCTGGTTTCTGTCAGTGCGCAAGTGGCGAAGGGAACCCCGGAATGACTCCTGAGCCAGCTCCGCACTGCCCTGTGCTGCTCATGACACTCCAAGGCATTGGCTAATAGCACATTAACGTCGAGTAAACGCATGCTTCTCGAATTCCTCCTGCTCAAGCGCGTCCCGGACACGCTCTGAACTTACCGGTTTGCTGCCCGCCTTTGCCGGAATGTACGGCATCCCGTCTTCCGACAGCTCAATCCCTCCGGCCCGGGGACGAGCCGCCTCCCGAAGAACCTCCGAAACAACCGCGCCGAGGGATTGTCCGCTGACACGGGCACGCTCTTTCGCATAGGCCAAGGCATCCTCTTCAATGTTCAAGGTTGTGCGCATTTTAACACCATGATGCTTTGATGCGCTGATGTCAAGATATGGGGAAAAATTTACCAAACCCCTGAGACTGGCGGCATTCCTTGGAAAGCGCCTCTACCTCCTCCACCGATTCAAACTCCGGCAGCACGTAAACGCCCTTTGTGCCGATGGCATTCAGCAGCCCGGGCACCTCGTGCGGCTTGAGGTAGACAATCTGCACCGACTTGCCGGCTGCCAGAATCTTCTTGTACATCGGGTACCAGCAGGGATCCGCCCCGCCCGGCTTGCCGGCCTCGGGGGTCCATTCGATCGCCTTAAGCGACTGGATCGACAACAGCTGGTCAAGATGCCGCATGGCGTCGGTCCCGTCGAGATGGTAGAGCGGATAATCCACCCAGTCGCACAGCTCCGTGAGACGGGGCGTGACAAAGCGCTCGAACATCTCCTCGGAGAACATGACGGAGGTGTCGCACTGGAACTTGCCCACGCGCCCGGGCCCCCAGATGAAAAAGGATCGGCTGGCCGTGCCCAGCGTGCCGTCCGGATCCACCATGTCGTGGATCCGTGAATACACCTCCTTGAAGGCGATGTTGATCTCCACGAGCTTCTGCTCCACCCACTCCGGCTCCTCCAGCATGTCGATGAGCAGGCTGTTCGGGTCGCGCAGGGAGGCGAGAATGTCGATGTCGTTGCACAGATCGGGGAAGCCGACAAGGTAACGCCCCTGGCTGAGCTTTTGAATTTCCCGGATATAGGTCTCGGTGAATTTCCACCATTTGTCATCCCCGGTGAAGCGCAAGGGTCCGATTTTCTCCACATCCTCAACCTCGTCAAATGCCGGATGAAACCAGATCGTGTCCGGGCGGGAAAAATCCGGCTCGGAGCCCAGGTGGACACAAAGCGATCCCGGCCCAAGGTCCGGAGCGGTGATGGGCAGGATGTCACCCGGAAAACAGCTGTTCGCCAGGCGGTAATGCTCGTGCGCCGCCCGGGCCACCGGGTTGCTATGCCACTCCTCCCGGCTCACCGGGGGCGGCTCGGGCAGTTCCTCGTGCGGCTTGTCCGCCGCCAGCGCCCCCCATTTTCCAATCACCAGCCCGTCCTGGTTCCACCAGTCGATCATGCGCTGTTGCGTCTGTTCCCAGTTTTCCTTCCAGAATGCGCTCATGCTCGCCAATCACACTCCCTCGGTTCAGAAACTTTCAATTTCCCAATCGTTGCAATCGTTAACTAATCGCATAGTAATCCGCTTTCCGACTTGACTAGACTTGGTCTATTTGGGATCCTTGGAAATCATGAAGCGGGTGAACCTGTACGAGGCCAAGACCCAGCTTTCCAAACTGGTTGCGGCCGTTGAGGAGGAAGGCGAGGCCATCATACTCTGCCGGAATGGCCGCCCCGTGGCGGACCTTGTCCCCCACCGGAAGCTAGGGCTCTGCCTGAAGACTGACAAGCAGCTAAGCGGTGCCAAATACAAAGGGGATCCCTGCGCCCCCCTTCCGGAAGAAGACTGGCCCGGGGAACTGCGATAACAGGCACACCATGGTTCTTCTCGATACACACGCCTTCGTCTGGCTCGTTTCCGATCAGACAAAACTCTCAAAAGCCGCCCGCAAGGTACTCGCCGGTGCGCTCCAGAGCGCTGCCATCTCGATCGTCACCGCATGGGAAATCGGTCTTCTGTGCAAACGGGGGCGCCTGCAGCTTCCACTCTCACCGGCGGACTACATCTCACGCGCCCTCCATCAACACAACATCCAGGAACTGCCGCTTGATCGTGAACTCATCTTCCGGGCAGTTGCCCTGCCGGATCTCCACAATGATCCCTTCGACCGCATCCTGGTCGCCACCGCCCAGGTCTTCAGGATGCCCTTGATCAGCAAGGACAGGATGCTGGCACAATATCCCGATGTCGAAGTGATCTGGTAGGGCATTAAACCGTCACTCAGGAGCGTTGCACGCAAGAACAGCCCGCCGGGTTAAAGGGGAAATCTCCTTCCGATCGATTCCATGCTCATAACCCCCGGTCTGGTGGAGCCATTAACCGGCAATATCCGGCATGCGCAGCCGCAAATCGGGAAAATAGGTCCTGAAGCGCCCTTTGTCAGCGGTGGCAAGTTCCCAATCCATCACCATCGCGTGCGCCCCAATGAAGAAGTCAGGCAAGGGCATCAGGGGCGTGACCTTGCCTGCATTGGACCGGTATTCCCGGTAGGCCCGCGCCGCCGCCTCCGAGGCGATCACCGGCACATCGAGAAGAACAATTCCCCAACTGCGCAGATTCGGGGCAATGGAGGAGGGATCGCCGGCACCCACTGCCAACTCCGCCAAACCGACCGCATTGATGGCGGATCCCCCGGTGGAGACCGATCCAGTGATCACTTCCACCGCCCAGTCGCGCAACGGCCCGCGCTGTGCAGAGGCGTAAATCACCACGTTCGTGTCCAGCAAAATCATGGCTCGCGCGTCAATTTCCGCAATGCATCCCAGTCCATCCGCATCTTCAGGGGCCGTTCCGTCAGGACTTTCCGCACAGCCGCAGCGCTTTTCGGCCGGGCGCGCGGCATTTCCATGCGCTTCAACGTGTACGTCCCCGCTTCCGTTTCCTCCACCAGCATGTAGTCGCCCGGCTTCCCTCCCGGCAGCACGACTCGCTTCTTGCTGTCCACCCGGCACACTTTCATGGTGGGAATATCCCACCCCTGAGGGCGATTGTCAAGTGCACCTTATCCGGGGATCGGTTCCATCCGGCAGGAAACCCGGGGCTCAATCCGGAACAAAGCGCCCACAATATCCCGGCTGGTACGGGCGCAAACCAAGCACACCTGCCATGATCCCGAAATGTGAATCCCGGGCATACACCCTCAGGTCTCGGTCCAACGCAACCGAGGCGATAAGAATGTCATTCCATGGGATCGTCTCCCCGGCATCACGCAGTATCCAGGCATGCCTGCAGGCGGCATCCCAGTGATGGTCCGTCACCCCCAACCGTGGCAGGCAGGCCATTTGATCCTGCAGCCATTCGCGTTCCCGTTTCCGCGCTCCACCCAGAAATTCCAGTAACACCGGCCTGCAGACAGCCGCTTCATACTCTTCAAGCAACCCCTCAAGACCCAGTTTGCATTCCGCGTTGCCGTCGCGGCGGCTGGCCTCAATCCAGATGGAGGTGTCAACCACTACCATGCCTCAACGGTCCTGCTCCTCAATTTCTTCATTCGTGACCGGATAATCCACTGCACCCTCACGCAGGAGCCGGCCCAGCTCGCGCGCCTTATGCCGCTTCACATATTCGTTCACGGCCTCGGCCACCGCAGGACTTTTTTTCCCTTTTCCGGTGATCCGCTGCAATTCAGCGAGGGTCGATCTCTCAATATCTACCGTGATTCTCATGAAAACATAGCTTGAGCCACATAAACACCTTCTTCAAGCTTTAAAGTCATCCTTTCTCATCATATTTACCGCAGATTTGATGCTTTCAGGCCTGCTCCCGCCACTTCCCAGGGCTCATCCCAAACCGTCCCTTGAAGGCGCGGTAGAAATGCGACAGGTCAGGATAGCCGCATTCGAAGGCGACAGAGCGTACCGACAGGCGGGTGGAGCGGAGCAGCGCGGCGGCATGTTCCAGCCGCAGACGGTTGACGCGGCTCAGCCAGCTTTCTCCGGCAAGTCCCCGAAACAACTGGGTGAAACGGCGTCGGCTCAGCCCAAGGGACGCGGCCACCTCGTCGATTGAGCAAGCGCGCCAGAATTCCTGCTCAAGAGTCGTGAGATACGCTTCCACGCGATGGACTGAATCCACCTGACCGGCGGCGGTACGCGCGGGCGTACGTGCGAGCTCCACCAGCATCCGGGTCACCAGCGCTTGCTGGAGGGCGCGGTTTCCCACCCGCTCCATCCTTTCCTCCACGAAAATTTCGCGGACCCAATCGCGCACTTTACCCGCAAGGGCGGAACCGTTCTCGACACGCCACCCGGAACAGGCGGCATTCAGTAGCCCCGGGTCGGGGAACTCCTTGTTATCAAGGCAAACTCCGGCGAGGGAGAGCGGTCGGCCAGGAAGGTCGGCGATCCGGTGACGCGCCATGCGCGGGATCACCATCAAGCTGTATGCCTGAATCGCAAACTGCTGCTTCGCGCGGGAAAGAATACCTTCGCCGCCGACAACAATGAGAATCTTTGCAAACGGATCCTTCCGCCAATCCATGAAGAAGCCCTCTTCATGGTGGCTTTCAATGAGTCCCGTCCCGCCGGGTGCGAAACTCACTTCGACGGGGACCCTTTGCTGCCGCAGTTCCATTCAGTCTTTATCGTCGGCCTTATTGCCCGAATTGCAAATACGATTCTCCCAATCCGCCAGTTTCCCGGCAACCTGTTCTGAGCTATAATACGGAATGACTACCCTGACTCATTCCGGACTCAACATTGCCCAATCCTCCACCCACCTGCGCAACTACGCCGCGGTAGAGAAAGCCCGTCTGCGCATCCTGGCAGGCTGGTTCCTCCGTATCGGTGATTTCGAGCATAAGTACAGGCTGGCCTATCACCTCTACGACGCCTCCGAGCATGTGACCTGGCTGCGGGCCCGGCTTAAGGAAATGCGGGCAGGTAATCCCGACGCCAGCGTGCGTCCGGATCTGAAGGCCGTCCTCGAGGAGGCCCAGCACGCGCCTGATGACAGTAGTTTTCTTGCGGGATTTTACGGAGTGCTGACTGCCGGACTTATCGAAGCGCTGGACACTGATCTCGAGCATCTGGATCCATCCGGCAACGCCAATGAGGTGCGCCTGCTTCACCGTATCCGCCAAAACCTCGGGGAACAGATGAAGTGGTTTTCCACCCTTGGAATGAACAATACAAGCGACACATGGAGCAGGCACCTGCAAGCGGTCCTTCATGCCGCCGGGGGTATTCACGGTGAATCAGAGGCGACAAGCCGCAGTGAGCCGTGGACGGGCCCCCGTTTTGAACGGCCCGCCACCATTGTATTTAATGAACAAATACAGGTAGGCGGGTTGAAATCCTACGAGGACCGGCAGCAGATGGACGCTCGCGAGGCGACCATCGAGCAGTTCAAGGTCTTCTTCAATGAGTTCTACGCCGCGGCCCTGTTGGCCAGCATCCTGTTCGACGCCTGCGAGGGCGACTATCCATGGGAACTGTTCGCGGACTTCAGCCGCCACTTCTGGGATGAGGCACGCCATAGCGAGTTCGGCGCGATTCGACTCCGGGAACTGGGCGTCGAACCGGACCGCGTCAATCCAGTCCTCTTCGAGGAATCCCAGGGGCTGCCGGTCCTGCACCGCATCGCCTACCTGACCCGCGGCCTCGAGGCCTACTTCATGCCGCGAAAACCCAAGCGCATGAAGGAGTATGAGGAGTCCGGCGACCCACGCAGCCAGCTCTTCGCCGACCAGGACTGGTCCGACGAGATCAACCACGTCCGCTACGGATCCAAGTGGACCGATTACCTCCTGCAGGACGACTACCGCGAGGTCCAGGACATCATACAGGAAGTGAAGGACCATCTCTCCAAGGTCCGTGGCCAACCCGTGAAGGACATCAATGCCCCGTTTTAGCGCACAGAACCACGGAGAGACGGAGCCACGGAGGATTTATATATTACTTGAAAAAAAGTTGATCTCCGTGCCTCTGTCTCTCCGTGGCTCCGTGCGAGAATAGAGCTTTATAAAAATGATCTTTTCACCCGGCATATACGAGCATGCGGCGGCGTTGATACAGCGGACCCCATGGGAGGTCTCACGGAGCGGTGCGCTGTTGGCGGAAGCCCACCGGGTCGCATGGGAATGCTACCATCATCCGCTCATCGTCGCCGGCATCGATGTCTACAACCTCGAACCGGAGGCATACGGAGCCGTCGTAAGCGAGCCATCCGGGGTGAACATTCCCTCGATCTCCCGGCATCCCTGCAAGGAGGTGGAGGATCTCCTGCAGCTGAGTCCGTTTGATCCGGCCAACTGTCCGCGCATCCGGGACACGCTGGACGCCGGCAAGGCACTCACGGCAAGCTGCCCGGACGCGCAGGTGCATATTCCCATGTGCGGGCCATTTGCGTTGGGTATCGGCTTGCTCGGAATGAACGAGCTTCTGATGGCCGTGGTGGAAGACCCGGAGGAACTGAAGGCCGCCCTGGGACATCTCCTTGCAGGCCAGAAAGCCTTCCTTGAGGCGATTTATCAAAGCGGACTGAAGCCGATCATCTTCGAGTCGGGCACCACCCCGCCCCTTCTCCCGGTCGAGGCCTTTCAGTCCATTGAGGCACCCCTTCTGAAGGAACTGTTCGACCATGCCCGTTCCCTGTCCGGCCAGGCCCCCGCCTGTGTCATCGGTGGCGATGCCGCGCAAATTGCGAAAGCCTTTCTCGAAGCCGGCCCCGGCTGGGTCATCGCACCGTCGGAAACCGACCAGACAGCCTTCCTCGAGACCGCCCGCGCCTTCCCGGACGTCCACGTCCGCGTCAACATGTCGGCCACCCAGCTCCTGGATCCCTCCATTGAAAAGACCACCTCCGAGGCGGAGCGTTGCCGTTCCCTCGCCTTGACCCGGCCCAACACCTCGGTAGGCTGTGGGGTCGTCCCTTATGAGACCGACCCCGACACCCTCCTCACCGTAAAATCCATCATCGAAAACCACTAACCGACCTTCGTCTTTAGTCCTTGGTCTTTTGTCTTTATGAAAATCAAAACCACCACTGTCGGATCCTATTCCCCCATCGACTGGCTTGCCGCCCTTCCGAGCGAGCAGGCCGTCCTCGACGCCACCGCCGTCGTCATCCACACCCAGCAGCGCTACGGCGTCGACCTGCCCACCGACGGCGAGCTCTACCGCTTCGACGTCAACCATCCCGACAC
>JBNGDP010000088.1:13400-15983 GCA_049975345.1 Oceanipulchritudo sp. | reverse complement strand
CTAGTTTTTTTGGAAAAAGAAAAAATATTTTGAACATCCCTTGAACTTCCCCCGTCTTATCAACTGAGACGCAACAGTCGTCGTTTTCAGTCTAGTTTGTAGTTTGGTTAAGCACTTGAGCCGCCACTCCGTTACCCCGGGTGGCGGTTTCTTTTTGCGCGGGGTTGCCAAAACCGGCCCGGACTGAGAAAACCGGGGAATGCTCAGGGTCTTTTGCCATCACTGGGACGGCGGGGAAACCCTTCCGGAGCTGGACCGGGAGGAACGGCACCACCTGTTCCGGGTCCGTCGGGTCCGGGACGGCGAACTGGTGGAGCTGCTCAACGGCCGCGGGGCCCGGGCCCGTTGCCGGGTGGCGGCGGCCGCTGGAGGGGGGCGACTGGCTGTCGAGTCCTTTCAGGCGATTCCGTCTCCCGCTCTGCAGGTGCATCTGCTGGTGGCTGTCCCCAAGGGCAAGACCTTTCCGGCGATCCTGCAAAAGGCGGTTGAACTCGGGGTCAGCCGGATCTCCCCCCTTTTGACGGAACACGCAGCGGTGCCCGCCGAACGGGCGGATCGAAAGCAGGAACGCTGGCAGGCCATTCTTGTCGAGGCCCTCAAGCAATCGGGCAACCCCTGGCTTCCCGAATTGGGCGAGCCCCTGCGTCTGGACCAAGCCCTTGTCCCGAGAGAGGGCGCCCAGCGCCTGTGCGGGGCCCTGCAGCCCGATGCGCGGCCCCTGTGGGACCTGCTGGAAAGGCAATTGCAGCCGCGCGGGGAAATGGAGGTCTATATCGGGCCCGAAGGGGATTTTTCCCAGCGCGAATATGCCAGCCTGCGTGCGGTCGGCTGCCACTTCGCCTCCCTCGGCCCCCTCGTCCTGAAGGTGGAGACCGCCGCCGCCCTGATGGTCGGGACGCTCGCCCTCTGGAGCAACCGTTGAGCCGGTAAATTTCCGCAATCTTCGGAAAAGGGCTGCCTTTTTCATTGTCATTCATTTTCCGGCTTTCTACCTTTCAGGCACTATGGCCAAGGAATTGATCTTCAATAATATGGTACTCCGCGACGGCCACCAGTCCCTCGCGGCCACCCGCATGTCCACCGGGCAGATGATCCCCGCGCTCGAAATCCTCGACAGCCTTGGCTTCGGGGCCCTGGAAACCTGGGGGGGGGCGACCATTGACGCCGGCCTGCGCTTTCTCAACGAGTGGCCCTTCGACCGCCTCGACCAGCTCAGGAAGGGCACCCCCAACACCCCCCATATGATGCTTCTGCGCGGGCAGAACATCGTGCAGTACGCCAATTTTCCCGATGATGTGGTCGAGGCCTTCGTCAAGATGGCCGCCAAGCACGGAATGGACATCTTCCGCGTCTTCGACGCCCTCAACGACATGCGCAACATCCGCAAGGCCGTGGAATCCGTCAAGGCCGCCGGCAAGCACGCGCAGGGAGTCATGTGCTACACTTCCAGCCCCGTTCACACCGTGGAAACCTTCCTGGAACTGGGCGAGCAGATCGAGGCCATGGGCTGTGATTCCATCTGTGTGAAGGACATGGCGGGCCTCATTCCCCCGGTCCAGGCCTACAAGATCATCAAGGGCCTCAAGGAACGCTGCAAGATCCCCGTCAACATCCACACGCACGAGACCGCCGGCCTCGGGGCCAGCACCTATTATGCCGCCGTCGAGGCGGGTGTGGACATGATTGACACCTCGATTTCCCCCTTTGCCAACGGGACCGGCCAGCCCGATACCGTCCGCATGCTCAGCCTGCTGGCGGACCATCCGCGCAAGCCCGAGTTTGATATCGACAAGCTGACCGAGTTGCGGGCCCATTTCACCAAGGTCTACAAGGAGCTGGACCCGTTCACCGCCCACAAGAACGAGATTGTGGACAGCGACGCCCTCCTTTACCAGGTGCCCGGAGGCATGCTCAGTAATTTCCGCAACCAGCTCAAGGAGCAGAAGATGGAGGATCGCTTCGAGGAGGTCTTCGCCGAGATCCCGGTGGTCCGGGAGGCCCTCGGCTGGATTCCGCTGGTCACGCCGACGTCACAGATCGTCGGCGTCCAGGCGATGCTGAATGTCAAGTTCGGCCGGTGGGAGAATTTCAGCCCGCAGGCCATGGATATCGCCCTCGGATACTATGGAAAGACCCCCGCCCCGGTGGATCCGGAAGTGCGCAAGATTGCCGCGAAAAAGGCCGAAAAGGACCCCATCACCTGCCGCCCGGCCGATCTCGCCGAGCCCAGCATGGACCGCCTCCGCGAGGAATTGAAGAAGGAGGGCCTGCCCAGCGACGACGAGCACTGCGTCATCTGGGCCATGTTCCCGCACCAGGTGAAACTTCATTACCAGAGCAAGGAGGAGAAGGCGCCCGAGCCGAAGCAGGAAAAGGTCGAGGTGCCGGCCGCCCCCGCAGCCAAGGCGGAACCCGCCCCTGAACCGGCCAGGGCCGCCACCGCCCCGGCCGGTTCGCGCGAAGTGCACCTCACGATCAACGGCAACAGCTACACCGCGGTGGTCGAGGAGGTTTAGGGACTCGGGACAAAGGACTCGGGACAAAGGACTCGGGACAAAGGACAAAGGACTCGGGACAAAGGAC
>JBNGDP010000088.1:0-13300 GCA_049975345.1 Oceanipulchritudo sp. | reverse complement strand
GGACAAAGGACGAAGGACAAAGGTCTAAGGCGCTGGTATAAAGTCGAAACGCGAAAGTCGCCATTTTCAAATAACATGGCGGCTCCCTCGTCCTTCGTCCTTTGTCCTTCGTCCTTCGTCCTTCGTCCTTCGTCCCTAGATCACATCCATCAGCCAGACCTTCTGTTCGCCGTAGCTCTTGAGGCGGATGGCAAGGGGCTTGACACCGAAGTCCTCCACGTCGGGGACATTGCGCGCGATGTAGGTCTTGGCGGGCGGGCACACGCTGCAGAGGCGGCTGGCCAGGTTGATGGGCCGGCCGATATAGTCGTTGTCGATGGAAATCTTGCTGGCCAGGCCGAAGCTCACTCCCGAACCCAGCCCTTCCGGGGCGCCGTGGGTGAATTCAGGCCCGCGGACCAGGTGGCGCCACGTGACCGGCATCTGCCGCAGCCCGTCCAGGCAGGTTTCAATGGCGATTTTGCGGTCCCTCGAGGTGGTCTGCCACACCGCGAGGACCCCGTCCCCGAGGAACTTCACGAGGTCCGGGGGGTATCGCTTGAAGCCGTTGCGGACCATGTTGTAGAAGGCGGTCATGAGGCCGCAGGTGTAGGGTGATTCAATATCCGGCTGCTCGCAGAAGGCCGAAAAGCTGCGAATGTCGATCACGGAGGCCAGGACCTCGCAGGGCAGGCCGTACTCGATCTCGGTGCTGTCCTGCTCCTGGAAGGAATAGCCGTTGTAGATAAAGTCCTCGAACTGGTAGATGAGGAGCTTGTTGTCGGTGTCCGCGTAGAAATGCAGGCCCAGGGGCTGAAAGTCATGGGCTTCCGGGAGGTATTCCATCTTGGCGTTGCCGTAGTCCCCCGGCTCGCTGGCCGGAGAGAGGTAATACCGGGCCACATAGCGGCGCACCTCCCCCTGATGCAGGGCGATCAGCCGCAGGACCTTGGATACATCGCTCTCGTTTTCACAGACCGGACCGCTGAAACCGTCGATGGAATAGAGGATGTTGCGGTATTTCGGATGAATGCGCAGGTAGTGGCTGCAGATGTCCCAGAAATCCCGGAAATCCAGTTTTGGAATCGAGTAATGACGGTGAATAAGGGCCACGGTAACCTTTTCCGGGGCCGAGAATCACGCATTCCCCCGTGAAGGGCAAGCGAGAATAGCGGCCCCCTTCAGGGGTTCCTTTCGCGCCGCGCCTTGCGGTGTTCCTGCAGCACCAGCTGGAACATGTGCGAGGCAAGGAAGAAGACGCCCGTCAGGCAGATGGCAGTGAACCCGGCGAAAAAATACGCCATGGCGGGCGTCTCGGCCGGAACAAAGGGAAGAAGCAGGCGCGTGAAGCAGGCCCAGAAAACCAGGGCCAAAACGATGCTCAGGCCGACAAACTTCCTCCCGATGAACTCACTGTAATGGTCCTGCGACATAACGGGGTGGGAGGTTGGGAAAAGCGGTCGCGATGTCGAGGGGAAAATAGGCACCCTCTCCTCAGGCCCCCACGGCCTCAAGCCAGCTGCGGGCGATGAGAGCGTGGCCGGCAGGGGAGGGATGCACCCCGTCGGGGGCCCAGAAGGCGGGTTCCTGCCGGGTGGAGGCGGCGGCGAAAATACCGTCCAGCGGAACGTAGGTGGCGCCGTATTCCCGGGCCAGGTGGCGGACCGCGTCGATCTTCGGATCAAGGTCCTCGCGCCAGGCCTTGCGGTCCTCCGGGACCGGCAGCACGAACGGCTCCATGATGATCAGCTTGACGGAGGGAAGGGCGTTGAAGGTCTTTTCAAGCAACTGCCGGCAGTTTTTCCCGAACTGCTCCGCCGTGGTGGGCAGGTTGCGGTCGTAGCGGCGCCAGACGTCATTGATCCCGATGTAGAGGGAGAGGACATCCGGCTTCAGCTCCAGGCAATCCTCCTCCCATCGCGCCAGCAGGTCGCCGGTCCGGTTGCCGGAGATGCCCCGGTTGAAAAAGACCGGTGAGAGTTCCGGATGCATCGCGGATAGGAAACTCGCCGCCATCATGGCGTAGCCGTTCCCCAGGGAATGCGCCTGGGAACGGTCCCGTCCGCAATCCGTTATACTGTCCCCCTGGAAGAGGATGCGGTTGTTTTTCTCAATCAACATACGCGGCAATCCTCATATGAAAATTGTTTTGGTTTCCAGTAAAAAGGATCCCATCCATTCCGTATATCGTGCTTTCCCTATTCCATTCCATTCACGGCCGCTTCCCGTCCTTCCCCGGCGCTCCGGTAGAGGGCGTCGAGGATCTGCTGGATGGCGATGCCCCGCTCGGGTGTGCCGCGGAACGGTTCGCCCCCGCGCAGGGACTGCACCATCGCATCATAGGAGGTCGCGAACGCCGGCTGTTTCGGCGTGAGAAGCGACTGGTGGAAGACCGCCCCGCTGCGGCCGAAGTGCACCATTTCGCCAAGGTCCTCCAGGGCTCCCCGGGATCCCTGCAGGCGCATTTCTATCTTGTCGCGCTTGGCCTGGAATCCGTCCCAGGAGGCCTCCAGGAAGAGGGAGGCCCCGTTCTTGAAGCGGATGGAACCGGCGGCGAAATCCTCGACATCGAAGGGCTTGCCCTCCGCCTTGGCGCGCGGTAGTCCGAAATGGTGGTGGGTGTAGCCGACCACCCGCTCCGGCTCGGGATCGCCCATCAGCCAGAGGGCGACGGCGAGCCGGTGCACCCCGAGGTCGATCAACGGTCCCCCGCCGGACATCGCCTTTTGCCCGAACCACCCCCCGAAGCCCGGAATGCCGTCCTGCCGGGTCCAGCACGTGAAGCCGTGGTAGATCTCTCCCAGGTTGTCGTTGGAAATCCACTCCTTCAGCGTCTCGGCCTTCCCGGAATAGAGCTGGTTCAGGTTGATGCCCAGCTGGCGGTCGTGTTTCCTTGCCGCCTCCCGCATGCGCCGGGCCTGCTCCACGTTCATCGCCATCGGCTTTTCGCACAGGACATGGGCCCCCCCTTCGAGGGCGGCGAGGGTCACCTCCTCGTGCAGCCTGTTGGGCAGGGCCACGCTCACCAGGTCCGGCTGCACGGTTTCCAGCATCTTCCGGTAGTCCGTGAAACACGCCTCCGCTCCCAGCTTCTCCTTGTAGGGAAGCAACCGTTCCTCCTGGAGGTCCGCCACCGCGACAACGGTGGCCCCTTCCGCCTGCGCGTATCCTTCAAAATGGAATTTTCCCATGCCCAGGCCGATGATGGCGCAGCGGACGGATGGGCTGTTCTGGCTTTTCTTTTCGGTTTGCATGGGATTTCACCCGGTCGGCGTTATATGTCTTAGCTTTTTCCAGCCAATGCAGGACGCCTGGCTGGAGTCAATGTCTATCCAATGAGTTTACGCTTGATTTCATCGGCCTTGGAGCGGCGGCAGGTCCCCCATTTACCCGCTGGCGTTAATTGGTACATTTATGGCGTAAAATTGCCTGTCTGGTGGACCCCGTTTGCTTTATCCTGAGCTTTCCGCAATTTGCGGTTTACCCTACCCAGTAACCTACACCTCCACCTATGACGCGCTTCCTCAATCCCCCGCGCCTCATCCTTTTATTCATTCCCGCGATGCTCGCGGCCCAGGAAGAGTCCGGGCCGGATTCGCCCGGGGATGTCTTCAACCTGCCCGAGTTCGTCGTCTCGGGAGACAGCGGCCGCGGCTATACGGCGACCAACAGCCTGACCGGGACCTTCCTTGACACCCCGCTCAAGGACACCCCGTTCGCCATCGATGTCTTCATGCCGGATTTGATTTCCGATACCGGATCGACCGACATGCGCGAGATCCTCGCCTACGACTCCGGCCTGCAGCTGGAGAATACCATCGCCGCGCAGGGAGGGGGAACCTACGCACTCGGGACGGAATTCGACGCCCGCGGAATCCAGAACAACGAGACGGATATCGTCACCCGCGGCTTTCGCGCCCCGACCCTGAAGAACGGGTTCTTCACCAAGACCCGCGTGGACACCGTCAACATCGACCGGGTGGAGCGCGCCGGCGGTCCGCAGTCCCTCCTCTACGGCATCGGCACGATATCCGGGATCACCAACGTGATCACCAAGCGACCTCTGCCGGAACGGCGCACCAGCGCCGAGGTCTTTGCCGGCTCCAACGACTTTTACCGGGCCACCTTCGAAACCACCGGCCCGCTCCTGGAAAAGGAGGATTATTCGATCGGATACATTGCCTCCATCGCCGCCCAGTCCGAGGGAACGGAATATCCGCATGAGAAAAACGAGACCCTGTTTATCGCGCCCGGGGTGCAGCTGAAGGCATGGGGCAAGACCTCCGTGCTGCTCAGCCTGGAGCAGGGCTGGCGCACGCAGAGCGGCCAGGGGTTCAAGGACCTGGCTTTCCCCTTCAAGTCGGATGTCGATGCGCCCTTCCCCTTTGGCGGCGTCGTTCTCCCAAATGGCACTGTTCAACGACAGACCGGCGAGGACACCGAGTTTCTCCGGGATTACCTGGGCCGTGGCAACTACGTGAACCTGGGCGGACCGGACGCCACGATCGAGGATGACGTCCTGACCGCGAACGTCGAAATCACCCAGCAGATTGGTGAGCACTTCCGGGCCCTCGTATCCTATAACCGGGATCGGCAGTTCCAGGATGAGCGTCGCTTCCTGATCAGCGAGATCGTGCCCGATTTTGCCGATCCCCTGGACTCGGACCTGATTTACGCCTTCGGGGACCAGTATGAGGACCGGATCACCGAACAGGTCCGCCTGGCCCTGCTGGGATCATTCGAGTTCTTTGGCGGCGTGCACACCCTGGTCGTCGGTCGTCAGGAATTCAGTGAATCCAAGGAGAACATCGAGTTTCACGAGTCCTCCTACTACAAGACCACCGAGTACATCGAGGAATTCGGGAAAATCTATTCCGAATGGCCGCTGGATGGATCTTCCATCCGGTACCGGAGGGAAGACCTGGTCGGCCCCTGGCGCAAGAATGATTTCAACGAGTGGTACCAGGGCAATTATATCCTTTACCAGGGAAGCATCTGGAAGGGCCGGATCAACCCGGTCCTCGGTTACCGGTGGGACCGGTCGCACAGCCGCTTCATGCGGGCTGATTTTGATGAGCAGGACGGCACCCTTGGGGAATTCATCGACCCCCTGGTGGGCAGGGGCACCGTCAACGGCTATGCCAACGGAGGCAAGCCCTTCGAAGTGGAGACGCCGACCGCCGGGATCTCGGTCGCCTTGAACGATTCCCTTTCCATCTATGGTCTCTACGGGGAAGGCATCGCCCTTTCCAACACGGCCCAGCGGGACGGCCTGGACCGGGGCTTTCCGCCGGAATTCACCCGCAATCGGGAAGTCGGGGCCAAGTTCTCCCTTTTCGGCGGGAAGGTGTCCGGCCGCCTGACCTACTTCAACCTGCAGAAACGGGGAGGAATCCGCTATTCCTTTTACGCGCCCAATCCCAGCCGGGGGAATTTCGATCCGGACGAGCCCATCACGGCCGCCATCCTTGCCGGCACCGCCGGCAACCCGAACGAGCTGCGCAGGTTCATGGAATTTCTTGGTGTCTACAACACGGACGGGAATCCGGCCACGGACGATTTTCTCCGCTTCCCCCTCGACCTGCCGGGAGTGGAGCGGGTGTTTGACGGACAGGGCCGGC
Organism: Oceanipulchritudo sp.; assembly: GCA_049975345.1. Classification (GTDB taxonomy): domain Bacteria; phylum Verrucomicrobiota; class Verrucomicrobiia; order Opitutales; family Oceanipulchritudinaceae; genus Oceanipulchritudo. The sequence goes on along the minus strand of JBNGDP010000088.1, from coordinate 7,700 downwards.
CCTTCTTCATTTTCCCGTACGGGGAAGTGGGCGACCCCGGCCAATACGACCCGGAAAACAACACCGCCCCCAATGGATACGGGCAGGATCTGCTGGCCTACATCCAGCGGGCCCGCGAGCTCGAGGCCGAGGGAATCGGCCAGGGTTCCCCCCAGTACATGTGGTCGAGTATGGGCAACCATCCCGGCGAGGACCGGGGGGCCTACCACAACTTCGACGAGGAATCGACCGGCTACGAGGCCCGGCTCATGGTCACCCCGATCGAGAACTGGCAGATGATTTTCAGCTATACCTACAATGTCGTGGAAATTTCCAAGGGCCTTTCCGCCCTTGTGGATCCGGTCCTGATCACCGGGCTGGAGCCCTGGTTCTGGTACCTGAATCCCGATGATTTTGGTGAGTCCGGCCTGCCCAGCAGCTATTCCGGTTCCCTGTCATCGGGGGTGCGCAACACCGATGTGCCCGTCCACTCCTTCACCTTCTGGTCGAAGTATGAGTTCCTTGACGGATTTCTCGAGGGCCTGGATGTCCGGTTCGGGGCCCGCTACACTTCGGAACGGGCCGCCGAGGCCCCCTGGGCAAAGGAGGGCGGGGGCTTCAACGACGCCATCGAGCGCGGTCTCGGCGGGAACACCAAGGCCGATGTTCCCGAGTACACCCTGTACGACGTCGGCCTCGGCTACCAGTGGGAATGGAAGGGCCTGCAATGGCGCGCCAACCTGAACGTCCGCAACCTCTTCGACAAGAGGGAGCTGATCGCCCTCAGCGACAGCCGGACCGTTGGCGGGCTGCCCGAGGTGACCTATTACACCCTCGACGGCCGCGAGGTCCGTTTCTCCCTCCGTATCAGTTTCTAACTACAACCTGTAATCAACCAACCTCACCCCGATCATGAAAACTGTCATCCAATTCTGCACGGCCCTCCTTTCGACAGCCGTCCTTGCCCCTGTTTTCGCCCAGGAGGCCCCCTTGATTATCTTCATCTCGGACAACACTTCCGCCAGGACCTCCATGGAGAGCCTCATTATCGAGGAGTACAACATTCAGGTGGTTGAAGACCTGCGGATCAACAACTTCGCCATCTGGGAGGAGGAAATGGCCAAGCCGTCGGACGAGCGGTTCGCCAGTTACAAGGTGGCTTCCTATCGCGAGGTCCCGGCCGAGTACAAGAATGCCCGGTACGAGGCCATCACCTCAACCCTGGACCTGGCCGATGACGATCCCGCCGACAAGGGATTCACCGACCTCCTCGAGGCGGCAGGATACACCGTCTACCGCTCGGAAACCATCCGCGAGGAGGACCCCATCACCGGCGCGGTCACCCTGGACTTTGAATTCTACGGGGACATCGGCGAACCCTATTCCCTGGACGGCGACTACCGGCTTTCGCAGGAGCAGATCGACTTCCTCAGCCAGGCCGACCTGATCATCTTCAGCAACGACATCGACACCCGCGGGTACTCCAAGGGCGGCCGGGAGGGCGGCGTGGCCTCCACCACCCTCATTGAGCAGTGGAACGGGATTCCGGTCCCGATGATGGTCATGAACACCGTTCTCATGGCCACCAATCCCTTCGGGGACTGGGGTTTTGGCTGGAGCTACGGGTATTCCTACACCGGGAATCTTCTCGCCCCCTATGACCGCAGGGAAATCCAGGGCTCCGACCGCTTTGTCTTCCCGGACATGCGCCCCGTGGTGGGGACCGGCGACCCGGTTATCCTTGAAGGGGTCACTCCGGTGGAGGACGACCGGCTTGCCATTTACGATACCGAATTGTTTCCCATCCTCCCCCGGGTGCATCGGAAGTTCAGCAACAATCCCAGCTACAATTACCCGGAAAGCGCAACCGTGATCCTGGAGATGGAATATCCCTCCTTCGTCGTCCTTGAAGTCGGCGACATCCCGACCCGCGACCCCTTGATGGTCGAATTCGAGAAGGGGGTTCCCGCCTTCACGGAGGAAATTTGTTGTGATCAGCCCCCATTGCCGGATTCCGGGCGCATCGCCATTCCCGGGGAGACCCGCCTGTACTTCGCCGCCGGGGCCTGGACCACGGGCCTGTACAACCTCAGCGAGACCGGCGAAGAGGTCTTCCTCAACGCCGTTGCCAAGTATGCCGGGGAACCCGGCGGCAACGGCGGCGGTCCCCTGACCGCCGATGCATGGAACGACACCGCGATCGGGCCGGTCTGGGGCTACTCGGACAACTGGGGCTGGTCCGGCTTCATGGGCAACGTGAATTTCTCGGCCGATCCCTGGATCCACCAGGACCCCTTCGGCTACTTCTACCCGGCCGGATCCTTTGCCACCGGGGAGGGGACCGCCTACTGGATGTACAATCCGGATCTCGATTGGGTCTACGCCGCGGACGACAAGGACGGCCTCTTCCAGAGCTCCGGCAACGGATTTGACTGGGATAATTTCCTCGCCCCGAGACCATGAAGCACGCAGCCCAATTTTGCCTCTTTCTTTTCGCCGGGCTGCTTTCCGCCCAGGCCGCTTTCGAGGAGCGGGCCCAGTTCATCATCGACCGGCTGGCCAGCGAGCCGGTCGGCGGCAGCGGGGGCAAGCTGCCCATGGGGACCGCCATTGCCCATCTGGCCCTCACCGAAGGGATGGACGAGGCGGCCAGGAATTACCTGACCCAGATACAATACGGCAATGACAGCTTCTTCAATGCAAACATGCATGTCCGGGCCGTCTTCATGGCCCGCGAGCATCTGACCAGCGCCCAGCGCTCGCTGATCCAGGCCATCGCCACGAATCCCGACATGAACTGGAACAACAACGGCACGGAGAACCACCGGCTCATGACATGGGCCAGCGGCTACCTCTTCGCCCAGTTCTTTCCCAACGGGCAATGGCGCTACGGATCCGAGACCATCGGCAGCGCCGAGTTGATGAGCCGCCTGCGGGAGCGCATCATCGAGGTCGGGCGGAATGAATATAGAGCCGGCTACAGCGAATTCCTCTCCCCGAACTACGAGATTTACCATGTTTCCCCCATGCTGAATCTACATGACTACGCGGAGGATCCGGAGATAAGGGCCATTGCCGAAGCCTTTCTTTCCTATCACTTCGGACTTCTGGCGTTGGGCTCCTTCCAGGAAATCGTCCTTCCCCCATGGAGCCGGAAGGCCGGGGAGATGGACGTCTTTATCACGGGCGCCTCGACCCAGTGGATCCTCTGGCTGTTCTGGGGCCACGGCACCGTCGAGTCGACCCGGCAGATGGATCCCACCGACCCGATCGTCTTCTTCGCCGTGTCGGACTGGCGCCCGCCCGCGGTCTTCGATGACATTGCCACGCGTGTAGTGGAATTCCCCTACACCGCCCGCATGCAGCAGACCCACTTCGAGTGGAATCCCACCCGCTACGTCATGCGCACGACCTATCAGGAGGAGAAGGTGGCCATGAGCTCCGGCGTGGTCCGGCATATTCCCGGCGCCTTCCAGTTGGACGATTCCCAGTTCATGATCGCCTGGGACGGAACCGCGGCCATCCGCAATATTCTGGCCTTTCATCCGTACTGGCGCCCCTGGCCCGTGGATAATTCCGAGGGTGGTGAGAATTACTGGGGGGCCCCCACGTCCCCCTTCATGCAGACGGGACAGCACGAAAACACTGCCATCATGCTTTTCGACATCCTGGCGGAGGACCCCTGGCCCACCGCGGGACGGTTTGAATGGTACAAGCACCGGCAGGGGCCCGTCATCCCCCTGGCCCAGGTGCGTTTCCCCTCGTACCTGTCCTATGCTTCGGCCGATGACTGGTCCTTTGTCCGCGACGGGCCGGTCTACATCGGGATCAAGTGCCTGAAACCGGGCTGGACCCGCGAACGGAGGATCTTTTCCGAATTCAATGTCCTCCAGAGCCGCGGAGTCGTGGGCGAACGCTGGCAGACCGGTTTCATCTTCGAGGTTGGCTCCGAGGCCGAATACGGCTCCTTCGAGGAATTTCAGTCCTCCGTTCTGGCCAACCCGGTCTCCGTGGACTGGGAAACCATGACCGCCCGCTATACGAATACCCGGGGAGATGAACTGGTCCTCACCTATACCGTCTTTGATCCCCAGGAGCCGAACATCCCCAACCACACGGTGCCCACCTTTTCCGTCAATGGCACTCCGGTTGCCTATGACGAGACCTGGCCGGTCATGGAAAGCCCATGGACACGCCTGCAGGACCAGGTCCTGGAGGTCGCCGATGCCGGACCGTACACCTACACGGTCGACTGGTCTTCGGAAGTCCCGTTTATTTCCTTGCGGCCGCCCCCGGTCACCGGAATGCGGCTCGAGTTCCTCCCCCCGCTGACGATCTCCTACCAATCCGTCGATGGGGTCACCTACACGCTGGAGAGCACCTCCTCCCTTTCCGGCGGCTGGACAGTGCTTCCCGGTCTTTCCCCCAACTCCGGCGATGGCTCGGAACAATCCTTCCCCATCGATCCGCTCCCGGATTCTACCGCCTTTTTCCGGGTGCGCGCTGAATAAGTCGGAAATTCGTACTTGCAAGCAGAAATGACGCAAATTTGCACAGATTTGCCGTGGTTAGGCCTCAACTTTCCTTTAAAAAACCCTTACAATTCCCGCATCTGGAATTTCCGGAATCAAACTCCTGCCTCATTCCCGACCCTGCCCTCGATACATCTACCCCCCCTTGGCTTGGCGGAATGCTCGGGATTCCTTCCGGCGCCAGTGCTTCTGAATCAACCACAATAGTAACGTTCACGAAAGCCTCTATGAAAGCAACCTACCTAGTCCCTATTGTATCCCGCTTAACCAAATCCGGCCCGGCTTTGCTCTGGGTCGCCCTGCTGGCCCTGGCCAGTACGGTTGTCAATGCCCGTGACGCGTATGTCTGGGACAACGAGTTCATGCTCCCGTCGCAATTCCCCTCCGCTGACGGCTGGACCATCGCGGTCGCGGACCGTGTCGGCAAGGTGGAGGTCACCCAGTATGGCCTGGATTACCAGGTCAGCGGTGGCGCCCTCATCAACGGAGGCACGCGCTGCCTGCGGCTGATCGGCAACACCAGTGCCAGTGGTCTCTCCATGAACAACTTCCTCACCTACGCGTTGTCGGAGCCGATCGCCGACAGTGGACCGGTGTACTTCGCCATGACCGTCGAGGCGGAAACCGAAGGCATCACCACCGATCCGGCGGAACTTTTCCTCCGTCTGAACAGCTGGAGCCTTTATGTGGCGGTGAAAACATTCGCCGATCTCATCGAAATCACCGGTGCCAGCAACCCCTACACCTTTGACGCCGGGACCACCTACCGCATCGTTGGGCGACTCGACGTCACCGCCGGCAATATCACCGCCATGAAGGTCTGGGTCAATCCGGCCCAGGGCGACGAAGGAACCCCCACGGTTGAAAACAATGCCCTCAGCGTACCCCTGACCAACATCACCCAGTTGGAACTGCGCAGCCAGAAGGTGGTTTCCCTTGTCGACGACCTTGAATTCGCCGACAGCTGGGACGCCGTGGTTCCGCCGTTGCCTGCCGATCCGGGCGATCTCATCGTCACGGTGCCGGCCGACAATGACGCCCTCACCCCCGGCTACCAGGTGAACGGTGGCACCCTCTTCATCGAGGTGGGCGGTTCCGACTATGTGGCGGACACGCCGCTGGCCCCGGGAACGGAAGTCACCTTCCGCATGATTCCGGACACGGCCAACGACTACGTCCTGACCGGCTGGCGCGGCTACAAGGGCCCGCGGGATTCCAACCAGCCCTTCCAGGATTTCAAGGATGCGACCATCCTGGGAGCACCGGTTTCCGTTGAGGAAGTAGTGGTCATCCCGATCTACGAGCCGCTGAATATCCGGCCGATCTTCGAGCTCTTCCTGACCGGTGACATTCGCCTGGCCCTGAGCACCAACACCCTCGGCAGCCGCTACCGGCTCCGGAAGAGCGGATCCACCGCGAACCAATTGCGCACTCTCTGGGGTCCCGGCGAGCAGCTCACGATCCGGGCTATTCCGTCCGGAGCCGGATGTTATGTTTTCACCCAGTGGGAGGGGGACCTTGCCCCGTTGAATCCCGTCACCAGCGACACCACGCCGCTTCTTACCGCGGGTGCCGGCGTACTGGCCGGACCGGTCGTCGATGTCGAGGCACGGACGGACTTCGCTGTTCTGGAAAGCATGACCTTGGGTACCACCGATGTGATCGGAGCGAATATTGATGATCCACTGATCCTGAACGGGATCGAGTGGGAGGCCAACAACCTTGGCGCCGAAGGCTCCGTTCCCCTCTGTGTGATGCAGGCGGTGGTCACGGAAAAGGCACCCCTCGGGCTGGCCGGCGTGGTCGACTTCGAAACCCTGGTCGCGGATTCGGGGACCCTGTTCTTCGATCCCAGTCCCGGTGCGGACAATCCGGTTCCCGGACCCTTTGTCTTGGCCCGTGATGTGGACGGCAATTACGACGCCGCCAACTCCTTCCTCGGGAACACCCGCAAGATGATCCTGCAGATCGGGCTGGGCTCGATCACCGTGGAAACCGGTGAATTCTGGTACACCGAACTAGGGGAACTGGGAACCGAGGCGGGCCCAAGTACTCCGGCCGACATCTACGACAACAACTACTATTACGATGGCGGGCTTTGGGGTCCCTTCAGGCTCGGTGGCAAGCCCAGCGGTCGTGTTCCGGTGTCGGGGGACATGATCCTCTCAAACACCACCTCCTACCAGTGGGCCTTCGATGCGGCCGACAAGGTGGTGATGGCGGGTGCCGCTTATCTCTCCCGCGACAACTTCCAGCACTACAATCCGGACGACCTCTTCACCCTGTGGGCCAAGGCCACCTACGACGATGGCACGACCTCGGCCACGCTGCGCTCCAACAAACTTGAGCAGACCGCAGGCCTGGACGACCACTTCTTCGGGTTTGAGGCCCCGGCTGGCAAGTATATCACCCGGCTGCACATCTGGTGCAGCGGCCGCAACTCCCGCGCCTTCACGAATGTGGACGACCTGGTGGTGGTCCTCGAGGGAGCCTTCACCCATACGGTGTCCGCCTCCTCCATCAACCCGACCTACGGCACAGTCAGTGGCGGCGGCACGGTCGCGGACGGCAGCACGGTCACCTTGACGGCCACGCCGGGCACCGCGCCGTTCCTCGGCTGGGCCTATGCCTGCGAACCGTGTGCGATTGTCAGCTCGGACCTGTCGTATGACGTCAATGTCCATGCCTCCAAGACCCTGGTCGGTGTTTTCGACCCGCATCCGGCGTTCGGGTTTGCCACCGGTGTCGTTCCCGGCGCCGGCACGCTGGACCTGTCCATTGATACCTTCCCCGAATTCAACTACTTCATTGAATCCTCGGGCAACCTGATCAATTGGACGGATGCGGCCACCCTTACGGGTGACGGCACAACGCAGGTCCACCAGGAACCCTACGACGGGACTCCGACCTTCCTGCGGGTGGATTACTGCGCGCAGTAACCCTACAGAGTTCTTCCGGGGCGGGCCACCTTACGCCCCGGTCATCTCCAACGAGATGAATCATGTCAGCCCCGGTCCGCACGGACCGGGGCTTTATTATGGGTGCGCCCTGCCGGGCGCAGGGCATGGTTCAATGCCGGTGCTTCCCCCATGAACGTCGCCCTCCCCAAGGCCTGCCCGATGATCCCGGCCTTGTCATACCGGTTTCACCAAGGTTTGATGCAATGGAGGCGGGCATTCGTGGCGCGCG
>JBNGDP010000087.1:0-16127 GCA_049975345.1 Oceanipulchritudo sp. | reverse complement strand
TGCCTGCCGGCATGCGGTCGGCACCCCACCCGCATGATCCTTCCACAATAATCTTGGAAGAACCAATTGAATTTTCCTGCTACTCTTTGTGCTTAACCAGATATTTTTGTGCAGAGGCAATGCAGACCTGCCAGAGTCTTCCGGCATTCTTATACCGGTTCCACGTGGCTTTGCCTAAGTATTGCTATCGGGATTGGAATCCCGATAGCGATAGGGATGATTTATGCATATCTATCTGGAGATGTTATTATAGTCATTTGCCGACTTTCCCTCTTTGCCAATTCCACATTAGTATGTAAAGAACCAGTCCCTCGTCCTTCGTCTTTAGTCCTTCGTCTTTCGTCCTTCGTCCTTGGTCAAGCGCACCGCCTCGGCCACATCCAGGTGCCCATCGTAGATGGCCTTGCCGGTGATCACCCCGTTGAGGTTGGGATAGCGGACCGCCATCTCCTTGAAGGTGCGGAGGTCCTCCAGGGAGGCCACCCCCCCCGAGGCGATGATGTCGATTTCCAGCTCCTTGAGAAGGTCCTCCTGGGCTTGGAAATTGGGACCGGCCAGCATGCCGTCGCGGCTGATATCCGTGTAGATGATCGTGTGGATCCCGATTTCCTGGACGGAGTAGCCGAACTCCACGGCCAGCAGGTCCACCTTCTCGATCCAGCCCTTGACCGCCACTTTTCCATCGAGGGCGTCGATTCCGACCGCGATGCTCTCCGGCGAAAAATAGTGCAGGCACTCGTGCAGGAAATTCGGGTCGGTGACCGCCTTGGTCCCGATGACCACGCGCTCCACCCCGACCTTGAGCCAGTGCTTGATGACCTCGATGGAACGGATCCCGCCCCCCAGCTCGACCTTCAAGCCGGAGTCGATGATGGCCTCGACGGCCGCCCCATTGGCCTGCTCGCCGGTGAATGCGCCGTCCAGATCGACGACATGGACCCATTCCGCGCCGGCGGATTTGAAGCGGTCCGCCTGGCCGCCCGGGTCCTCGGCGTACACGGTCTCGGCGTCCGCCCGACCTTGTTCCAGACGCACGACACGTCCCCCCTTGAGATCAATCGCCGGATATAAAATCATTTCCCATACGGTGGACCGGATTTGCCGAATCGACCAGACCAATTTTGAAAAGTCCGGCCGGTTCACAATTTATTTAACGAAATCACGGTTTCGCTGGAAGGATTCCGGTTCCGGCCTATAGTGCCCCTCATGGAACAAAATGGCGAAGCACCCGCATTCCTCGTCGACTTGTTGAACGCGCGCTCCCCCTCCGGATACGAGACGGAAGCCCAGGAGGTGGTGGACCGCCACGTCCGGCCCAGTGCCGACTCCTACCGCAGGGACGCCCTCGGCAACCGGATCGCCACCCTCGAGCCCAGGGGTGGCCCCACCCTCCTCATGACCGGCCATATGGATGAGCTCGGCCTCATCATCAAGTATGTCGATGACAAGGGTTTCCTCTATTTTGACACCGTCGGCGGGATCGACCTCAACACGGTCTCCGGCCGCCGGGTCTCGATCATGACCCGCGACGGCGTGGTCAAGGGCGTCACCGGCCGCCGCGCCATCCACCTCCTCACCCAGGAGGAACGCAAGAAAATCCCCGAGAAGCACAATCTCTGGATCGACATCGGGGCCGCCGACAAGGAGGCCGCCCTCCAGCGCGTCCGGATCGGCGACGTGGCCGTCTACGACCAGTCCTTCGAGTTGATGACCGGCACGATCGGGATCGCCCGCGCCTTCGACAACAAGGCCGGCTGCTACGTCGTCTGCGAGGCGCTGCGCCGTCTGGCCGGGGAGCGCGACGCCCTCAAGGCGGGGATCATTTCCGTGGCCACCAGCCAGGAGGAAATCGGCTGCCGCGGGGCCCGGGCCGTCGCCGGCGGGGTGGCCGCCGACTTCGCCGTCGCCGTGGACGTGGGCCACGCCACCGACCATCCCGAGTGCGACAACCGCCGGTTCGGGGAATTCAAACTCGGTAGCGGCCCGATCATTACACGCGGGGCCAACGTCAGCCCCGTGATCTTCAACAGGCTCGTCGAGGTCGCGCAACAGGAGAAGATCCCCTACCAGGTCGAGGCCGAACCCAGGCCCACCGCGACCGACGGACGGGAACTGCAGATGGCCCCGGGCGGGCTGCCCACCGCCGTGGTCTCCGTGCCGCTGCGCTACATGCACACCCCCAGCGAGGTCGTCGACCTGCGGGACATCGAGAACACCGTGCGCCTCCTCGTCGCCTATGCCAAGGCGCTGCAACCGGGGGATAGCGGGGAGTGGTGACGCGCCGACCCGTCGGGCGTCACGCGGCGCTTTCCTTGTACTTGAGCTTGGGCTTGGCCTTGCCCTGGACGACGGCGGGGGTGATGACGACCTCCTCGACATCCTTGTATTCAGGAAGCTGATACATGATATCGAGCATGATGCCCTCCATGATGGAGCGCAGGGCGCGTGCGCCGGTCTTGAGGACGAGGGCCTTCTCGGCGACGGCGCGGACGGCGTCCTTGCGGAAGGTGAGCTTGACGCCCTCCATTTCAAAGAGCTTGGCGTACTGCTTGACGATGGCGTTGCGGGTGCGGGTGAGGATGTGTTCGAGCTGCTCCTCGTCGAGTTCCTCGAGGACGGAGACCACCGGGAGACGCCCGATGAATTCCGGGATCAGGCCGTAGCGGACGAGGTCCTCGGGGGCGAGTTCCCCGAAAATATGCTCCCCTTCCCAACTGTGATGTTCGGCATCATCCCATCCGATGGTGCCCTTTCCGAGGCGCCGATGAATGATGTCCTCCAGGCCGATAAAAGCCCCGCCGCAAATGAAGAGGATATTCTGGGTATTGACCTGGATGTACTCCTGGTTCGGGTGCTTGCGCCCCCCCTGCGGGGGAACGTTGCAGACCGTTCCCTCGAGGATCTTGAGAAGGGCCTGCTGCACTCCCTCGCCCGAGACATCACGGGTAATGGAAACGTTGTCCGTCTTGCGGCCGATCTTGTCGATCTCGTCGACATAGATGATCCCGCACTCGGCCTTGGCGACATCGTAGTTGGCGGACTGGAGAAGGCGCAGGACGATGTTCTCGACGTCCTCGCCGACGTATCCGGCCTCGGTGAGGGTGGTCGCATCGGCGATGGCGAAGGGCACTTCCAGGAGGTCGGCAAGGGTGCGGGCAAGGAGGGTCTTTCCGCTTCCGGTGGGCCCGATCAGGAGCACATTGCTCTTCTCGATGCGCACCCTGTCGGATTCGGAGTCGGCGGCGGGGGCTTCCGGATCATTGTGCCGGTCGGGTTTCAGCTCCGACTGGAGGCGCTTGTAGTGGTTGTACACGGCAACGGAGAGGACCTTCTTGGCGAAATCCTGCCCGACCACGTCGAGGTCGAGTTTGGCCTTGATCTCGGCGGGCTTGGAAAGCTTGAAGCGCCGGGCGGCGGTGGCCCGGGTGGAAGCGCCGGCCTCCCGCAGTTCCCGGTCGATGATCGTCTTGCAGACATCAACGCAGGAATCGCAGATGTACACGCCGGCCGGGCCGGCGATAATCTTGCGCACCTCCGACTGCGATTTACCGCAGAAGCTGCAGAATGTCATTTTGGATGCTCGGGCCATTGTTTTATTTGGACGAAGGACGAAGGACGAAGGACGAAGGACTAAGGACTAAGGACTAAGGACTAAGGACTAAGGTCGAGGATATATCCGTTTCAGGAACGCGGATCAGAGGCCTTCGTCTTTCGTCCTTCGTCCATCGTCTTTAGTCTTTAGTCCTTAGTCTTGAACTGAATCACCTGATCGACAAGCCCATAATCCCTGGCCTCCTCGGCGGTCATGTAGAAATCGCGGTCGGAGTCCTTGTCGATTTTCTCGACGGGCTGGCCGGAATGCTCGGCGAGGACCTCGTTGAGGGTCTGCTTCCAGCGGAGGATCTCGCGTGCGGCGATGGAGATATCGGCGGTCTGGCCGGTGGCCCCCCCGGTGGGCTGGTGAATCATCATGCGGCTGTGCGGGAGGGCGAAGCGCTTGCCGGGGCTGCCGGCGGAAAGGAGGACCGTGGCCATGCTGGCGGCCTGTCCCATGCAGTAGGTCTTGATGCCGCAACTGAGGAAGCGCATGGTGTCGTAGATGGCCATGCCATCCGTGACGCTGCCCCCGGGCGAGTTGATATACAACTGGATATCCTTCTTGGGGTCTTCCATCTGCAGCAGGAGCATCTGGGCGATCACGGCATTGGCGACGTAATCGTCGATGGGGGTGCCGATGAAAATGATGCGGTCCTTGAGGAGGCGGCTGTAGATATCCCAGCTCTTTTCGGTGCGGCCGTCACTCTCGACGACATGCGGTAAGGGCAAGTAATAGCTCATGCGGGTAAGGTTGCCTGTTCTTTCCGGCAGCGCAATCAGGATCCGGATTTTTCCTCTGCGGGAGCGTTGACCGTGGTGGCCTTGGCCTCCCGGGTCAGGAAATCAAGGGTCTTGGAGAAGAGGATCTGGCGCTGGAGTTGGACCACCCGGTTGCGGTCCTTGCGCAGTTCCTTGGCCAGTTCCTCGGGCTTCTGGCGTTGCTGGATGGCCATGGTGTACACGGCGCGGGAAAGGTCCTCGTTCTCGACGGTGATCTTCTCCTTCTCGGCAATCTTGTTGAGGATGATCTGGAGCTTCACATCGCGCCTGGCGGACTGGGAAGCACCGGCGAAAATCTGCTCCTTGTGCTTTTCAAATTCCTCCTCGGGAACGCCCTGCTGCATATTCTGGGAGATGATGCGGGCCATGGCGTTCTGGGTCTCCCCCTCGACCCCGCTTTCGGGGAGTTCAAAATCCACGGCCTCACCGAGATGCTTGAGGATCTGCTCGCGCTGGGCATCCCCGGCCTCGCGCTTCTTGCGGCCCTCGAGTTCATCCATGATCTGGGCCTTGAAATCCTCAAGGGTTTCGGCCCGGACGCTCTTGAGGAATTCCTCGTTGATCTCCGGGAGTTTGCGTTCCCGCACTTCCTCGACCTCGAGATCGTACGAGGCGGTCTTGCCGCGAAGCTCCTCAAGGGCGAAATCCCCTGGGATCTCCTGCTCGACGGATTTCTTGTCACCGGCCTTCATGCCGACCAGGGCGTCGATCACGGCGGGGACGCCGAACTGCCTGGCCTCATCGGTGCCGGCCTCCTCCCATCCGTTGGTGACGGCGCCCCATGCCTGCAGGCGGGGTTGTTCCTTGAGCTTGTCCGCGAGGGCCTCGCCGTCCACTTTGCCGGCGTAGGAAACCTTCACGTAATCCCCCTTTACGGCGGCCCGTTCGACGACGACAAAGTCGGCCCGCTGGCGGCGGATCCGCTCGATGGTCTCCTCGATCTCCCCGTCGGAGACGTCCGTGGGGGGCAGCTCCGTCTGGATGCCCTTGTACTCGGGCAGGTCGAACTTGGGGGTCACGTCGACGGTCAGGTCGATCGACAACTCCTGGCCGCTGGCAATGTCGCCCGGCTCGGGAAATTCCACCACGGTGTAGACGTCAATGTCGTCATTCTTGACCACTTCCTCGTAGGCGGAACGCATGAGGGCGTTCTTCAGCTCCTCCTTGAGCTCCTTTGCGTACATCTGGCGGACCCGCGCCTCCGGGGCCTTCCCCGGACGGAATCCCGGCACCTTGGCCTGCTTGATGAAAGTCTTGAGGAGACGGCTCTCCTCCGCGGCGACCTCGTCCCCGCTGATGGTCACAACCACGTCCTTGCGCGTGGCACTGATGTCGTTGATGCTGACGTTCACGGTCTCTATCGGTTTGGGTTTAAACTGGGCTCGGAAAAAACGGCCACTAAACGCCATCCCCATTTCACGGTCAACTTATTTCAGCAAACTCCGCAGAGTGCGACGGCTTCATCGGGTCCGTTCACGGACGAAGACCGTCGCGAACGCAGGGCCCGGGTCTTCGCGCGTAAACGCGCCACTCGAAGGCGCGTGTTTGCTTTGCATAATCGCACAGGATCCCCAGAATGCCGCCCACATGAAGATTCGGTTTTTTCTTTTGCTGGCCCTTTTTATGAGCGCCGAGCTGGGCGCCCAGCCAAACGCGATCCTGCGCCCGGTGGAGGCGCGCAACGCCATGGTCGTCGCGGAGGAGCAGCGAGCCGCGGAGGCCGGCCTGGCGGTCCTGCGGGACGGTGGCAACGCGGTGGACGCGGCGGTGACGGTGGGCTTCACCCTGGCCGTGACCATGCCCAATGCGGGAAACATCGGCGGGGGCGGATTCATGCTGATCCATGACCATGCCAAGCTGCAAAACCATGCCCTCGATTACCGGGAAACCGCCCCCGCGGCGGCCACCCGCAACATGTTCCTTGACGAGACGGGGGAGGCCGATCCGGGGCTGTCACGCGATTCCCCTCTTTCGGTCGGGGTCCCCGGAACGGTGGCCGGCCTGCTGGCCGCCCATGAGCGCTTCGGCACGGTCCCCCTCCCGGAATTGATGGCCCCCGCCATACGCCTGGCCCGGGAGGGATTCGCGATGGACGCCGACCTGCGGGCCATCCTCCAGAAGGCCGGCGGGGAGGGGCGGCTCGATGAGGCCACCCGCGGGGTGTTCTTCAAGGAAAACGGGGAGCCCCATGCGGTCGGTGAAAAACTTGTGCAGGAGGACCTTGCCCGCAGCCTGGAGCGCATTGCGGAAAGCGGCCGGGCCGGCTTTTATGACGGGAAAACCGCGCGGTCGATCGTCGAGACCCTCGCCGAAAACGGGGGCCGGATGACCCTCGAGGACCTGGCCGGCTACCAGCCGGTCTGGCGCGAGCCGGTTTCCGGCACCTACCGGGAGTACACGATCCACTCGATGCCGCCGCCCAGCTCGGGGGGCCTGCACCTGATCCAGATGCTGCGCCTCGCGGAAAACTTCCCCCTCAAGGTCTGGGGACAAAACAGCGGACAGGGCACGCACATCCTCATCGAGATCATGAAGCGCGCCTACGCCGACCGCAGCCAGTACCTCGGCGATCCGGATTTCCACGATGTCCCCGTGGAGGAAATCCTCTCGGAAACCTACGAGCAGCGCATCCTTCCCCGCATCAATTCCATGAATCCCACCGCCAGCGCGGATATCCTTCCCGGCGAGCTGCCCAATGTGGACCGGTCGGGCGAGGCGCCTTACGCCGTTGAGATCGAGGCCCCCCGGATCCCCCCCCGGGAAAGCCCGGAAACCACCCACTTCTCCATCGTCGACGCGGCCGGCAACGCCGTCGCCAACACCTACACCCTCAATTTGAACTTCGGCAGCGGCATCATGGCCAAGGGAACCGGCATCCTCCTGAACAATGAGATGGATGACTTTTCCGCCAAGCCCGGCACGCCCAACGCCTACGGGCTCATCGGGGGGCAGGCCAACGCCGTCGAGCCGCGCAAACGCATGCTCAGCTCCATGACCCCGACCATCGTTCTCAGGGATGACGAGGTCCATATCGTCACCGGCAGCCCGGGCGGAAGCCGCATCATCACGACCGTCCTGCAAATCCTCCTCAACATCATGGAATTTGACATGAACGCCGCGGAGGCCACCTGCGCGCCGCGCTTCCATCACCAGTGGCTGCCCGACACCCTCTGGCTGGAACGGGGTTTCCCTTCCGACGCCTTCCATTCCCTGCGCCATCTCGGTTACAGGATCAAGACCGGTGAAACCCTCGGCTCCGCCCAGACCATCCTCCGCGAAAACGAAACCCTCACCGGCGCCACCGATCCGCGCCGGCCCCGCGGCGCGGCAACAGGATATTAAGACCATGATCGAAATTCTGGACCTGCGCGTCGATTACGGCGACCTGACGGCGGTCAGCAACCTGTCGCTGGAGATCGGCAAGGGGGAGATCTACGGGCTGGTGGGGCCCAACGGGGCCGGGAAGACCAGCACCCTGAATGTCCTCGCCACGCTGCTGGTCCCGACCTACGGAACGGTGCGGATGGCGGGATTCGACCTCGAGGAGGAGCCGGATGCGATCCGCGCCCGTCTCGGATACATGCCGGACCTCGCCCCGATCATTGAAAACCTCAAGGTCTGGGAATTCCTCGACCTGTTCGCCGCCGCCCACGGCCTGTGGGGAAAGGAAAAGGCCGGGCGGGTGACGGAATGTCTTCGGCTGGTGGGCATGGACGAAAAACGGGAGATTTTCTGCGGAACCCTATCCCGGGGGATGACCCAGCGCGTGGTGCTGGCCAAGACCCTCCTCCACCGGCCGGAAATCCTCCTCCTGGACGAGCCGGCCAGCGGGATGGACCCGATCGCCCGCATCGAGCTGAAGGACGCCCTCCAGGCCGTGGCGGCCAACGGGGCCACGGTCATCATCTCCTCCCACATCCTCAGCGAACTGTCCGAAATGGCCACCAGCATCGGCATCCTGCACAAGGGTAAACTCCGCGAGCACGGTCCGGTGCACGAGGTCCTCGCCAGCCTGCACCAGGCGGCCGCCCATATCCATGTGGAGTTGATCGGTGAGGTGGAACCGTGCCGTCGCTGGCTTGAGGAGAAGGGTTTCCCGGCAACCCCCGACCCGAAACAGCCGCTAAGCCTGCAGTTTGAAATGGAGGGCGAGGCGGAGGCCCAGGCCGCCCTGCTCAAGGAACTCATCCAGGCGGGCTTCGCGGTCCATTCCTTCCAGCCCCGCCGCTCCAGCCTCGAGGATATCATGCGCGCCATCTCCACCGATGACTAAACAATCGCACAGAGGCACGGAGAGACGGAGACACAGAGGAAATTCTGGCATCCTTCAGGCCAACATAAAATCCCTCCGTGCCTCCACCTCTCCGTGCCTCTGTGCGAAAGAATTCGCTTATGCTTCACCGTAATCCCATTTTCATCCGCTTCTGCCGGGCCGAGTTGCGCCTGAAAAAGGCCGGCTTCTGGTACCTGCTGGTCCTCATCACCACGGCCTTCACGGTGGCGATTATCTACGCCCCGCAGGTTGTGCACGGACGCGATTCCATGGTCGCGGCCCGGGCGGCGCTCCTTCCGGTCATGATCATCCAGGGCATCATCCTCCTCTTCATGGGAACCGGCAACGTGGCCAGCGGCATCACCCGGGAAAAGGTCGACAACGTGCTGAACTATGCCCGCCTGACCCCGCTGCCGACCCGCGACAAGATCCTCGGTTACCTGTTCGGCCTGCCAGTCCGCCAATACGTCCTCTTTGCCATCACCCTGCCGTTCCTGGCCTTTATTTTGATCGTGGGGCGCATCCCGCCGGGCGCCTTCCTCCCCTATTACCTGATCCTTTTCAGCTCCACCCTGCTGTACCACCTGACCGGCATGGTCGCCGGCATGATCAGCAGGCGCTGGCGCTGGTCCGCCCGGATCTCCCAGGGCCTCATCATCCTGCTCTATTTCGTCCTGCCACAGCTTTCCCACCTGGGACTCGTCTTCCTTGAGTTTCTCACCGTGCGGCCCGTTTTCGCGGAAAAGATCCTGCCGGTGATCGGGGCCAGCTCGAATATCAAGATGGATGAAATCGGCTTCATGGCCGGCCAGTCCGTGCCCTTCTTCACCATGGAAATCTCCGGCACGCTCTTTTCCTTCGTCATCCAGGCCGGATTGATCGTCCTCCTCACCGCCATCGTGGCCCGCAAGTGGAAGGCCGATACCGTGCCCGCCTTCAGCAAGCCCCTCGCCCTGGCCACCTTCCTCGTCCTTATCGTCATGTCCCTCGGGAATATCTGGCCCAACCTCACGCTTTCCGACAACGCCCTGCGGATCTTCCAGGCCAGCGGACCCACCGCCGGGGCGCGGCTCGCGGTTACCGCCCTCCCCCTTGTCCTCGCCCTGACCACCACCCTCCTCGCCTTTTGCCTGATGCTCCCCGCCCTGCCCGATCCCATGCAGTTCCGGCACGGCCGCATCCGGGCCGAACGCCTGCGCCGCGAGCGCCTCTCCCTCTGGGAGGATGCCGCCGGCGGCTATCCGTTCACTTCCCTGCTGTTTCTGGCACAACTGATCCTCCTCGCGGTCGTCTTCTTTACCCTCCGGCTGACCGGCGCCTTCGCCGCGGCCGGTTCCCAGCCCCTCCAGGGGACCTGGCTGATCGCCGCCTGCGGGCTCAGCCTCTTCTACTTCCAGGGCGTCAAGGAGGGTTTCGGCACCGGCCGGGTCGCCCTCTTCGTCCTCCTCGGATGGGCCCTCCCCATCCTTGCCGCCATCCTCGTCATCGCCATTGACCAGAATCAGGGCAACACCGCCCTCCTCGTCGCCGCCCTCTCCCCCATCACCCTGCTCCCCTTCGCCGCCGTACAGCTCGTTCCCCCGGAAATCCTCGCCGAGGCCCCCGTCCAGTTCCACCGGCCCCTCGCCGTCGGGCTCCTCTCCCTCACCACCCTCACCGCCTGGCTCCATTGGCGGCTTGACAAGCGCAGGCGGTAAGATAAGTCTTACTTGATGCTTACGAAAGTCTCCAGCAAGGGCCAGACGGTCATACCGGCGGCGATCCGGGAAATGGCGCGGATACGCCCTGGGGACGAACTGGAGGTGGGCTGCAGCAATGGGCTGGTGGTGATGCGCAAGCGCCAGGCGCTGACGCCGGCGCGGGTGCGGCAATTGCTCAAGGACGGCTACCGCCTGCCGGAAATAACGGAAGCGGATGAGCTGGCGGTCGCCGAGGCGGTGGGGAAAAGCCGGCGGAGCCGTGCCCGATGAGGGTGGTCCTCGACACCAACGTGGTGGTGAGCGCCTGCTTTGGGCGGGGCGTCCCCTTTGATTGCCTCACCGCATGGGCCAAGGGCCGCTATCATGCCGTGATCAGTCCGCCGCTGCTGGCCGAATACGAGGAGGTGTATGAGGAATTGCACCTTCGCTGCGCGGACCGCAAAGCGGTCGACTGGGTGACCGCCCTCGGTGAATGCGCGGAGTTGGTGTTCCCGGTTGAACGGATTGCCGGGGCCACGGCTGACCCGTTTGACGACATGGTGCTGGAATGCGCCGTGGCCGCCGAGGCGGACTTCCTCGTCAGCGGCGACAAGCGCCACCTCCTCCCACTCGGCCACTTCCGCGAGATCCCCATCCTCCCGCCCGCGGAATTCCTCAGGCGGTTGTGAGGCACCATAAAAAATCCGCGGAAATCATCGAAATCCGCGGATGAAATTTGAAGACTCCCCCCGCCCGGGCGGGATCGTGCAGTTAGCGCCGCCGGTTGCTGTGGCGGCGCAGGAGAATCACGCCAAGACCCAACGACCCCAGAAGCAGCGCAAAGTGCGCGGGTTCGGGGACGGGGGTAAGAAGGTAATTTGTAGGAGAAGACCCAGCTGTCGAACCAACTGTAATTGTATTTATCGCCGAGGAAACCATATTCAAGCTACCTGTGTCAGCAGGTGACAACCATAGTGTACTAGTAAAAATCCCGTACTCCGTAGCAGTAGGAGCCGTTGGTGAATCAAACACCCAAAGGTAAACTTGATCGCCAACATTAGTTGCTGGAAGGGAACTATCATTTGCAAGGAAATTCCCTGAAGCGCTTGTAAATGTTACAAACTCGGTGAAGAGCGGGTTCACAATATCATAATCCAACAATTCGGAAGGAGTTAGGCTGGTTAGCGCGGGAATATCAAAAAACCCAACGCGCATCAGGCTGCCATCCGGAAGAGTTGCAGCGGTTGAATCTTGGATTTGTCCTGTAGTAGAATTGGCAATGATCTGGACAGTCACGGTTGCAGAAGCAGCCGAAGTAAAAATTAATCCAAGTATAAAACAGAGCTTAAATAATTTCATAATCAGTTTTCGGATATTATGGTGTTGAAGTGTATGGAGCAGGCAAAACTACATTTGTGGCTAATCCTCCGTTAGAAATTTGCATTGTTGTCATAGGCGGTACAGGAACAGAACTTGAATCCGTTATGCCAAAATCATCGCTCATGTAGGCCCCAACATCAGTGTAGAAGCCACCAGCGGTCAAATTTCCATCTTCAGAAAAAAACTTCACAGTTCCGAAATAATCACCAAAACCTGCGGTTGCCAACTGAAGCGAACCCAGCGTTTCCTCCACGGGACTGGTTGATCCAAAAAATACGGGATAAACCGTTGAGGCTGGGACGGGAATGACAGTCTTGGAGGTTTTAACTTTCCCACTGACAATGAAAGTAACATCTGAACTGAATGTCGCTAAGAATCCCTCACCAGGATAAATTTGCCGATCTCCAACATCAGTTGTTCCAAAGTCCGGAGACCACACTGAGCCCGTCCATGTGTAGAAATCAATCGATCCATCGTAATTGAAAAACTTAACCGTTTCGAAAAATGCAGCGAACGAACTTTCCGCACTGGCAAAAAAATCATTCAGGGTCATGTGCTTTCGAATTTGAATTTCATTTCCAGATGCTACAGAGAAGTCGGATCCTAGTTCAGCGGAAACAACAACGGAATCGGCAGTATTGGAAATAATATCGAAGGAATAACCCTCATAGGGATGCCCCGGTTCAGTAATTTCGAGATAGTAAAGAGGGAAAAGTGTGGATTCATCAAAAGTTCCAGCGGTAAAAGGGGAACCACCAACACTAATTTCTGAACTACCAGCACCATCCACAACTCCAGTAACTTCTCCAACAAAATCATTCTCATGGATGTAAGGGCAGGAAATAAATACCCCTCCAAGAACACTCTTGGAAACCGTTACAACACTTCCCCCCATGGGGTCGGTATAGGCGGTGGTGCCATCGGCGGGGGGATCCCCGGCGGGGGCGGCGACGGGCTCGGAGGAGGAAGTGGTGCTCGACTCGGTGGTGAGGTCCTGATGGCCGACGGCCTTGCCCTGGGGATTGACCTTGTCCTTTGGGGCGGCGAAGGCGCAGGAACCGGCCAGGAAGGCGATTAGCAGGGTCAAGCTTGGGACGGTACGCATGTCGGGATAAATTCCTGAGGAAAGGAGGGAGTGGTGACAAGGCTTTTTTTCGGCAAAATCCTGTCTGGAGGTGCTCTGCGGCAAGGATTTACCAATTTCTGACAAGGCGGGTACTGGGTATTCCGGGTTCATGCCGCAAGCCTGCCGTTGCTGACCCGTTCGGGGAAGCCAGGAAAACCGTCAAATTCAGGTAGGAGCCTTGGGATCGCGCCGTGGATGGAACCCGAACTCACTCGGCGAGGAGGTTCGCTTTTACCTGGTCAAGAGTGAGGGTCGGGGCGGCCTTCTCCTCTGCGACGGCGCATCTAAGCGCCCGGAGATCCTCCGAATCCTCGAGTCTTTCGCAAAGAGTGAGAAACTCATCATATGGGAGAATCACAAATTTTTTCTCCCCGTTTTCCTCGATGACCTTCGGATGCATGCTCATTGATACGCCTCTCTCCTATGGCAAATACGGTAGATGACGATTCCAGATTCATCAACTTCGAATAGAATCCGCCAATCCCCACAGCGCATACGATATGCATGGGTAAAGTCGGTCAAGCGCTTCACGTCTCCCTGCAGGTTGTCTCCCATGGCCTCAACCCGTTGAAGAATCCTTCTTTGATCGATGGCCGGAATTCCCTTCAAGTCTTTTATGGCACGTGGTTTGAATTGGATGCTGTACTTCATCGCCTCGAAACCAGCCTCCCAAACCGGATGCCGTTGGTGAAAGCCCACAAAACCGTCAAATTCAGGTAGCGACGGGGTGGTGCCTAACGGGCGATCAGCGGATAGCGCTCGGGATGGCGGATGCTGTCAAGGGACAGGTCAACGTCCAAATCTGGCCAGCGGAGGTGGTTGCGGGAAACACGCACAACATTGTGGACCGCCGCCGGATCCGCTCCCGCAAACCAGGGAAAGTGCGAAAAGGGAAGCTGGTAGGAACGGCCATCCAGTTGCAGCTCGATGCCCCCGGTCCCGATCCGCTCAACACGGATCACCGAAATGGAATCGCCATGCTTGCTTGAATGTGTTTTTGTGCTCATTCAGAATTTTCCGGATGTTCCCGAGGTCTTTATCTGAAATCCCGCGTCGCTTTGCGAGGGAAATTTCAGGCTCCAGCCAGAACTTGGATTCTCTGAATACCATCCTGGCAAGTTTGGGGATTACGTGAATTTGACTGATCCCCGCGTGGGCGCAACCGGCGCTGAAGCGCCGACTCATCGGCCGGCGCTTATTCCTCCGGTATGCCGAGGCAGTCGATGGCGGCAAGGTGCTTCTTTTCCGCCTTGGTCATTGGACGAAAGCCTTGCTTTTTCAGAAAGGCGAGGACCCGCTGCTCCTCGGTCAGGCTGCTGACCTTCACCGAGTGCTTAACCGTTTCCGGCCGCTTTCTTTCTGAACTGGAAGATGTAGATTTCATAGTGTTCCTCAATGTCGGTAATAGCATAGCACAAGGCTTCGGCAAAGCTCAATCCATGGAGCCATTCTGCACCCCAGTTTTCCCAAACATCGAAACCACAGCAGCCTTAGTCTACAGTTCAGAACTGTATCGCCGGGTCCTGCAAGCGTGGGATAAGTTGCAGACATAAAACCCGTAGGAGAGAACTACTTCCGGCGAACGAGACTCCGTTCAACAAATTCCGCCGGAGTGAGCACCTTGACTCCTCTGTTTTTCTCCAATGGGAAGTGCTTCACATTTCCGGTCACCAACGGCAAACCGGCGTTGAATGCCACCTCAAGGAAGCAGGCATCCTTGGGGTCCGGCAGATCATCGAATACCTGGTCGCAGACCACGATGCGCGAATCACGACTCAAAAACTCAATCATCCATTCGCGCTCAATCGCTTTGATGTAGCGCTCGAAGTAGGGTCGACGCAGCACGGTGCGATACTCCGAAAGGATACGATCATCGGCAATCAAGCGAATCGCACCATTTCTAAGCGCATCTACAATGCGTCCGGGTGGATTCTGCGCGGAGAGTAAACCTGAAATGAGGACATTCGTATCGAGAACGATTTCCTTCATCCCCTGGCCGCTTCGATTTCTTTTGTTACTTCTTCCTCCAACTCCGGATTTCCTTCAGCCCGTTGACGGGCTTGAGATACGGCCTCTGAAAACAGTGCACGCCTAACCACCGATACCACCTGCTCAAGGTTCTCTGGTGAAATCTCCACCATGAGGGCGCCCGGCTTTCCATCACGTGTGAGCACGAGTTCCTTGGATGCGGAAAGGCGGCTCCAAAGGCTCTTGGAACGCTTCAATTCACTGACAGCCATGTAATCCATGCCTCCTATTTAACTCCTTAAAAGGGAACAAAGGCAAGATTTTTCAATCAAACAGATTTACGATGATATCCGCCACGCCCTTAAAGTGGTGAATTCAACGGCAACTTCTGCTTCTTCCGACAGAATCCGTCGATATTGCCTCTCCACCATGCGGCTATATTCGTCGCCACCTGCAAATCAAGGAAGCCCGCAAAACAGTCAAATTCAGGTACCGGCCGGGAGGGGCAAGGCTTACTCGACAAACAGGGATCGGTCCAGCTGGCTTTGACGAATAACGCTGGCCAATGTTCCGGGCTTGAGATCCTTATGCAAGGGAACGGGAACGGTTATTGTTCCTGTATCCGAAGACCGCTGCATGATCCGGTGACTGCCCTTCTGCCGGACCTCAGCAAATCCATGTTGTTTCAGAAGTGAACAGGTTTCCTCTCCGGAGAAGTGTTTACGTGGTGGCATAATCGGCCTCGAACTGGGTGATCCAAGATTCATCCGAGAGCCGACCTTCCACCTCGGCGGGAGAGGCAGTTTCCAAAAACAGGCTCACCGCCTCGCGCAGATTGTCGAGGGCCTCACGTTGATTGTTGCCCTGACTGGCGATATCCAAATCCGGACAAAGGGCAACAAACTGGTCCTCCTCCTTGCGGATGATGGCGGTGAACTTCGCTTTCATCAGGCCAAAAATAGTGGATTCAGGTTTCATGCCGCAAGCCTGCATATTGGAAGGATCCGGAGGAAGCCCGCAAAACAGTCAAATTCAGGTAGCGGGCCGGGATCAGTATGGTTTCCCGCGAAAGCTCAACGGGCGCCTGCTGACCAAACGTTACGGCCCAAAGGGCCACCAGAAATAGCCCAGCGCCGATGGTGGCCTGCAAGGCCGCCTGAGGCCTGGGGATGGGATATGGGAAATTGGTTAGCGCCCTGAAGGGGCGCAACCCGTTGCAGACGATGCCTCCCGGTTTGTCGCGCCCCTTCAGGGCGCGTGGGATTTGTGGGATTCCGGCATCCCAGGCCTCCGTCGGCTCGTTGAGCCTCGGTCGGGCCTGGGC
>JBNGDP010000086.1:5353-16302 GCA_049975345.1 Oceanipulchritudo sp. | reverse complement strand
CGTCTAGACGCACCGTCCGACGCGATGAAATTTCCACAAAATTCCACGATGAACCTATATATATTAGCAAGCACTGGTTGAGTGAGTCTGCGGCGCGTAGCGACGCACCTAGCATAGCCGTGGTCGACCGAGGCTACTATCGAAGCGACCCTAACGGGCCGCAAAAGGTGTCCTGTCATTTGGCTGGGTGCTCGGGGTGAAAGGCAATTACCCACTGGAAACAGCGAGAAACCATAAAAAAGCTGCTGTTAAGCATTATTTAAACGGTTAAAACTTCACTAATCTAATGTGAATCATTGGGTTAAGGAGGTCCGACCCTGTTTTCATTCCTTTTCTGCGTATTCCTTTCAGGAATGATTGCCCGTTATCCGTCCGCAGGATCGAAATCCATACAAATCGACGCAACAAGCGGCCAACGGTTGACAGAATGCCCGTAATTCGGTCATCCTGTAAGCATGACGGAAAAGGTGACCTTGGGCCGGCGCGGGGTGATGACGCTGCCGGCGAAAGTGCGCAAGCGCTACGGGCTGCGGGAGCGCGACGAACTGCTGGTGGAGGAGACCGCCGCCGGTATCCTGCTGCGGCCGGCGGTGAGCATGCCGGTCGAATTGTACACCGAGGAGCGGATCCGGGAATTCGAGCGCGACGATGCGGCGATCGGCAACATGCTCGATGAACTGGGTATCCCCTGAGAACGCCCGCCGTGAAGGTGTTTCTTGACGCCAACATCCTGTTCTCGGCGGCCGATGACCGGTCGCAGGTGCACCGCTTCGTGCGCTTTCTCGCGGACAAGGGCGTGGCGGCCAGTTCCGACTACGCCCTGGCGGAGGCGGCGCGCAACATCCTGCTGAAGCGGCCGCACTGCGCGGGCGGGCTGCGGGAACTGGCTGCGCGCATCGCCATTGTGCAAAGCTGCGACGCGCCCGTACCGGTGCGCATCGCCGATAAGGACCGGCCCATTCTGGCGACCGCCGTCCGCGCCCGCTGCGATTACCTGGTCACGGGCGACCAGCGGGACTTCGGCCACCTTTTCGGGCAATCCGTCGGGCCGACCCGCATCGTCACCGTACTGATGATGCGGGAAGTCCTGCAGGAGCTCCTTTCCGGACCGGATCCCCGCACATCCTGATGCACGGGGCATGCCCATCGGTTGGTCTATTCACACCCCCGCATCCCGGCAAATCTTTAGCATTTGCCTTTGCCCGCTTTCGGTTCCGTCCACTCGTGAATCCGGTCCCAGGGAGTGATCGTGGCCCGGCTGGTCTTCCGGCTCTCCCCGCCCCCGTAGATCACCACCGGCTTCTCGGCGGCCTTGCCCGCCCAGCCGACAAACTTGTCCAAAGACTGCGTCCAATCCGAGGCGATCGTCATTCCGGATTTGCACTCGACTGGCAGGCAGGTCGGCCCGAAGTCAAAAATGAAATCCACCTCAACGCCTTCATGGGTCCGCCAAAAGTAGGCGTTGTCCGGCAAGGCCTGCGCCGACCGCGCTTTCAGGAACTCCAATAACACCCAATTCTCGAAAAGCCCCCCCCGCGAGGGATGCCGGAGCAGCTGTTCAGGTGCGCTCCGTCCCAGCAAATGACACGCAAGTCCGGTGTCGCCGAAATACAATCGGGGAGTCTGGCGCATATTGTTTCATGAAAACCGGTTTCTGGAGGTCCGACCCCGAAGCGCTCAATACCCCAACCCCGGCAGCCAAAGGGGCAGGCGCTGCCCGGCGGGCAGATCGAGATCGTCGGCAATCACGAAATCCGCCGCCTTGCGGGACTTGGTTCGCCCCCCGACTTCCACCGTTCTCTCATCCACCAGAAAATCGCACTGGCTTTCATTACTGGCGGCATGGACGCGGTGACCGGCGTCACTGAAAGCGGTCGCGACGTAAGCCTCGCGACGGGTCCCGGGATTGCTCCCGAAATAGTCATACATGGCTGGCTCTTGCAGCAGGAGCTTGGCCCCGACCGACTGCACATGCCGGTCGTTGCGACGCCGGATGATTCGGATCAAGTGCGCCCGTTCCATCGCCTCCAGCAATTGATAAAGCTTCTCTTTGCCGATCGCCCACTCACGGCACAGCGAGTTGACCTGCAGCGTCGGCACCGGGGAAACCGCCAGATAGCCGATCACCGCTTGCATCAGCCGCAGGTGGTTTTCCGTCACCATTGGGACCAGAAAAGGAATGTCCGCCTCCATCGCCTTCTGCACCGTCTGCATGACCCGGTCCAGATAGCGATCCCTCCCTTCAATAAAAAAGGGCCTGAACCCACCCCCAAGGTATTCCCGGAAATGACGCTGCACGTTGATCGTGCGACAGAGGTGACGCACCGCATCGGCCGGATATTCAAACACCGGAATCGGCTCGATGTGCTGGTCGGTCACCAACATCAGGTATTCCCGGAATGACAGAAACGGCATCGTCTGGATCGGAAAACGCCGCGACAAATCCGCGATCTCCTTCTTCAGCACGATCGTGCTGCTGTCACTGGCAATCAGACATTTCCCGGGGAAGGCGTCGTAGGCCGCCTTGAGGTGCTGCGACCAATCCGCCGCAAAATGAACCTCGTCGATGCAGACCCCTTCATAGCCCTGCAGATACGCCGCCTCGATCAAATCATAAAGCGGGACCCCCGCAAACACCGGATTGTCCGCCGAAAGATAGAGCAAATGCCTCGCCTCCGCCTGCGACAACATCCAGGTGGTCTTCCCAACCCCGCGCGGTCCGCTCAGAATCAAACCACGCTTCGGCACCACACACTGTCGCGACCAGTCGCGCAGTCGCACCGGGCGCCAGCTCAAAAGACGGCCCTGAATCGCCTCAGCCCGCTCAATAATGGATCCGAGTTCAGCCATTTTGGTTTTTCCGTAGAACTTATCCTGCATCAATCAGTCTTCCCGCAGAACCACCTAAACGCAAGCAAAACCTCCGCCCGGTGCTTCTGAGAGCAGAGAGCAACTGAGGCAGTTTTTCCACTGCGTAGAGCGGGAGCGAATGGAGCTGGTAATCGGCCAGTACCGGATCGTCGCCTTTGCGGACGATGGAGGTTTGGATGCGCTGTACGGAGGCGGGCAGCAGGTCGAAACGCACGGCATGGGCAAGGTGCCGGATGCCGCAGAAGTAGTGCAGCGATTTGAGCGATCCGCTTTTACCCGCCTTGACTTTTACCGGCACCATGAGTCGGCCTTGGGCAACGACAAAATCGACCTCGGCATTGGCGTTTTTGGCGGAGTTCAGCCAATAGAAAGACTCCGGCGGGGATTCATGCCGCTCGTCGAGATAGAGGTGCTGGCCGATGAACTGCTCAGCCAGCGGGCCTTCATTGACCATGCTGCGCTCGTCGGCATTGACGATATCGAGCATGTCGTGGCCGAGCAATCGGGTGACAAGGCCGACATCGAGAAACAGCAGCTTGAAGTGGCGTTCATCCATGCCGGCCCGCAGGGGTGTGCCGGCGCAATCGGCGGCATAAACAGGAGTGGCCACCTGCGCCTTGATGAGCAGGTCCAACAAAGCCCGCG
Source organism: Oceanipulchritudo sp. (assembly GCA_049975345.1). Classification (GTDB taxonomy): domain Bacteria; phylum Verrucomicrobiota; class Verrucomicrobiia; order Opitutales; family Oceanipulchritudinaceae; genus Oceanipulchritudo. The sequence continues at coordinate 12,786 of JBNGDP010000086.1, read as the reverse complement.
AATGGGCACTGGTGGAATCAGGCAAGAGCCGGGCATAAACGGTCTTGCGGCCCAGGTGAACCGGCAGGGTGCGAAACAACCGTTGCAAATCGGCCAGGTCCTTCTGGCGGGCATACTTGGCAAAATCCTCGATGCAGGTATTGAGGATGCCCTGCTGAATGCTGGCCACCTGCGCAAAATCCCCTGTGGCGGCAAAACAGGCCACGGCTTCCGGCATGCCCCCCACCAGCATGAACTGTCGCTGCAGCTTGGTGAGGCGCTTGTGGGCCTGCTCAGGCATCGGCGCATCCGTGCCGACGCGGTCCAGCCATTCCAGGGCGGCAGGGTCCACTGCGGCGAGAAACTCGCTGAAACACATGGGTTGCATGTAGTGGTAGGTGATCCGGCCCACCGGCATCGGAAACGCCTTTTTGCTCAGTGCGAACTCCAGCAGCGAGCCGGCGGCGATCACCGGCAGACCGGGCCGGTTCTCATAAAAATAGCGCAGGCAGGCGATGGCCTGCGGAGCGGCCTGAATCTCATCCAAAAACAGCAACGTGCGCTCATGCACCCGCTTTCCGCCAAGCGCGGACAAGTTATCCAGCACCACCCCCACATCGAAGCTGCCAAATACCCCGTCCAGATCGCGGTGCCGCTCCAAGTTCACCTCCAGCAGATCCAGCCCCGCCTCTTCGGCAAACAACCGTACCGCAGTCGATTTACCCACCTGCCGCGCTCCGCGCAACACCAGCGGCTTGCGGCCCCCTGCCCCCAACCACCCCGCCAATACCGGCATTACCTTACGTTTCACCCAAAACACCATTGGTTTTTTGTGGGTTTTGTCGACTAAAAACCAATGATAACGATGGGGTCGGACCTATCCAAGGAGCGGATTGCAAATAATTCAGGCAAAAAATGACCTTGGTTTTATGCCCTGATCGGCGGTTTTTGCGGCAAAAACCGGGCGCTGGCGACGATAGGCTGTCACAACACCGAATCAACGACCCTATGGGTGGCCGTGGACTTGGCCAACGCCTAAAAAATTGGCTCTTCAAAGGCTGCTTCACATGCGCAAATTGCTCCACCTTCCCTTCCCTGTCATTCTCCTTGCAGCGGCAGGGCGAACGGATTGACCGCGATCCGGGCTTGTCATGCTTCTTCCGGTCGCGAGAGTGTCGCGGCATGACGACGCCCATACATGGTCCGCATGCCGCCAGGCGCCCGCACCTGGTCTTCATATTCAGCGACCAGCAGCACCATGCCGCATGGGGCCGGCGCGACCCGTTCTTCGCCACGCCGCACATGGACCGCCTCGCGGCGGACGCGCTGGACTGCACGCGTGCCTACTGCACGACGCCCCTGTGCTCGCCCAGCCGCAGCAGCCTGATGACCGGACGCTTCCCGCACCAGACCGGGGTTATCAAGAACGGCATCCACCTGAAGGGGACCACGCTCGCCCCGCGCCTGCAGGCCGCCGGCTACACCACCGCCTACTTCGGCAAATGGCACCTCGGCGGGGAGCCGCAAGCTGTCGCCGGCTGGGACGAAATGCAGGGCGTCCACGACGAGTACAAGGCCCCGAACCGGCCGCTCTCCGACGCCGAGACACGCGACTTCGCCTGCGACTTCCTCGCCCGCCATGCCGGGGACGAAAAGCCGTTCGCGCTGTTCGTCTCCTTCGACGAGCCGCACGGCCACTACGTTTTCGATCCGAATGCCGGCTACCCGGCCGGGCATGCGCCCGTGCCGGAACAGCCGGACCCGGCCACCCCGCTGCCCCACTCCACCGAACATCCCAGCCGGGTTCCCGCGCTGTGGTGCGACAGCGACAACCAGGGCAAGGACATGCAGTCCATCTACGGCGACGACGCCACCTGGCGCTACCAGGTCTACCGCAAGGTCTACCGCGACCGCGTCGCCGCCTATGACCGCTCCCTCGGCGCCGTGCTCGACCAGCTGCGCCGCCTCGGGCTTTACGACGACTGCCTCGTCATCGTCGGCAGCGACCACGGCGACATGGACGCCGCCCAGCGCACCGTATTCAAGGGTCACTACAACTACGACGCCGTCCAGCGCGTGCCGCTGCTGCTCAAGGCCCCCGCCGCATGGAACGCGACGGCGCGCGCCTACCACGGCATCGTCAGCCTGGTCGACGTGCCGGCCACCCTGCTCGACGCCGCCGGCGTGCCCGCCGATTCCGCCCTGCCCGGCCACAGCCTGCTGCCGGTGCTGCGCGGCCAGGCGCCCGGCCATGGCCGCGACGAGGCAGTGGTCGCCTATGTCAACCGCAACGATCTGCTCACCTCGCGCACCCTCGTCCACGCCGACTGGAAGTACGTCAAGGTCTCCGACGGCCGCGAGGCCCTCATCCATCTGCCCACCGACCCGGCCGAATCCCGCGACCTTGCCGCCGATCCCGCCCACGCCGCCACCCTCGACGGTATGCGCCAGCGCCTGCGCACCTGGTGCCGGCGCGAGAACGACACCGCGTTCCTGCCCTGCCTCTGAGCGGCTTCACCAGGCCCCGGGCGGCGCCACCCAGCGCGCCTCGGAGAAGGCCAGCACCTTGGACAGCACGTGCTCGCGCTGCGGGCGGTTGTCTCCGGCGATGCCGTGTCCGATGTTGGGGAGGTAGAGTTCCTCGCAGTAGCCGCCCGCCGCCGCCCATGCGGCGGTGCCGAGCCGCCCCTGGCGGGCATGCACCACCGGATCGGTCCGCCCGTAGATGAACAGCGCCGGTGGCAATTTGCTCTGGCCCGGAATGATGTGCGCGAGCGCGCTGAGCTGATGATACAGCGACGGATGGCGCGCGTAGCCGCCGGGCCCGACAATCGCGTCCTCCGCGCCGTTGTTCTCCCCGTTGTCATACCAGCGGGCGACAAAATCCAGCGGGCCCCAGCCGGAAATAAAGGCCACCGGGCGGGCCGGGTTTTTAAATTCAATCCACGGGCTGGCGACCGCGAGGTGCCCGGCGGGCAGGCAACCGGCCGACTGCCCCTCCACCGCCACCCGCGCCGGGTCGATTCCCAATTCGTCCGCATGTTCCTGCACCCAGTTCCATGCGTGGCTGGCATCCTCGAGGATGCCAATGCCCGACGGGGCCTCGGGCGTGCCAAGCCGGTACGACACCGACACGGTCACCACCCCGAGCTTGAGCGCCAGCACCTTGGCGACCGCCCCGTTGCCGTTCGGGTCGCCCATGCGGAACCCGCCGCCGTGGAAGCACAGCAGGCAGGGCGCCGCCGTACGTGGCGCGCGCGCTTGCGCGTCGCTCGAAGCCGGACGGAAGATCGTCGCCCACTGGCGTGGCGCGCGCGCTTGCGCGTCGCTCCCCGGACCTTCACCCAAACTTTCAGGCCGCAGTTCCCTCTCAAACTCAATTTCAACGCCCGGGCAGGGCTCGTGGCCCTCCCGGTCGAGAATGCCCTGTTTCTGTGCTTCGCTTAACGGCAATTGCATTTCTGTTCCTTCTTCAGGTGTGTGGATCCAATGTGGAAAGTGCGCGTGCCCGGTTCAAGCACGATCGGCGAGGATGCGTCCGGCAGGCTCAGTAGGGCCGCGGCGCCTGCGGGAACGGTGACCTCGAGGCGCAGGCCGCCGGACTCGCGCCGCCACGCGGAGGCGATTCGCCCGCAGGGACCGGTCCATTCGCCTTCGGCGTGGTCAAGGGCGTCAAGGAATACCGGGCGGACCAGGAAACGCCGTCCGCCGGGGCGCTCCGGATCCAGCTGGATGCCGGCAAGGTGGCGGATGAACCAGGCCACCGGCGCGCCGAGGTTGAAGTGGTTGTGGGAGGCGAAATCGTCCCCGAGGCAGGCGTTCCACGCCTCGGTCATGGTGGTGGCGCCGGCGTTGAGGATCCGCCCGTGGCCGGGATAGTCCAGCCGCGTCAGCACCGTGTGGATCAGCTCGTGCTGGCCGGCCCGCGCCAGCACCTCGAACAGGAAGGTGGTGCCGAGAAAGCCGGTCGTCAGGTGATGCTCGTGCGCGCGCAGGTCGTCGATGAGCGAGCGCAGCACCGCCGCGCGCAGGTGTTCCGGCGTGATGCCCATGTACAGCGGCAGCGCGTTCATGGTCTGCGTCCCGTTCGCGTATGTGGCGCTTTCCGGATTGTAGTAGGCGCGCTGATACGCCTCCGCGATCCGCTGAAGCAGGCCGGCGTGGCGCTCCGCTTCGTCCGTGTTTCCCAGGACGCGGGCGGCGCGGGCGAGCAGGTCCGTGCTGTGGTAAAAATAGGCGGTGCCGACCGGCTCGGCCGGCGATGCCTCGACGGCGAGCCAGTCGCCCCAGCCGGTCGACGGAAACAGTCCGTCGCGGCTCTCGCGGATCATGGTCTCGACGTGCCGGCGCATCGCGGGATAGTGGGCGCGCAGGCGCGCGGTGTCACCATAATGGCAATACAGCTCCCACGGCACCTTGACGCCGGCGTCGGCCCAGCCGGGCGCGCCGTGCGCGGAGCCGCGCTCGCTCGCCCCCATCGAGGGGGCGAAGTCGGGGAAATGTCCCGATTTTGCCTGGGCGTCCTCCATGTCCACCACCCACTTGTCGAAGAAGCGCGAGACGTCGAAGTAGAGCGCGGCCACGTCGGGAATGTTGCCGGCGTCGGCCATCCAGCCGAGCCGCTCGTCGCGCTGCGGACAGTCGGTCGGAACGGCGTGGAAGTTGCCGCGGAAGGTCCGGCGGACCGCGTCGAACAGGCGGTTGAACAGCGGCTCCGAGCAGTGGAAGCGGCCGGCCGGACGCAGGTCGGCGTGCACCACGCAGGCGCGCAGGTCGTCCATCCGCAGATCATCCGGCCAGCCGAGGATCTCCGCGTAGCGAAATCCATGATACGTGAAGCGCGGCGCAAGCCGGCCGCTGCCCGGGCCGGGGCGCAGGTAGGTGTCCAGCGCCTGGGCGGTGCGCAGGCTGTCGGTGTTCAGGCTGCCGTCGGGCCGCAGCTCCTCGGCGTGCCGTACGCCCACCCGCGCGACGCCGGTGCGCGGCGGCTCCAGCTCGACCCAGCCGGCGATGTTCTGGCCGAAGTCCACAATCCAGCTGCCCCACCCCGTTCGGCGCAGCGCGATCGGCCGCATGCGCTCGACGCAGCGGATCGGTTCGGCCGCGTGCGGCACCAGCGGCGCCTGCGCCGGCAGTTCCCGCACCGGCACAACAGGCTGTTCCTTCTCCTCGGAGCCGCAGTCGACCGTCTCCCCGTAATACAAATGGTTCATCAACACCGCCGACGGTGAGGCCCGCCAGCTCCCATCGGTGACGATGCGCAGCGGCGCCCCCGAGACCCGCTCGATGTCGAGTTCCATCCATGCCTTGAGCGAGCGGTCCACCCCCGTCGCCGCGAAATCCCGATGGTGCAGCAGCCACCAACCGTTGCCGGTGAGGATCTCGACGCGGTTCGCTCCGGCCGTCAGCAGTCCGCCCACATCGAACTCCTGGTACTCGATCCGCCGGTCGTATTCGGTCCAGCCGGGGGTCAGCTGCTCGTCCCCCGCCTTCCGGCCGTTGATCCGCAGCTCGTACAGCCCGAGCCCTGTCACCCGCAACCGCGCCGAGCGTGGTGCCGCTTCGAGCTCAAAGCTCCTGCTGAAAACCAACGAACGCGGGCCCTTGTCCGGCAGCGTGCCGGCGCGCAGCGGTTCCTTCGCCACCGCGCCGCTCCAGCCCCGGTCGTCGAACCAGGTCTGCGCCCATTCCGCCGGCGCCGGTCCCGCCGTGCAGCGCCAGTCCTCCGCTCCGGTAGCGAACGCGTCGCTACCATCCGCCGCCCGCAGGCACAGCACCGGCGCCACCCACGGCTGGAAACGCTCCTTGTCGACCGCCGCGATCGCCAGCACGTTGCGCCCGGCCTTCAAATGGTGCCACAGGTCGACCTCGTAGGTGCCGACCCAGTGGACGCAACGCTTCAACAGCCGCCCGTTCAGGTGGATGTCCGTGCGGTGGCGCCCGCTCAGCCGCACCACCGCGTGCCCCAGCTCCGCCGGCTCCGCCACAGTGAACACATGCCGGTACCAGGCCTCCCCGGCCGGTGCCTGTGACGGCCCCATCCAGACAGCCTCCGGCCAGCTTGGCTCATGGCTGTCCGCAAAATCGCCCGCTATCCATTTCCCTTCAGCTCTCCTCATACCGGAACTGCCACACGCTGCAGCCACCCCCGTCACTCCCGCAATCCCCGCAGCCCGTCAATCCGTTCACCTGCAAGTCATGTCTCAGGTCTTCGCGGGCAGGGTCTCCCCGTCAATCCACACTGGCTCGACCAGCGTCTGGTCATAGCTGGAGGGAATGCCGCGCTTGCCGCTCAAAATGAGCTGGTGCAGGCGGTGCACCGCCCGCTGGCCCTGCTCGGCGCGCCGCGCACTCACCCCGGCAACGGGCAACGGGCCCGCCGAAGCCTCTCCGGACTCCGGTCTGGGCAGACCGGCAAAGCCTAGATCCATCGGGATCCGTACGCCCAGTTCCTTCAGGTTGAAATAGAGCGACCACGGAAACGCCAGCACCGCCTCAGGCCGCACCGCGTCGAGCCGTACCCGCAGCGCCTCCGGCCGCTGCTGGTAATGCTGCGGGTCCGCCAGGACATCCCAGTCCAGCCGCGCCCCGGCAGGCAGGTGGTGCGCCCGGTACGCGTACAGCGCGCCCAGCCGGATGTCGTCGTCGATCTGCGACGGCGTGCGCATCAACACACACCAAACCGCCCGGTAGCCACGCGCGAAAATCGCGTCCAGTCCGCATTTCACCATCTCCACCACGCTGGCTCGCACCATCGCCACCGGCAACTGCGGCAGCACCCGCCCGATTCGCACCAGCGCGAAGCGCTCGAGCCCCAGCGCCGCCCAGTCGAACTCCGGCGAGTCGTGGCCAACGCTCACGATCAGGCCCTCCACCCCGTTGTTCCAAAGCCGTTTGCCAAGCCGCGCCGCGTCCAGCTTGCCGGTCAACCGCACCTTTTCCAGCCCGTACCCGAACGCGCGCGCCCCTTCGTCCACCCCGCGCCATAGCCCGTCCTGCCAGCCCGCCGCCCCCGAGATGCATGCCAGGCTGAACCGCCGCGACACCGCACGCGACGCCTTCCGCTGGCTCGCCAGCGCCGCCGCCGCCGGGTTCGCCTGGTACCCCAGCCGCTGCGCCGCCGCCAGCACCCGCTCACGCGTCCCAGCCGCCACGTTCCCCACCCCGCGCAACGCGATCGACGCCGTGCTGTACGCCACCCCAGCCGCCTTCGCCACATCCGTCACCGTCACCCTTGCCATGTCGCCCCGCATCCTGTTCGATGCGCATCGAAAGGGCAAGGATTGTTGTCGGGAAAATTTTCAAGCGATCTGTTGGGGATGAGGACGAAACTGAAACGGGCGGCCTGTGTGGGCATGCTGGGGGTGCTGTGTCTGGGGGCGAAGCCGTCGTACGACGTGTACTTCATCGGCAACAGCCTGACGCTGGGGATCTCGCAGGACCGGCTGGGGTGG
>JBNGDP010000086.1:0-5343 GCA_049975345.1 Oceanipulchritudo sp. | reverse complement strand
GGGTACGGGAGCTGTTCCAGGCGGCGGGGCACGAATTGAACCACGGCACACAGCTGTCGGGCGGGGTGAACCTGCGCGACCACTGGAACCTGACCGTGGGGACAATCAATTTCCTTGAGGTGGCGATCAACACAACGGACATCAACCGCTCGACGTACCGCGACTATCCGAACGCGCTGCAGGGCGGGTTGGTCACGGGCGGCGTGGCGACCTACGGCAACTACACGTGGGATACCGTGTTGCTGCAGCCGTACCAGAGCCATGTGGCCACGGTCGGGGACACCATGGGGGACGCGGAGGCGATCAACAATTTCCTCCGCTTTGCGACGGCGGCCAACCCGAGTGGCAGCCTCGCGGCGCGGCAGTTTCATGTGTACGTGGCGTGGCCACGCCTGAAGGGGACGGGGATCGAGGAGCGGGCGGCCGACCCGGACGGCGACGGCTTTTACACCTACGGCGAATTTTACGAGGCGGCCTACCTGCCGGGGGCGTCATCGCCGGGCTCGACCATGCCCAACCGGGACTACATGGCGCATCTGATGGCGGCCGTGCCCGGCGCGGCGACCGGCGGGGTGCCGGTCGATCCCGGCCGGCCGGTGCTGCTGATCCCGGTGGCCACGGTCCTGTATGAGCTGGACAAACAGATCCGTGCGGACACGGCGGACGCGCTGGGATTTGCCGCCCACCTGAACCGCAACGGCGAATATTTCCAGACCGCGCGCTTCAACAGTGCGGCCTCATCGCACCCGACACGCATCTTCTACACGGATCCGGCCAACAAGGACACGACATGGGCGCAGGCGGGCGAACCGTTCGCGTTTGTGCGGGCACACGGCATCAAGAACATCTATGCCGACAACGTGCACATGAACGACTCGCCGCACGGTGGTCCGGGTCACGGCACGATCGGCGCCTACATCGCCGCTGCCACCATCACCGCCTGCATCACCGGCACGCACCCAGGCACCGTCACGCCCGCCCAGGTGGCGGCCATTTACGAGCAATTCGACGCGGCGGCCGACGCCACCCTGATCGCCGCCATCCAGGACACCATCTGGAGCGTGATCACCGCCACCGAGCCGCTCGGCGCCGGCGGCCCGGCCCTTGCCGAGTTGACCGGCGTGCCGGCCATACCGGGCGATCCGGATCTGGCCAACATCTTCGATATGGGCCGCATCGGCTCGGACCGTATCCTTACGTTCACCAGCCTTGTCCACACCGGCGCCACCGAAGTGATTCTGGAGACCTCGCCGGACCTGGTGAACTGGAGCGCCATTCCGCTCAACATCCTTCCGGCGACCTTCAGCGAGGGCATCGCCACCTACAACATCGACCTCTCCACGCTCACCAACGCGGTCTTCTACCGCATCACCACCCAATAGCATGCGCCTCCCATTCCCTTCATCCCTGTTCACCATACTCGCATCCCTGCTGCTTGCCGTACTGCCGGCCGGCGCCTCCACCGCCAGCCTGTACATGATCGGCAACTCAGTCAGCGACCAGATCAACCACGCCGACTTCCGCGACCTTGTCATCGCCAACGGCAACCCGTTCGTGATCGGCAAGGACTCGATTCCGGGCGCCTCGCTGGCATGGCACGTGGACAACCCTGACAGCGGCTTCACCATCAGCCCGTACGGGCAGTATCCGGAAGCCTTCGCCAACTACACCTGGGAGGCGTTGAGCCTGCAGCCGTTCAGCGCGTTCGCCACCGAGCTGCCGGCCGCGCAGGCACTCCTCGACCTGTTCCGCGTCAACAGTCCGGACGGCTTCATTTACGTCTACGCGCAAGCGCTCAATTCCCAGAGCAACAGCTGGGACGCGGGTGACTGGCTGGCGGACCGCGACGTCATCGGCGACGCGGCGCGCAACGCCGACTGGTTCGAGGACTTCACGCGCGCGCTGCAGAACAGCCGGCCGGCGGCCACCGTACGCATGGTGCCGGTCGGGCATGTGTTCTGGGAACTGCACCAGCGCATGCTGGCGGGCATGGTGCCGGGCTTCACGCATATCAACCAGGTGTACCAGGACGGCTGGCACTACCCGACAGTCGGCGACTACATTGTCATGACAAGCTACTACGCGACGCTGCTGGATGAAAGCCCGCAGGGCATCACGCGCTTCTCGCCGTATGATTCCCTCGCGCCGGAGGTGGCCGCGCAGATCGAGGCGGCGGCGTGGCACGTGGTCAAGCGTACCCCGCTCTCCGGCCGCGCGCCGGCGCTGGTGATTTCCACCCCGAGCCTGCCCGGTGGTCTTGAAAACGCGCCCTACTCTGTCACACTCACCACCGAGCCGGCTGGCGGCGCCACCTTCAGCCTCGGCGCCGGCGCGCTGCCGGCCGGCCTGAGCCTGTCCGCCACCGGCGTGCTTTCCGGCACGCCGACGCAGAACGGCATCTTTCCGGTCACGGTGCAGGCCCAGGCGGGCGGCCTCACCGCCGACCGCGACCTGATCCTGATGATCGCATCGGACAATCTGCCGGTCGTCGAGACGCAAGTGATCGCGGCCATCCCGCAGGGCGCCGCCACGCGCCAGCAGATGCAGCGCAGCGGCGGCGTGGGCGGGGTGACCTGGAGCGTATCCGCAGGCCAACTACCCCATGGCCTCGCCCTGTCGCCCAACGGCGAGCTGTCCGGCACACCGTGGGGCGTCCCCGGCAACTACCGCGTGGTGCTGCGGGCAACCGACAGCAATCCGGTGGCGCCATCACAGGTCGACCGCGAAGTGGCCGTGCCGGTGATCGCGCCGGAAACCGCCACCCTGCAGGTCGGCCCGCTCACCGCCCCGCCGGCGCTGGACGGCGAGCTGGACGAGCCGTTCTGGGACCTCGCAGCCAGTGCCAACCTCGCGCTCGCGGGAACCGTCGACAACACCGCTGTATTCGATGTTCGCTACGACGCCATCGGGCTCTACTTCGCCTTCGCGGTCACCGATGACGCGCTGGTGAACGACTCCGGCGAGGATTTTCACGACGATGCCATTGTCGTCTACATCGACGGCCTGCACCGCCGGGAGAGCGAGTTCAATGCGAACGACCGCGAGATCATCATCGGCGCCGACGGCAGCCTGCGCGAAACCAACGGCCGCGCCACGGGGATGGTGGCTGCGGTGGTGCCGGTCACCGGCGGCTACACCGCCGAGCTGTTCGTGCCGTGGAGCAATTTCGACGCGCCGCCGGCCAGCTTTCCCGCATCCCTTGGCCTCGACGTCGCCGTGTGCGACAACGATGACGGCGGCGCGCTCGACGCATGGCAGGTGTGGGTGAGCACCACCCCTGAACAGCGCGGCCCCTTCCAGTTTGGCAATCTCGCCCTGCTGCCGCACGGCCTTGCCGGAAACCTCCTTGTCGATTCGGGATTCGAGTTGCAGGAGGAATCCTTCACCCTTGCCTTCAACGAGAAGATCCAGACGGCGCACGCCGGCCTCGGCTGGTTCGTAAACGCCGGGCCGCGCGCCTTTACCGACATCGGGTTTGGCAGGGGATTCCCGCAGAACGCGATCGAGGCCGTGCGCGCCAGCGAAGGGAGCCTTCTTCAGATTGTGCACGATGGAAGCGCCACCACCGGCACGGGCTGGCTGACCTTTGATGCCTTTAATCCCAGTTCCCTCGTGCAAGTCCGGGTCTGGGGCTACAATGGCAATGCCGCCACCGTCGACGGCAAAATCGCCGCCATCACCAACACCGACAGCCCGTCCGGTGGCAGTTTCGACGGCTTGATCGCCTCGGGCACCCTCGATCCGGGCGACACGCCCGCCGATACGTGGAAGCGCTTCTCGCTCCCGGCCGATTTCGGCACCGGCTATGACTACCTCGTCGTCGCCTTTGGCTGCCCCTCCACGGTCGTCACCCTCCGCCTCGACAACGTGCAACTCGGGGGCGCCCTGCAGCGTGAATTGAACTATGACCCCCTGCCAACCGTTTCCGATCCCGCCCTCGCCGCAAATCTCCTCACCGATCCGGGTTTTGAATCCGCGCCGGCCGGCAGCCTCGGATTTGGCGTGGTCATTCAAACCGCACAGGCGGATGCTGGCTGGTTCGTCAACCCCTCCTCCTTGCGCACCTTTACCCAGATCGTCGCCGGTGCCGATAACACAGATGATGCCCTGTCCGCCTCCGGTGGCAACGAGGGCTCCGCCCTCCAGCTCATCCACGACGCCCGCGCCACCACCGGGCCGGGCCTCCTTAACCTGCAGGTCTATAATCCCGATCTGAAAATGCGCCTCAAGGTCTGGGGCTACAACGGCACCGCCGCCGAGGTCGACGCAAGGCTCGCCGCCGTCACCAGCACCGATAATCCCTCCGGGGGCGGCTTTGATGCGCCCCTTTATCTCGGCGACCTGTCCCGCACGGGCTTTTCGCCCGATACATGGGAGGACTTCTCCTTCGCCATTGATTTTGGCGATGGCTACGATTACATCCTCGTCGCCCTGTCCGCCATTCCCGGACTCCCGGATTCACGCGTCGACAATCTCCTGCTCTCCGCCGCCCCCCTGCAGCCGGTCGCGCCCACCCTCACCCTGAATTCCAGTGATGCCACCGCCGCCGAGTTTGGCGGCGATACCGCCACATGGTCGGTCGCCGCCTCGCACGCCCCCGGCCTCGGCCTGCCGCTCGCCCTCGTGTTCTCCGGCTCCGCCTCCTCCGACGGCGGCGACGGCGATTTCATCCCCGGATTCGCCGTCCTTCCCGCCCGCGCTTCAGGTATCGAGTTTTCACTACAACCACTCGCTGATGGCGTTCCCGAGGGCCCCGAGTCCCTCGTCGTCGACCTCGCCGCCTCCAGCCGCTACACCGTTGGCTCGCCGGCGCAGGTCGTCATCACCCTCCTCGACCACCCGCTCGACCAGTGGCTCTTCGATGCCTACGCCGGCCCGCCCCCAGCCGATGATTCCGACCGCGACGGTCTCCATTGGCTCGTTGAATACTTCACCGGCACCGATCCCCTCAGCCCCGCCAGCCGCGCCGCCCCCATCGTTTTCCACTCCCTCGACGCCGGCCCCGGCCGCTTCGCCCTCGACCTGCGCCTCGACCCAGCCGCTTCAGGGGTCTCCGCCGCCATCCTCGTCAGCGCCGATCTCACCGACTGGTCCCCCTTCCCCCTCGACGATCCCGCCCTCCAGCTGATCGCCGAATCCCCCCTCCCCGACGGCACCGTCCTGCGCACCCTCTCCCTCCCCCTGCCCGACCCCAACACCAGCCGCGTCTTCGTCCGCCTCATGGTCCAGCCCGCCTCCAAGTAGCCGCTTCAGCCGCGAAGCGTCCGCCTTCGAGTAGCCGCTTCAGCCGCGAAGCGTCCGCCTTCGAGTAGCGGCTTCAGCCGCGAAGACCCGGGCCAGCGC